>NZ_JANHDH010000002.1:600000-900000 GCF_026616195.1 Haloarchaeobius amylolyticus
CTCTGAGGGGGAATCGTCGGGCACGACGGGGTCCGGGTGCTTGTCCTTCGGGACGCCCGGCATCCCCGTCTCGCCTGACTCGGAATCCCCGTCAGTCTCGGTCTCCTCGACCGTCTCCGGGATTCCGTCGTTGGTGTCACTGTCGTTGCTCATAGAATCGGGTTGCTACCTGAATCGAAGGCTCAGGCACTGATATACTTTCTCCCCTCTCGCCCCGTCGACACACGACCGGATTCGATGGATAGAAGCCTCCTACACCCCACGAACGGCACCCGCCGGATGCCGCCACCCTTATAAATGGAACGGTCGACCCATGTAGTATGACTCGCGGATTCTACATCGGCCGGTTCCAGCCGTACCACAACGGCCACCACAGCATGGTCGAGACCATCGCCGCGGAGGTCGACGAACTCGTGCTGGGCATCGGGAGCGCGGGCGACTCGCACAGCACCCACGACCCGTTCACGGCCGGCGAGCGGATCATGATGCTGACGAAGTCGCTCCAGGAGTTCGACCTGACGACGTACGCGGTCCCCATCGAGGACCTCGAACGGAACTCGGTGTGGGTGAGCCACGTCCAGTCGATGTCGCCGTCGTTCGACGTGGCGTACTCGAACAACCCGCTCGTCATCCGGCTGTTCGAGGAGGCCGGCATCGAGGTGCGCCAGTCGCCCATGTTCAACCGGGACGTCCTGGAGGGCACCGAGGTCAGGGAGCGGATGATACAGGGCGAGGACTGGGAGAGCCTCATCCCGGACCCGGCCGTCGAGATCATCGAGGAGATAGACGGTATCGAGCGCATCCAGCAGGTGGCCGAGACCGACACGAACGGCGGGGAATGATAACGCTCGCCTCGGACTTCGGGTCGCCCTACCCGTCCGCGATGCGCGGCGTCATCTGTGCCGAGTCCGACGCCCGCATCGAGGACGTGGCCCACGATTTCCCCCGACACGACGTGCGTGCCGCCGCCTTCTGGCTCCGCGAGGTCCTGCCGTACTTCCCACCGGCGGTCCACTGCGTCGTCGTCGACCCCGGCGTCGGCACCGACCGCGACGCCATCGTCCTCCGGGTCGGCGAGCACGCCCTCGTCGCGCCCGACAACGGCGTGGTCCTCCCGGTCGCCCGCGAGCTTGCTGGACTCGCGCCCGGCGACCCACTCGACACCGCCGCGGACGTGGCCGCCTTCGTCGTCGACGACGAGGACGCCGCGAGCAGCACCTTCCACGGCCGGGACGTGTTCGCGCCGGCGGCCGCCGCGGTCCACGACGCCGGCGTGGCGGACGCCGACTCGCTCGCCCGGCTCACCTCGACCGACCCCGGCAGTCTCGTCGACTGCACGCTTCCCGAAGCCACCATCGAGGGCGAGCGCGCCGAGGGCGAGGTGCTCGTCGTCGACGACTTCGGGAACGCTATCACGAACGTCCCCGGCGACTTCCTCGCGGGCGCGAGCGCAGTCACGGTGGACGGGACCCGGACACCCGTCGGCGACACCTTCGCCGCGGTCTCCGAGGGCGACCGCCTCGTCACCGTCGGTAGCCACGGCAACGTCGAGTGCGACGTGAACCAGGGCCGCGGCGACGAGGCGTTCGGACTGGCACCGGGAGATACAGTCGTACTGGAGCGCTGTTGAGATGCTGACGCCGTTCGCCGCGATGAACGCCCTCGGTACCGTCGCCTTCGGGGCCGCCGGCGCCTCGAAGGGCGTCGAGAAGGACCTCGACTACCTCGGGGTGTCGGTGCTGGGAGTCGTCACGGCCCTCGGCGGGGGTATCACCCGCGACCTGCTCGTCGGCAAGGTCCCCGGCGCGCTCCTCTCGGAACTCGACATGACGCTCGCGCTGGCCGGCGTGGGCGTCGCTATCGTCCTCGCGCACCTCGAAGCCGGCGACATCGCGGACTCGCCCCTGCTCACGATTCCGGACGCTATCGGCCTCGCGGCCTTCGCCGGGACCGGTGCCATCGTCGGCTACCAGGCCGGCCTCTCGCCCTTCGGCGTCGTCATCACGGCGACCCTGACGGGGACCGGCGGCGGGGCGATTCGCGACCTGCTGGCTCAGGAGGTTCCGAGCATCCTCCACGAGGACTTCTACGCGACCTGCGCGCTGGCCGGTGGCGCCGTCTTCTGGGTCGTTCGCGAGGCCGGCGGTCCGCAGGTGTGGGCGACGGCCCTGAGCGTCGGCCTCGCGCTCGGGTTGCGGCTGGCGGCGATGCGGTACGACTGGTCGCTGCCGAATCCCTGACTGGCACCGATATCACACAACCGTCGGTTTCAGCTAGCCGGGCGCTTTTATCGCAGACATCTGTAACCCCACTCGTGACCCGCCTGGCCCTCGCCATACTGTTCGTCCTCCTCGGTACCTTCCTCGTCGTCGCAAGCCCGGGTGCCTGCACCGAGCGTGCGTGCCCCGGCGAGACGACCGGCCCCACGGACTACCGACTCACAGGCATCGACACGCAGGACCACACCGTCGAGTACTACGACGGCTGCAACTGGTGTACGCGGAGTCTGGTCTGGCTCTCCCTCGGCGTCGCCGCCATCGGGAGCGGCGGGACGCTGGGGGGTGTCACCGTCGTCCGCCGGTTCTGGGGGTAGCCCCCGGTCTCAATCGTCCGAGTTCCCGAAGACGCCGTCCGCGGCGCTCGCGACCTCGGACTCGAAGGCTTCGACCTCCTCCTCGATGGTCTCGCGCTCGAAGTACAGCAACTCGAGCGCGATGACCGCGGCGGCGATGGCGACGACCATGTAGAACGTCCCCGGTTCCTTCGTGTAGAGGTGGTACAGCATCAGCGGGAAGAAGCCGAACGCGCCGACGGCGCCGACCGCGGGGATGGCGCCCGTCACCGCCTCCTGGTCGCGCTGGCGGAACGCGAGCAGGCTCATCGACCCGAAGACGACGATGAACGCGAGCGAGGCGAACGAGGTGATGGCGTTCAGGCTCCCGTAGGCGGTGAACGCGGCGGTCACCACCCCGATGACGAGGACGGTCCGCGGCGGGACGCCCTCGTCGTGGTCCTCGCTGGTGATGCGGTCCGGGAGCAGGCCGTCACTGACCATGCCCTCCGCGAAGTGGGCGGTCGAGAACAGCGTCGCGTTGATGGCGCTCCCGGTCGAGAGGATGGCCGAGAACGAGATGACGACGGCCGCGGCCGCGCCGACACCCCACGGCGAGACCATCTGCTGCCCGGCCCTCACCAGCGCGGTGTGGGGATGCTTGGTGATGGCCTGCGGGACGAGGTTCACCGTCACGACGGCCACGAGGATGTAGATGAGCACCGACACGGGGATGGAGACGTACACCGCCTTCCGGATGGTCTCCACCGGGTCGGAGATGCTGTCCTGGTCGTAGAACAGCAGTTGCCAGCCCTGGAAGGCGACGAAGGAGACCGCCGCCGCCATCACGGGGCTGAAGGAGGCGAGCTTGCTCGTGCCCATCGAGACCGCCATCGGTTCGAGCATCGTCGCGTACACCAGCCCGAGCACCCCGAAGACGACGAGGATGCCGACCTTCCCGGCGACGAGGACGTTCTCGGCCGAGCCGGTCGCCTGCGCGCCGAGCAGGTTCAGCCCGACGAAGGCAGCGACCGCGACGACCGAGAGCACCGGCCGGAGTGGGAGGCTGGCGAACGACGTCGGGACCGCGTCGAACCACATGGTGAACTCGGCGAACGCGAAGGCGTACATCGCCATGGAGCCGATGTACCCGAACAACAGCGTCCAGCCGACCATCCCGGCCAGCGTCGAGTTCCCGACGAAGGACTGGACGAACGACACCGACCCGCCCTGGTTGTCGCTCATGGTGTTCAACGTGACGTAGGAGTAGCCCGCGCAGGCGGCGACCACGCCGGCGAGCACGAAGGCGAACCACGTCGCAGCCTTCGTGATGCCGGCGACCACACCCAGCACGGCGTAGATGCCCCCGCCGATCATCCCACCGAGGGCGATGGATATCGCTTCCGTGAGACCGAGTCGTTCAGACATCTGTGAACACGTCGTGGTCGGTCGCCGAGCCGAAAGCATGTCTTGCCAAAGATGGTTGGCGACGGCGGAAGTACCGGAAATCGGGACTTTCGCCCCGTCACGACCGGATTCGGCGAGTCACCGACCCAGCGCGGTCGCTCTGTGTGCGACGACGGAGAAGAATCGAGGATGCTGGTTCGACCGCGCCGCGGCGTTACTTCGCGGCGATGATGTCGTCGATGCGGATGATCATCGTCGCGGCCTCGGTCGCGGACTCGACGGCTTCGCGCTTCACGTCGGCGGGGTCGATGACGCCGTACTTGAGCGGGTCGTCGATGCGGCCCGACTCGCCCTCGCTGATGACGCCCATCACGTCACCGCCCTCGTAGGCGGCGCGCAGCGAGACGAGCGCGTCGATGGAGTCCATGCCGGTGTTCTCCGCGAGGGTGCGCGGGAGCGTGTCGACCGCGTCGGCGAACGCCTCGACGGCGAGTTGCTTGCGGCCCTCGATGCCGGCCGCACCCTGGCGGACCGCGTCGGAGATGGCGATCTCGGTCGCACCCGCGCCGGGGACGACCTCTTCGGACTCGGCCGCGACGGCGACCACGTCGAGCGCGTCCGTGAGGGCGCGCTCGAGTTCGTCGACGACGTGCTCGGTGCCGCCGCGGACGAACATGGTCACGGACTTCGCGGCCGCGCCGCCCTCGATGAAGGTGAGCTCGTCCTCGCCGAAGCGCTCGACGCGGATCTCGTCGGCGTGGCCGAAGTCCTCGCCGTCGAGGTCCTCGAGCGAGCCGAGGCGCTTCGCGCCGGTCGCGCGAGCGATGGCCCGGGCGTCCGTGCTGGAGAGCTTCTCGAAGGCGAGGATACCCTCGTTCGAGAGGTAGGAGGCGACGCGCCTGTCGATGTCGTCGGTGGTGAAGACGACGTCGACCTTCGAGTCGGCGATGGTCTTCGCGTAGCCGCGGAGTTCGGTCTCCTCGGCCTCCATGACGGCCTCGAGCTGGTCGATGGAGTCGATGCGGTACTCCGCGTCGACGTCGGTCTTTCTGACCTCGAGGTCCATGTCGAGGACGAGGATGTTGGCGTCCTCGACGGTGCGGGGCATCGAGTCGTGGACGGGCTCCTCGTCGATGATGATACCCTCGACGAGTTCGGTCGCGTTCGAGGACGCGCCGACCTTCGTGTGGATGCGCACGTCGTCGCGCTCGACGTCGGTGCCCTCTTGGACGTGGCGGATGGCCTCGACGACGGTCTCGGCGAGCTGGTCGGCGGTGAGGCCGCCGGTGCCCTTGCCGGTCATGCTGGACTCGGCGACCTGGTGGAGCGTCTCGTCGTCCATCTCGACGTCGAGGACCATCTCGTCGATGGTCTCGAGGGCGATGCGCGAGGCCTCGCGGTAGCCCTCGACGATGGTCGTCGGGTGGACGTCGCTCTCGAGCAGGTCCTCGGCCTGCGCGAGGAGCTGGCCCGCGAGGACGGCCGCGGTGGTGGTGCCGTCACCGACCTCGTCCTCCTGGGACTGGGCGACCTCGACGATCATCTGGGCCGCGGGGTGCTCGATGTCCATCTCCTTCAGGATGGTCGCGCCGTCGTTCGTGATGACGACCGTGCCCGAGGTGTCGACGAGCATCTTGTCCATGCCGCGGGGGCCGAGTGTGGTGCGGACGGCCTCGGCGACGGCCTTGCCGGCCATGATGTTCGACGACTGGGCGTCGCGGCCGTGGGTTCGTCGGGTGTCCTCTGCGAGGATGAACATCGGCTGACCGCCCATGCTACGCTGTGCGAAAGATTGTTGGGGCATGATGGGAAACCTCGCTTCCATATTGTTTGCGAGACTATATATAGATTTCTTGGCTACAGAATCGCTTGCTTGCGTTTAGCAAGCTTGCGTGTGCAAGAAGTAATTCAAGAGAGGGTTTCTCCCGCGGGTTCCCTAGCCGGTACCAAGAAATAGCAGCGCCCGAATGTATCACGCGAGATGCTGGAGTTGGAACACCGGTTCCGCGTCGTAGACGTCCACGCCCAACTCACCAGCGACGAGTTCGCCTCGACACGCGGCCGCGCCATCTCGCCCGAGAAACTCGAACGCGAGATGCAACAGGCAGGGGTCGTCCGGTCCGTCGTCTTCCCCGAGCCCGGTCCCGAGGAGGGTGACTACCTCACCCGGAACAACACCGTCGCCCGGCTGAGCGTCGACCGCCCGTTCGTCGCGTTCGCCCGTATCAACGGCCAGCGCGACCCCGGCGCGGGTGCGACCGCCCGACTGCGGAACCTCACGACATCCCGGCAGCCGTGGCACACCTCGCCTGCCGACGTGGAACAGTACGCCTACGACGACCGGTTCCACGGGTTCGTCCTCGACGCGCCCAACGACGGGTTGCCGGACGAGCAGGTCCTGGACGAACTCGCGTCGGTCGGGCTGCCGGTGCTGGTCCGGGCCGGGCAGGGGTTCGCCCCCGAGGCAGTCGCCGAGACGCTCCTGGGCCGGGGCTTCCCGGTCGTCGTGGCCCACCTCGGCGGCTACCCGCTCGACCGCGACATGATGGACCGGACCATCGACCTGCTCGACCACTACGACGACACCTACGTCGACACCTCCTTCGTCCGGTTCCGCGACCAGCTCGAACGCGCCATGCTGGAGCACCCGGACAGGGTGCTCTTCGGGAGCGGCGCGCCCTGGACGCACCCGAACGTGGGCGTGATGGAACTGCTGACGCTCGACGTCTCGGAGGATACGATGCGCCGGGCCTTCGCGAAGAACGCCTGCCGGGTCATCGAGGCACTGCGACCCGCGGCAGAAGCCTGACCTGATTCACTCGCCGGCGACCTGGTAGCGACACACCGCCCGGTCCTGCCGGGTCGAGATGCCGTTCGGGTTCCGCCGGAGCGTCCGGTCGTTCTTCCGGGCGGCGAGGCCGTCCTTCCACCCGAGGAGCATCCCCTTGACCACCGAGCGCCCGCCACCGAGCCACGACGAGGGGCGCTCGTGGCCGGTGACGACGCCCTTCAGGGAGCGCGCCCCGTCCAGCAGCGCGTGTTTCACCGCACGCGCGGCGACCGTCGGACGGACGCCGTAGTTCTTCACCAGCCGGTACGACAGCGCCCGGTACTTCCACTCCCAGTCGTGGACGGTGTGGCCGCCGTCGGTCTCGAACTCGCCGCGGACGGACATCGACGACTCCCACGTCACGTCGTGCCGGAGGTGGGCCAGCCGGTGGGCGCCGTCGCGGGCCCCGCCGGTCTGGAGGTACTCGTCGAACCCGTCCATGTCCTCCAGTACCTGTCGTTCGAACGCGACGTTGTCGCCGTTGAAGTACGTCACCTCACGGCCCGCGAGAGAAACAGACTCCTTCTCCTCGGTGGTCATCCCGGCCTTGACGGTCCGGTGTGTCGGCCCCGTCACGACGGCAGCCCCGTCGTCGAGGGCGCTCACCAGCCCCTCGTACCAGGACGGCTCGACCGCGAGGTCGTAGCTGACGAGCGCGACCACGTCGCCCGTCGCCACCTCGATGCCGGCGTTCCGGGCGACGTTGATGTTCCGCTCGCTGATCTCGACGAGCACGTCGACGTCGTCGCGCTCGCGGACCATCCCGGTCGTCCCGTCGGCCGACGGCCCGTTGACCACCACGACCTCGGCGTCTGGGACGTGCTCACCGAGCGCGTCCAGCGAGGCGTGGAGTTCCTCTCGGCCGTTCAGTGTCGGGACGACCACCGAGAGTTGCATAATCGTTGCTTGCGGTTCCGATACTTAAAAACCAGTGTGTCAATCGAACCGAACCTGTTTCATTCGACGCGCGCGTTCCAGTAGGAAACCGAGGCGAGGCGTTCGAGCCCCGGCGCGTCGAGGATCTCCTTGTCGAGGCCCCGGAACGTGCTCGCGAGGTTGCCGGGGATCTGCCGGTAGAACCCGTACGGGAGCACGAAGTCGTGGGACTCGCCGGCGAGCTGGAGTCCGGACTTCGAGAGCAGCGACTCGACCTCCGAACGCGAGTAGAGTCGCGACCCCATCGGGAGCGCCCAGTTGTAGATGCTCCGCGTCGAGAACCGGTTGAAGGTGTCGAAGAACACCTGTTCCTTCGAGACGCGGCACATCTCGGAGAGGAACGAGGCAGGGGTGTCGGCCAGATGGAAGAAACGCATCGCCATCACCGTGTCGAAGTGGTCGTCCGGGAACGGCAGGCGAGCGGCGTCACCACGCATGAACTCCAGGTGGTCGGCGACCCCGGCGGCGCGTGCCTTCCGGCGCCCCTGCTGGAGCATCGCCGCGGAGATGTCGAGACCGACGATGTCGGCACCACGCTCGGCGAGCATGACCGTGAATCGACCCGTACCGCAGGCTATCTCGAGGATGTCCTTGTCGTCGACGGGGCCGATGGCGTTCAGTACGGCCTCCTTCTCGCGCCGATCGATGAGGCGACCGCCACGGGAGAACCGCTTCTCTTCGTACTCCTCGGCCACCTCGTCGGTCTGGTACCATTCCTGCCCCTTCACACTGTGCGTTGCTACTCACCCGGTGGGATAAAACGGTATTGGACTCGCCTCGTCGTGTGGCGGTCTCGCCACGGTACGGGAAGCTTGTTGTAGTGTGGTACCATATGTCATCATATGCCGACCTGCAAGCACTGCACCGCCGAGGTCGAGACGGAAGACCTCATCCGACACGAACGACGGGGTCTGACGCTGGTCCACTGTCCCGACTGCAACTGCCTGATGGGCCAGTACCGCGACCCTAGTTACCAGTCACCCGAGCCGGTCGAATCCGAATGATGACCCGCGGCCCGGACTCCTCGCCGTGGTTCGGGTACGTGTCTTGCCCCATGTAGCGCTGGGCCAGCTCGTCGATGTGCTCGACCGCGCCGTCCTCGGTGACCGCCACGACCTCGCCCCGCACCGAGAGGAACCGGTACGGGTCGTCCGGGTCGGTCATCTCGATGCCGACCTTCGGGTTCTCGCGGACGTTGCGCTCCTTCCGGCGGCCCCGGGCGGTGTTGACGAGCACGTGGTTCGTCTCGGGGTCGTAGTCGACCCAGACCGGGGTCACCTGCGGCGTCCCGTCGGGCATCAGCGTCGCGAAGTGCGCGAACGTCTGCTTCTCGAACAGGTCGTGGTACTGCTCCGGAATCGGCTCCATGTCCGGTGGTTCGCGCGCCGCGTGGATAAACCGTCGTGCGAACTCTTACCGTGGCATATAATCACTTAATATTATCTTTACTATACCAACTCCCATATAGCCAACCCTTAACACTGACCTCGCGAGACGCAGAGGCATGAGCATGAGTACCGCAGACGACCGTGCCGAGAACGCAGAGGAGACCCTCTCCGACGCCGAATACCGCGAACGCCTCCGCGAGCTTCCCCCGAGCGCGAAGCTCGTCGCCAAGGTCCTGGAGTCCGACTCGCCCCTCTCGCAGGGGCAGCTGGCCGAGGAGTCCCTCCTCCCCGACCGCACGGTCCGCTACGCCCTCAACCGCCTGGAGGACGCGGGCCTCGTCAGCTCGCGCTACAGTTTCCAGGACGCGCGCAAGCAGGTCTACTACCTCAACATCTAGACGACGCCGACGGCGCTCGGCAGGGTCGCCAGCCACGGACCCGGTCGACCCCTCGATTCCGTCCTTTCGACACGCTCCACCCCCGAGCCGTGGCTCCCCGTCCCCGGCACGGTCCTCGCCCCGCCAGCAGTGCGGGCGCCTCCTTCCCCTGTCGTTTTACCTCCCACCCTCCTCTGTCGTCGCATGACCGACGTCGTGCCAGCCGTCACGCGGATCGCCGTCCCGACGGAGACTCGTGCGCCGACCGCCCGGACCAACGCCTACGTGGTCGGCGAGCGCACCGCCCTGCTCGTCGACCCCGCGACGACCAACGAACGCCTCGACGAGGTCGTCTCGACCCACGACGTGCGCCACATCGCGGTGACGCACACTCATTCGGACCACGTCGACGCGGTCGCCCACTATGCGGACCAGACGGGCGCGACCGTCTGGGCACGCCAGGGACACGAGGACGCCTTCACCGCCGCCACCGGCGTCGAGCCGGACCGGACGTTCCGCGAGGGGACGGTCATCCCCGACGTGGGCGTTCGCGTCCTGGAGACGCCCGGGCACGCCCGCGACCACGTCTCGTTCGTCGCCGGGGATTCCATCCTCTGTGGCGACCTCGCCATCGCCGAGGGGAGCGTCGTCGTGGGCGGCGACGGGGCCGACCTGCGCGCCTACCTCACCAGCCTGCGCCGGCTCTGGGCGATGGCGCCCGGCGAACTCTGTCCGGGCCACGGGCCCGTCCTGACCGACCCGCGCGGCCAGTGCGAGCGTCTCATCCGGCACCGGAACCGGCGCGAGCAGAAGGTCCTCGGTGCGGTCGTCGCCGGGGCCGAGACGCTCGACGAGGTGCTCGATTCGGCCTACGACAAGGACCTCTCCGGGGTGCGGGACCTCGCGGCCGCGACGGTCGAGTGTCACCTGTCGAAACTGTCGCGGGCCGGTCGCATCGACTGGGACGGCGAGCGGGCCAGCCCGGTGTAATCGGTTCCTGACACGACAAAGTATTTATGCAACACTCCGGTAGCGTCGGGTATGGCAGGAGAAGCCCTCTTCGTCCTCTTCGCCCTCGCGATGTTCGTCCTGTTCGCCATCGTCCTCCCCATCTGGACGTACAACGATGCCCAGCGGAACAGCTCGCACAGCGGGCTGCTCTGGGCACTGGTCGTGTTCTTCGGCGGCATCATCGGCATCCTGCTGTACTTCATCATCGGCCGCGACCAGACGGGTCCCGGCGGTGCGGCCTCGACGTACTGACCACGCGACCGTCCCACCCCGTTCCCCGTCTCGCCCTGCCCCGCCGCCCGAACGAACCGCTTTTTCCCGCTGGTCCCCGACCACCAGTCACGCATGGAGTCACTCGAAGCCGAACTCGAGCGCGCGAAGGACCTCGACGTGGCCAGCCTCGCCGACGCCATCGAGGACATCGGCTTCGAGTGCACGCGCTGTGGCGCCTGCTGCACGTCGGAGGCCGACGACCCCCACACCGCGACGGTGTTCCCCGACGAGGTCCGTGACCTGCAGGCGACCACGGAGTACGACTGGCGCGACGTGGCCCGCCCGATGCCCTACGGCCTCACCGAGAACCCAGAGGGGGACCTCGAGGGCGAGACGTTCGAGTGGGCCCTCCAGACCGACTCGTGTGGGGACTGCACCTTCTACACCGAGGACGAGGACGGCGTCGGCGCGTGTTCGGTCCACGGGTCGCGGCCCCTCATCTGCCGGACCTACCCCTTCAGCGTCGCCCTCGCGGGGACGAGCCAGCCGATGGGTGAGGCGGTCGACGAGTCTGGTGTCGTCCGTGCCCACGAGTGCGAGGGCCTCGGTCGGGACATCTCACGCGAGGACGCCGAGGAGCTGGCCGCGGCGCTCAAGGAGCGGGCGGTGCGAGAACTGGACGAAGCCATCGCCGTCAGGGACGAGTACGAACCCGCGAGTCCGCGATCTGGCGAGGTCGTCGTCCACGACTCGGAAGGCGCGAAACGACCGGACGGGACGGACGCCGAGTGAGGAGCGACTCAGAAGGTCTCTTCGATGATCTCGCCGACGGCGAAGTTCGACTTCACTTCGGTTATCTCCACCTTGACGCGCTCGCCGACCTCGGCACCGGGGACGATGATGACGTAGCCGCGCTCGACGCGGGCGATGCCGTCGCCCTGCTTGCCGATGTCCTCGATCTCGACGTAGCGTGTTTCGCCGGCTTCCACCGGGGGCTGGGGCTCGGACGGGGCGGCGCTCGTCGTCTCGGTGGTCTCGGCCTCCTCGGCCTCCTCTCGCGCGATGAGTGCGACGCGGTAGGTCGCACCCGGCTCGACGGAGCCGTTCTCGATCTCCTGGCGCGGTACCTCGACGGTGAAGGAGTCGTCGTCCCCCTCTACCTCGGCGCTGAACAGACACAGTAGCTTATCAGATATCTCCACAGTGAGTAGCCTCCATCGAAGTAGACAGGTGGGGTTGTCTTCAAATTTCCGCTGATGCATGAGATGAAAAGGTCACTTCGGCACACGGGCCGGGACGCCCCCGGCCTCAGTCGGCGCCGGACTGCCGTCGGGCGGTCGCGTACTTCGTGAGGTCGACCTCGGCGGTCACCTCGGTCGGGTCGGCGTAGGGGCGGTCGACGATGATGTCGCCCGCGGTCCCCTTGCCGATGCCCGGAATCGCGGTCAGCTCCTTCATCGAGGCGCTGTTGAGGTCGAGGGGGTAGGGCACGCCCGTCACCGAGCGATAGCCGTGGTCGACGAGGGCCACGTCGACGGTCTGGCCGAGGTCGTACTCGCCGGGGAGCCCCACGAGCAGCGGGTAGGTTCCCAGCTGGCGGCCGAAGGTCGTCCCGTCCTCGTGGTACTCCAGGTGCACGTCCTCGAGGATGGTCCCCGGCGGCGCGAGGCGCTGGAGCATCGGGTTGTCGATCTCCTCGCGCACCTGCTGCTTGTAGGACTTGAACAACTGCTTGTGGTCGTGGGCGATGTGGGCGCCCTCGCTGTTCATGTCGGTGCCGGCGAACGTCATCACCTGCCGGATGTTCACACGCCGGAGCATCAGGCCGGCGTCGTACACCCGGTGGAGGAAGTCGAGGTTGTGCTGGAACGTCTCCTCGCGCTCGGCCTTCAGCCCGTGGAGCAGGTTGATGCCCGGGAGGAGCTTCGGGAGCCGACGCGGCGCGTCGGGCCCGGTCGAGGGGCCGGTTCCGGGCTCGTCACCCGGCCGCCAGCCACCCTCCTCGTTGACGATCTTCACCGCCTGGAACGCCTCCTCGGCGGTCACGTTGAGGTTGTTCGCGTCCTGCACCTGCGGGTCGGCGGATTCGAGGCCGAAGGCGGCCGTGTCGCCGGGGGTGTTGTGCTTCGCGATGATGCGGATGCCCTCGCGCGACAGTTCGGGCCACTCGACGACCGTAATGGGGTTCATGTTGTCGAGATGGAGCGTCCCGAGGTCGGGCGCGACCTCGCGGATGCCGCCGTACAGCTCGCGCAGGGCGTCCGGGTTCGGCTTCTCGCCGTCGCCGCCGTAGGCGAGGATGTCGGCCTGCCGGCCCAGCCGGAAGTGCCGGGCACCACGGTCGTACAGCTCCTCCACCTCACCGATGACGGAGTCGGGCTGGCGGAAGGAGGGATTCCCGTACAGCGGTTCGGTACAGAACGAGCACCGGTACGGGCAGCCACGCGAGGTCTCCATCTCGCAGATGAGGTACTCCGGGTGGTTCGGGTGCTGTTCGATGACGAACGCGCCGTCGGCGGCCCAGCGGTCGATCTCCTCGTTGTCGCGCATCCGGTTGTTGAAGCCCTCCAGCCCACTCTCCACGAGGTCGTAGGCGGCGGCCTCCACGTCGCCCTTCGCCACGAAGTCGTAGTCGAGGTCGTCGCGTTCGGTCTCGGTCGCGCCGGCGTTCTCGTCGCCGACGCCGAACTTCACGGGGCCGCCCATCAGGGTCGTGCCCTGTGCGGTCCAGGCGAGTTCTTTCACCTCGTCCGGTTCCGCGGGCGTGCCGCCGACGTACTTCCCGGGGACGGTCATCCCGCCGAGGTAGCACATGAGGTCGGCCTGTTCGACCTCGGCCCACAGCATGCGGTCCTCGCGCAGTTCGTCGATGGTGAGGTACGTGATCTGGTCGGCTGGCACCCCCGCGTCGACCAGCGCCCCGGCGGTGTACCGGGGATAGGTCGAGATGTAGGGCGGCACCCCGAAGTGCGCCGGCTCGTCGACGTAGCCGTCGACGATGGTGACGTCGAGTGTCGCGGGGTCGGTCATGTTCCAAGGTGGACGCCGAAGCGGTAAAACGAGTGCGGAACTCCTCGTGGCCGTCGACAGAAAAAACGAACCAGGTCAGGGCGCGACCATCGGCTGGTGGTCCAGCGTGATGATGGCGTCGAGCGAGTCGTCGCTCAGCTGCCCGACCGCGAACGCGGTGTAGGTCTTGCCGGCCTCGACGGTGACGTCGGGGACCGACAGGACGGGCTTCTTCTTCCCGGCGGGCATGACCTGGAGTTCGTAGCTGCCGGCGTCGACGCTGGCGTAGGCGCCCGCCTTCCCGAACGGCATCTCGGTGAACAGTTTCGCGCCGTCGAAAGCCACGTCGACGCTGGGGGCGTCGGGGGCCGCGTGGACGAAGCGGACCCGGCCCGCGTTCGCCTTCTCCTCGTTCTTGTCGTTCAGGACGAGGGTGTCGATGTCGGCGAGCGTGCCGATGGCGAGTATCGTGAACTCGTGGTCGGCCTCCAGCTCCAGGGACTTCTCGATGACCGGCTGGTCCGGCTTACCGGCGGGGCAGATCTTGACGTCGTGACTGCCCGCGGGCAGCTCCATGTAGTCGCTGACGTTCTTGAACGAGACGTCCGAGGCGACCGTCTCCCCGTCGACGATGACGTCGACGGCCGGGGCGTCCGGTGAGCAGTGCCCGATGCGTACTTGCGTGTTTGTTGCCATAGTACTCCCTCCGTGGGCAGGTGTCTAGTGGCGCCTCGCCGTATTCAGGTCGTTGTCATCCGGGGAGTCAGGTCACCGCGTGGTAACGTTGCGAGTTGACAGGACGACGTGGGCTTCGGCGACTGGTTCACTCGCGCCGAGCCAACAGGGTGCTGGTGCCGAGCAGTACCAGTGCCGCCACCATCCCGGCCACGCCGAAGCCCGGAATCGCGCTCTCGGAGCCACCGTCGGTCGCGGTGGTGGTCTCGGTCGTCGCCGGGGCGGTTGGAGTCGGGGTCGTCGTCTCTCCGTCGCCCGGCTCTGCCGTCTCGGTCGCCGTCGCGGTCTGTATCGACGCATCGGTGGGCGCGGCGTCCTCGCCGTCGGGCACCCCGTCGCCGTCGGTGTCGGGGTCGGTCGGGTCGGTGTTCGTGTCGTAGCGCTCCGTGCCGTCGTCGAGACCGTCGCCGTCGGTGTCCGCCTCGGTCGGGTCGGTGCCCGCGAACTCTATCTCGGTGCCGTCGTCGAGGCCGTCGCCGTCGGTGTCCTTCTTCGCGGGGTCGGTCCCGAGTTCGCGCTCGCGCTGGTCGTCGATGCCGTCGCCGTCGGTGTCGGGGTTCAGGCGGTTCAGGCCGAGGCGGTTCTCCTCGGCGTCGGTGATGCCGTCGCCGTCCGAGTCGAGCGGGCCCTCGGGTTCGGCGAACAGCGAGCGGTTCTCCGGCACGTCGGGCACCGCGTCGGTCGTGACGTAGCGCTCGACCCACCCCCGCAGGGACTCGTCGCCACTCACGTCGACCACGGCCTGCTGGAAGTTGGCCAC
Organism: Haloarchaeobius amylolyticus; assembly: GCF_026616195.1. Lineage (NCBI taxonomy): Archaea > Methanobacteriati > Methanobacteriota > Halobacteria > Halobacteriales > Halorubellaceae > Haloarchaeobius > Haloarchaeobius amylolyticus. The sequence continues at coordinate 615,218 of NZ_JANHDH010000002.1, forward strand.
CGTGACCTCCTCGTCCCGGACGTTCAGCAGGTAGAACACGTCCTCGAGGGTGTTGTTCCCGTTCGTCGCCTGCCGGATCTCGGCGTCGAGTGCGGCCAGCACGCGCCGCCCCTTCGTGTACTCGGCGTACTCGGAGGTCCACTTGCTCTGTGCGCTCAGGCGGGAGGCGGCGTCACGGTCGGTCGAGACGTGGGTGTAGAACTCCTCGAAACTGATGCGCCCCTCCTGGTAGGTGAGCAGGGCGGTCGTGTAGTCGGCGCTGCCCTCGAAGAACCAGTCCATCTTGTGCGTCGTGGTGAACCGCTGGCGGGTGTGGATGTACTCGTGCACCCAGACGTTGTCGGGGTCGTTCACCGCCGAGGAGTGGTGGACCCACATGTCGGTGTTCCCGGCCTGCAGGCCGCCCAGACGTATCGGGTCTGGCGCGGCGAAGACGCGGATGTCCCTGTCGCCGTGGTGGACCTCTAGTTCGTCCATCGCGTACGTCAGCGTTCCGAACACGTCGTCGGCGTCGACGACACCGGTCGCCTCGGGGATGACCAGCGTCATCGTCCGCCCCTCGGACGTGTAGGTCCGCGCCTCGTGCGGCCCGAGGAAGGCCATCCGGTCGCCGACGACGCCCTCGCCGGCGGCGCGGTACGTCGTCGGGAGGGTGTCGTCCTCCCAGGAGTGGTACGTCTCGGCACCCGTGGTGAAGAAGCGCGCGGGGAAGCGGGTCGGCACCAGCGCCCACGACCCCTCGTCGTAGAAGTTGTAGCGATTGAACAACTGCTGGTTGGCGTCTATCTCGATACGGATGCTCGGGGCGGCCGTCTCGCCGTCCCAGGTGTACGCCCAGGCCCCGCCGCTGCGCTCGAAGCCATCGCGGTCGACCACCACCGCGGTCTCCGGCAGGGCCACGTCCAGCCCGGTGACGTTCGCGGCCACCTGGAACTCGGCGGTCAACTCGACGTTGCCGGGGTCGTCCGGGGTCAGGTGGACCGTGAGTGTTCGTTCGACCGCTGTGCTGTCGTCCAGCGAGGCCGCCGCCGACGGCGCGGTGTCGGCAGCAGCCGGCGCAGCCGCCGGTCCGGCGACCGATGCGACGAGGAGGACCGTCACGACGACGACGCTATGCCACGTGGTGCCCATCACCGATATGTTCGCCAAGTCGAAGAAAAGCGTTCCGCCCTCCGAAAACTGTTTTCCCCTGACGGCCGAACTCCCGGGTATGCCAGCGACGATGGAGGTCAAGTGTACCGACGGCGAGTGTGAGCTGGACATGTTCGAACTCCACTACACGTACGACATGCCCGACGACACCACGGTCGGTGACTTCGTCTGCCCGTACTGCCAGGGGAGCGACTGCCTGGAGGAGATCGAGCTATGACGCTGCGGGACATCGGCAAGACGGTCAGCGATTCCGTCCTCAAGCAGGTCGGCCGCGCCGCCAGTCAGGTGCAGGAGAACCGACCGCTCCCGGTCGACGTCCTCGAGTCCGACGACGCCTACCTCGTCGTCTTCGACGCCCCCGGCGCGACCCAGTCCGACGTGCAGGTCCGCTACATCGAGGGCGCGGTCGAGGTCCGCATCGACCGCTTCCGCCAGTTCTACGAGGAGTTCGAGATGCGCGTCCCCGGCCGCGGCATGTCCCTCGACGGGCACGCGAAGCTCCCGGCCGACGCGCTCGTCAACGCCGAGGACGCGAAGGCGACCCTCCGGAAGAACGGTACGCTGGAGATCGAGATTCCGAAGGAAGAAGGCGGGGAAACCGAGGAATCGGGCGACACCGTCACCATCGCCGAACCCGACGAGGGCGACGACGAGCCGTTCGACGACGAGGACTTCGACGAGTAATCTCGCTTCTCGGTACTGCTCACGGCTTCGCCCTTCGCGTTCGAGGTTCTCACTCGCAACGCTCTCTGAATCTCGCTACTCTTCGCGGCTTCGCCGTTCGTTTCGAGAGTCCTCCTCCCAGTCGGACACTCGCTATTCCTCGCGGCTTCGCCGCTCGCTCCCGAGGTTCCTCACTCGCTACTCCACATCCATCCCTTCGACGATCTCGAACGCCTCGTCACCCTCGAACCGGGTCGGGTCGAACGGCTCGATGCCCTCGTCGCCGAGAATCTCCGCAGCGACGGCTTCACCCAGCGCGGGCGACCGCATGAACCCGTGGCCCTGGAAGCCGGTCGCGACGTAGAGCCCGTCGCGAACCTCGCCAAGCAGGGGGTCACGGTCCGGCGTCGCGGTACAGAGGCCGGCCCAGGACCGCTCGACCTCGGGTGACTGGCCGATGCGCCGGTCCAGCCCCTCGGCCATATCGTCCAGGAACCAGTCGTCGGCGTCACGGTCCCACTCGTCGGGGTCAGCCTCGACCTCCTCGGTTCCGTCGCCCGCGAGCAGCCCTTCTGGGTGGGGCCGGAGGTAGAATCCGCCGGTGGCGTCGTAGCAGATGGGGACCGCGAGGTCGTCGCTCGCGGTCAGTGCCTGCACGCGGTAGGGCTTCATCGCGATGGGGGCCCCGGCGTCGGCGAGCAACTGTTTCGAGTGCGCGCCGGCGGCGACCAGCACCGCGTCGAACTCCTGCACTGCGTCTTCGCCATCGGGAACCACGCCCGTCGGGTCGGTGCTGAGGTCGACCGGGGTGTCCGTCCGAACCGTCGCGCCCTCCGCCTCGGCCTTCTCGGCGAGCAGCGGGGGGTAGGTCTCGGGGACGACGTGGGCCGCGTCGTGGGCGACCGCGGCGACCGCCACGTCGTCGGTCCGGAGGTCGTCGAACTCGGCTGCGAGGTCGGCCGGGTCGACCAGTTCGACGTTCCGGCCGTTGGTCTGCATCCGGGGGACCTGCTCGCGGATGGCCTCGGCACGTCGCTCGTCGCCCTCCCGGGCCAGCCAGACGTAGGGCCACGGCGTCAACTCGAAGTCGCCCTGGCCGTCGAACGCCCGGAAACGCTCCATGGCGCGCTGGGCGACCGCGGCGTCGACGTCCTCGGCGAAGGCGTCGTAGCAGATACCGGAGGCGCGCCCGGTGCTCCCGCCGGCGATATCGCCCGCCTCGAACAGGGTCACGTCGGCGCCGTCGCGCGCGAGGTCGTACGCCGCAGTGGTGCCGACCGCACCGGCCCCGACGACGGCGACGGTCTCCGGACCCTCCGATTCGGTCATCGGTGCGCCTCCGGCAGCAGCGCCTCGAACTCGTGGCCGGCGAGCCAGTCGACCAGCGCGTCGAGGTCGTCGGTCGCCTTCTCGAACAGTTGCTTCCCGGCGCCGGGCGAGCCGGCGGTGGGGTGGCCGACCGCCCCGGACTCGGAGAAGTCCGCGGTGTCGAAGCCGACGTTCGCGCCGTGGACCGACTTGCCCCACGAGTCCGCCGCCCCGTCCTCGGCGTCCTCCAGGTTCTCCTCGCGGACGAGGTCCGGTTCGACGTGCATCACCATGCTCGTCTCGACCTCGTCGGCGTGGCCGATGCCGGACTGGCCGAACAGTTCCGCGTCCAGCCCCTCGAGGTTCGACCACCAGTTCCACGGCGCGGCGAAGGCCGTCTCCTCGCGCCGGAGGCGGCGAGCCGCGCGGGTGATGGCGTCGGTGTTGCCGCCATGGCCGTTGACGATGACGGCCTTGCGGACGCCGTGGCTGGCGACGCTCGCCAGCACGTCGCTCACGTAGTTCTCGAAGGTGTCGGGGTGGGTCCAGAGCGTCCCGTCGAACTGGCGGTGGTGCTCGCTGACGCCCACGGGGAGTGTGGGCAAGCAGACCGCGTCGTCGCGGTCGGAAACGGCGTCGGCGACCGCCTCGGCCGCCATGAAGTCGGTTCCCAGTGGCAGGGCGGGGCCGTGCTGTTCGACGCTGCCCGTCGGCAGGAGGGCGACCTCGGCGGAGTCGAGGCGGTCGCGGAGGGTCGTCGTCGTGTGTCGCGCGAGGTGCATACCGGAGGTGCAGGCGGGCGTGTGGTAAACCTTCTGCCGCCGGGCGATTCCCTTCCGGAACCGCAGCAGTCGGGGGCGTGCTCGCCGTCCTGCAGGGACCTACTTCACCGCGTGGAGCGTCGTCGGGCCGTCGCCGTCGTGTATCGCCACCTGCGAGAACCCGGCGTCGGCGAACGTCTCCCGCAGTGCGTCGGGGTCGTGGAACCGCCCCTCGAAGACGGTCCCCATCGTCACCTCGCGGTCTTCGGCCTCGTCGCGGATGACGAACTGGTAGGTCGTGGTGTAGTGCCCGTCGGCGGACGTGAGGGCACTGGTGGAGTGACGCTCGACCGAGTACCGGTCGGACTCGGCGGTCTGGACGTCCCGGCTCCCGTTCTCGACGTCGTCCGAGAACGGCTGGAAGAAGGTCACGAAGGCGCCGTCGTCCCGGAGGCTCTCGCACGCGTTCTCGGCGAGGGCCGCGACCTCCCGGTCGTCCGTGAGGTGTAACATCCCGCCCAGCAGCACCGACACGTCGAACACCAGGCCGTCGTCGGCCGCCGACCACGCGGTGAAGTCGGCCTCGCGGACCTCGGCCGTCGTGACGCGCTCTCTCGCCACCGCGAGCATCGCCTCGTTCACGTCGATGCCGAGGACCGTCTCGTACTCGTCCTCGATGCGCGTGAGCAGCGGGCCGGTGCCACAGCCGAACTCGAGCACCCGGGTGGTGTCCTCGGGTTCGTATCGCCGGAGCAGTCCGACCTGTGCGTCCCTGTCGAGGACGCGCGAGTGATAGAAGTCGTAGAGGGCGGGGTACTCGTAGAAACTCCGGGGCCGGTGCGGGTCCTGTTCGAGGTCCTCGATGACGGCGTCGAGCGGCATGTACCGGCTGCTTCCGGCGCCGAAAAGATAAACGATGTTGCACGTCTGGCGACCAGTCAGCACCACCGCGAGGGGCCACGGAGCCGACGCGCCGACGGCGGGTCAGTTCAGGAACTCGTCGAGCCCGCGGGCGGGGTAGCCGACCACGTAGTCGGCGCCCAGTTCCTTCAGCTCCGCAATCCGGTCACGGACCGTCGCGGTGTCGCCGACGAGCGCGAAGTCGGTGCTCGCCTTCAGCAGCACCTCGCGGGCCCGGCCGGTCGCCGAGGAATCCGTCGCGCAGTCGTCGGGCAGCGCCCGGGCGACCGCGCCGCGGCGGGCGACGTACCCACCGACCGCGTCCAGCACCGCGTCGTCGTCCTCGGTGAGGACGGTCGGCGCGTAGATGGCGACCTCGCCGGCGAACCCGGCGTCGCGCATGGCGCGGAGGTCCCGCGCGGTCGAGCGCGACAGCAGTTCGAACTGGGTGCCGCCGGCGGCCATCGCGATGCGCTCGATACCCTCGGTGCCGACCCACGCCTCCGAGTCGACCTTCCGGGCCGCGCCGAGGCGGGGCGCGATGGCCCGGCCCTTCTCCTCGTCGGTGAGGTAGGCGGGGTGGCCGGCGACGAGGATGCGCCGGATGTCCTCGGGGAGGGTCCGGGCCAGCGAGTCGTCGCCGAGGGGGTCGAACCCGTCGGCGCGGACCGGCGTGGTGACCATGACCTGCGAGTGCTCGGCGAGGTCACGCAGGACCGACGCGTCGGGCAGGTGCTCGCGACCCTCGTAATCGACCGCGAGCATGTCCACGTCGAGGCCGACGGCTGCCGAGATGTCGACCTCCTTGGGCTTGAGCGCGACACCGTCCAGTCCGGTCTTCGGCAGGGTGACGCCTCTTGTCAGCAATCTCCGACACCTCCGCTACAGCAACAGAATAGTTGACTATCGGGCGAGTGGAACTCGATCCATCGTCTGGGCGACCATGTACTGATAGGCAGGCCAGCATCCGGCATAAGCGTGTCGGAGCACACGAAGTATCGCCGTGGGAAGCCGATACCCGCACCGTCACGCTGTCACCCGGAACTCACTCCGGCGACCACTCGCACGACGCCCCGTACGTGAGCTGCTCGTCGTCGATGTACGCCGCGAGACAGGCGTAGTTGCAGAACGGTTTCTCGCCCTCGCGTCCGGCTTCGACCTCGCGGACGTACACCGGGTCGTGGCGCTCGACGTCGCTCTCACAGTAGACGCAGGTGGTGGGCACGGTACTCGGAGAGAGGACCGCGACGGGCAAGAAACCCGCCACGAGGGCAAAACCCCTGGCCTCAGGGAAGCGAGTACGTCGCGACCAGTTCCAGCGCCTCCTCGTCCGGCCCGGCGGCCTCGGGCTGTGCCACGACCGAGAACGCCCAGTGGCCGCGTTCGAGGTCGACTCGGTCGACGACGGTCTCGCCGGCGACCCCCTCGCGGTTCGGGCCGAGCAGCCAGCTGTACCGCGCCGACGGCCGGAGCCGGGCCTGCACCGGCCAGCGCTGGGCCGGGGCGACCCGGGTCCACCCGGTCCCGGTCCACTCGTAGAGGGTCCAGGAGTTGACGCCGACGAGCCACGGCGCATCGGTCGTGTTCTCCACGACGACCCGGACCGAGTCGACCCGCGTCTCTGCCCCGACCGAGGTCTCGACCGTGACGGTCATCGGAGCCTCCTCGCCCGGGCAGACCGTCCGGTCGGCCGCGGCCTCGAACGACGGACAGGCTGCTGGCTGCGGGTCGGACTGTCCCAGGCCGTAGGCCACCAGCGGACTCGCGAGTGCGGCGGCCGCCCCGAGTTCGGCGAGGACTGCGCGGCGATTCACGGAAGCGGGTTCCGGGCCGGGAGAGAAAGGGTTTGCGTCGGGTGTCGCGTCGGTCTGTCGGTTGCCCTGCCGAGACGCCTCAGATGCGGCGGTCCAGCCGCATCGGCGCGCGCCAGTCGGTCGTCAACTCGAGCAACTGCACGAGGATCCGCCCGGTCGCACCCCAGACGGTATAGCCGTCGACGTGGAAGTAGTGGATGACGATTTCGCCGTAGTGCGGGTGGTCGCGGTGCTCGTACTCGTAGTTCTCGTCGTCGAGCAGGGCCGCGACCGGCAGGACCGCGACCTCGGCGACCTCGCGCTCGTTCGGGTCGTACTCGCGGTCGGGCGCCATGCCGACGAAGGGCGTCACGGCGTACTCGGTTATGGTCCGGATGTCGTCGAGGCGGCCGACGAGGTCGACCTCGTCGGGGTGGAGCCCGATCTCCTCGTAGGCCTCGCGGAGTGCGGTCTCCCGGATGTCGACGTCCCCCGGCTCGTTGCCGCCGCCGGGGAAGCTCATCTGCCCGGGGTGTTTGCCGAGGTGGTCGGCGCGCTTCGTGAACAGCAGGTGGTACTCGCCGTCCCGTTCGATGACGGGGATGAGCACCCCGGCATCGTGTTTCTGGTCTCCGATGGGGCGGGGTGTGAACTCGGCGACGCGACGCAGGTCCATCGAGCAGACATACGCACCAGAAATGTAAAGCATTCACCCTCCCTGTGAGGTTTCCACTCCGGCTCAGAGCCGGGCGTCGAGCCGGTTACGGATGCCGGTGCAGTCCACCGGCGCCCACGCCTCGAGGTCGTAGCTCACGTCGACCAGTTCGCGCATGCGGTCGGTGTCGCCGCCGGCGAGGGCCGCGGTCGCCTCGTCGTCGAGGGTCTCCCGGACGGCCTCGCCGAGTGCCTCGCGGTCCACGTCGCGGGGCTCGACGTCCATGATGTGGGGCAGGTCCTCGCTGTGGGGCGGTTGCTCGGGGAACGCCCGCGGCCCGGCGACCAGCAGGGGTTTCTCGGCGGCGTCGCTCTCGTACTCGACCAGATGGTAGCTCGAGATGGCCGAATCGAGCGTCTCGCCGGCGTCGGCGCCGTCCAGTTCCTCGCCCTCGCGGTAGGCGAGTTCGGAGAGCGCCTCGTACAGTTCGTCCCGGGTGAGCCCGCCGAACAGCTCCACGACACCGGCGAGTTCGTCCTCACTGACGCGCATAGGTGACCAGATGTCACCGAGAACAAAGATTCATTCGACTACCCGGGCCGTCGCCTCGGCCGCGGCGGCCGCCACGTCCCCGGGGGTGAGGGGAGCGTCTGCCCACGCCGGCAGCCGGGTGTCGACGGCGGGTTCGACGACCGCGTCGGCGTAGGTCGCGACCTGCTCGCGCTCGCCGGCCGCGTCGAAGTCGAGGCCGTTGAACCGTGCGTCGGCGGCGTACTGCCGGACCAGCGCGGTCGCGGCCTGCTCGTAGCGCGCGGGCAGCGTCTCGAAGTCGGGGTCGATGCCGTGGTCGGCGAGCGCGTTGAACAGCGCCTGCCCGACCTGCGTCGACATGTCCGAGAGGCCGGTCGGGCCCGACACGGAGCGATGGTCGTGCTCGTGGCGGCCGAGGTCGACCTGGGCGGTTCCCTCGAAGCCGGCGTGTTCGTAGGTGTCGGCGAGGACGCCCACCTCCAGCCCGAAGGCGCGCTGGGCGCGAACCTGCCGGGCGAGGTCGGCCGTCATGGCGAACTCGCCGGCCAGCGCGTACCGGAAGGATTCGAGGTAGTCGAGGAACGGGTGGTCGTGGGCGTCGTCGAGCGCCCGGACCAGCGGCGTGTAGAACAGCCGGAAGAGCCGGCCGTACAGCCGGTTGTTCTCGACGCGGGCGTAGTAGCCCTTCGAGAAGTCGAAGCCCTGGTCGAGCGGGGAGAGCAGTCGCGGGACGTGGGACTCGCTGTAGGTCTTCGCGTCGGCGTCGTGGACGACGACGTAGTCGGCGCGCTCGGCGGCGAGGCCGAGGGCCAGCCAGACGTCCCGGCCCTTGCCGAACCCGTTCTCCAGGCCGTGCTCGTGCAGGAGGTCCGAGACGGCGTCGGCCGAGCACCACAGCAGGTCCACGTCGAGGTCGAACGAGCCGAGCCACTCGTGGAAGTCGGGCACCCGTTCGGCGGGCGCGCGGAGGGGGACGATGACGGCGGCGGGGTCGACCGCGGCGAGCGTCGAGAGCACCTGCTCGGCGGCGAGGCCGGCGTACTCCCGTTCGGTCATGGGGACCACGACGGCGGTCCGGTCGGTCGGCGCGTCCGGCCGGGGGTTCGTGAGGTCGTGGAGCGTCGCGATCCGCTCCTGGACGTACTCCATCATCCGGGGGTCGGGACCGGAGTCTAAAAACGACCGCGACTTGGGACACGGGTTGCCGACTTTCACGATACCGCACCGGTCCGGAAGCGGGTCAGGACGCGCCGGTCGGCAGCCGGTCGAGCCGGTAGAGGACGAGCAGGCCCGCGAGGATGCAGAACAGGAGGACCGCGAACCCGCGGTAGACCAGGTCGTACCGCACGCCGAGGTCGACGAGGGTCCCGACCGTCACGCTGCCGGCGGCCTGGAAGATCATCATCGAGCCGGAGTAGATGGCGTAGGCCGACGCCCGGTTCTCGTCGGGCAGCGAGTCCAGCAGGAACGTGTCCATCGCCGGGAAGGCACTGTGGATGACGTAGCCGAGGACGACCGTGACGAGGACGATGGGCAGGAACCCCGAGACGTACGTCAGCGCGAGCAGGCAGGTCGCGAACGCGCCGAGGACCGCGAGCAGCAGGGGCACGTGGGGGATGCGGTCGGCGAGGTCGCCCGTGAGGAAGAACGCGGGGACGCCCGCGAGGAACACCAGCGTCAGCAGGGTGCGTCCCTGGGCGGGCGCGAGCCCCTTCGCGACCGAGAGGTACCGGACGTAGAGGTTGAACAGGCCGTTCCAGACGAACCCGGTACCACCGAGCACGACGAAGCCGGTCAGGATGATGCGCCACTGGCGCTTCAGCGCGACGAGCAGGTCCCGGTCGGCCGCGCCCGCGGTCGGCATCGCGGACCGGCGAGCCACCAGGTAGAACGCGACGGTCGTCACGGCCGCCACGACCGCGATGGTGAGTATCACCACGCGCCAGGCCGCGAGGTCGCCGAGCGCGGGCACCTGCCACGAACTCTGGACCAGTACCAGCCCGACGAACAGCGGGGCGGCCACCGCCGCGAGCTGGCTCGACATCCCGTGGATGCCGATGGCCCGGCCGACGCGCTCGGGGAACAGCTCGCTGACGAGGGGGTTCGCGGCGATGAAGTACGCGCCGCTGGCCAGCCCCATCAGGAACGCGCCGAGGTAGACCATGGTGAGCGAGTCGGCGAACGCGGTGAACGTCGTCGCGGCCGTGAGGACCACCCCGGTCCCCAGCACCACCCGGTGTCGTGGCACCCGCGTCAGCAGGTAGCCCGTCGGGATGCGCGGGAGCGCGCTGCCGACCCACGCCAGCGTCGCGATGAGCCCGACCGCCCCCTCCGAGGAGATGGTGAAGGCCGCCCGGAAGGGGTCGAGCAGCGGCGCGAAGACGACGCGGGCGAAGTTGACGAGGAAGACCATCGCACAGAGCGACCCGAACACGCGCCAGCGACGGATGTCGTCGCCCTCGCGTGTGTCGGTCTGTGCTGTCACGTTCGACAGTTCCGGGTGGACCGGTTCAAAGTTTTCGAATCGAAAGTCGAGACACCACGGTACTTTTGGCCTCCCCCATCGTAGCGCCGCCCATGAAGTCGGTCAGGAAAGCCCTACGCGACGGTACGCTCGAGAAAGACACGTACGAACGCCTCAACTGCGCGGAGTGCGGGAAGACGTTGAAGACGAAGAACGACCCGGACGCCATCGGCACGGTCCGAACGTGCCCGGACTGCGGCGGCGAGTGGAAGGAGATCAGGTAACGACAGGGTCGCGGGGGCGTTTCTGTTCTTTCAGTCCGTGAGCGACCGCGTTCTCACTCGAACGTCGCGTCGAAGGCGTCCGCGCCCATCGGGTCGAACGTCCCGGCGGCGACGTTCTCCTCGACGTGTTCGGGCCGGCTCATGCCGACCAGCGAACTCGTCACCCCGGGGGCGGACCGCGCGAAATTGATGGCCTTCTGGACGGTGGAATCGCCGGAGAGCTTCGCGCCAACGTCCTCCGGCAGCTCGGCGGTGAGGTCGCCCTGCAGGATGGACGCGCTGGTGAACACGTCGAGGTCGGCCTGGTGGGCGAGCGCCAGCGTGCTGACCGCCCCGTCGGCGGAGGACTGGCCCTCGACCGTGAACGCGTCGGCCATGTGGACGTTGAAGGGCAACTGGACGGCCCGGAAGTGCGTCGCGGCGTTGCCGACCGTCTTCGCGGCCGACCGGGCACGCCCGACGATCTCCGCCAGCGAGAGATAGGAGTCGTGCTCGGGCGGGACGCGGAAGCACTCCCACGTGGCCACGCCGTAGTGCTGGATGTCGCCCTCGTCGGCCCGTCGCTCCAGTCGCTCGAACGTCGCCTCGAGCTGGTCGTAGACGGCCTCGCGGGACCGGTCGGCGAGTTGCGTCTCGGGGTTGTGGACGTAGTAGAGGTCGACGTGGTCGAGGCCGAGGTTGTCGAGCGACCGGTCCAGCTGGTCGTCGATGTAGTCGGGGGCGATGCAGTGGCTCCCGCGCACGAGGTCGTCGGGGTCGGCGATGCCCGAATCCACGTACTCGGACTGGACGTACTGGCCGGGGTTCGCGGGACGCTCGCCGTCGAAGGGGACGAACCCACCCTTCGTGGCGACCAGCACCGCGTCGCGGTCTACGTCGGCGTCCCGGACCGCCTCACCGACGACGCGCTCGGAGCGCTGGCACCGGTAGTTGATGGCGGTGTCGACGACGTTCACGCCGGACTCCAGCGCCGTCACGATGGACTCGTGGTAGCGCTCGTCGACCGCGTCCGTCGGGTCACCGAGGTAGGTTCCGAGGCCGATGCTCGAGACGAGACCGTCGCTGAAGCGCCGGAAGTACGTCCGGCCGAACGACTCGTGGAAGCGGTCGCGGTAGGCCCACGTCGCCGTCTTCGTAACCATAGCCGCCGTTTCGGGCGTCGGGGAGAAAAGCCGACCGTTCGGTCACTGGCGCGCGCCGGCCAGCACGTCGAACAGCATCTGCTTGAACTGGTCGCGGGAGACGCCCTTCGACGGACCCAGCCCCTCCATGTGGTCCTTCGATATCTGGCCGCCGCCCATCCGGGCGTGGCCGCCGGCCTCGGCCATCGGGATGTCCGAGACGACGTTCCGGAGGGCCTCGCCCATGTGCAGGCGGTCGTCGCGCGAGCGCCCCGACATGTGGATGGTGCCGTCCTTCTCGCCGTAGACGACGACCGCGGAGACGCCTTCGAGGTGCATCAACTCGTCCGCCGCCTGCGGGATGGCGTCGACGTTCGGGATCGCGCCGAGGTCGCAGACGCCGAAGGGACCGTCGACGTCGACCTCGTGGATGGCCTTCGCCTTCGTCTTCAGCACCTCGCGGGGGACCTGCGGGTTGGCGATACGGTCGAGCAGGTCCTCGTTCACGGCCGGGTAGAGGTAGCTGCTCGCGCTGAACTCGGCGGGCGAGCACCCCTTCGTGAGGTGGTTTGTGTCGGCCTGGATACCGTAGACCATGCCGGTCGCGGTCCGCGACGGGAGGTCGACCCCGTCGCCGCTCCCGTTCCCGATGGACGCGTCGAGGTCGTCGAAGTACTCCGCGAGGATGGTCGCACACGCGCCGTAGTCGGTCCGGATGTCGGTGAACGCCGAGCCGGTCCCGTTGCCGGGGTGGTGATCGACGACCGCGTACGGTTCGACCCCCTGCGAGCCCTGGAAGCCACGGGGCGTGTTGTGGTCGACGAGGACGACGGCGTCGCCGGCCAGGTCAGCCGCCGTCTCGATGTTCTCGACCTCGAGGTCGAGGACGGTCCGGAACGCCCGGTTCTCCTGGTGACGTATCTCGCCGGGGAACTGGAGGGTCGCGTCGACGCCCGCGTGTCGACAGAGCTGTGCGACGGCCATCCCACAGGCCATCGCGTCCGGGTCGGGGTTGGGATGGAGGAGGACGCTCACCGCGTCGTTTCGACGGAGGGCACGGAGGAACCGTTCGCCCTCCGTCCGGCGGAGGCGGTTGACGCCGGCCCACCCACCGACACCGAGGACCAGCAGGCCCGCGACGACCCCACCCAGCATCATCGGGTCTGCCGTCGCGGACTCGACGACGCCGGCGGCGCGGGCACCCAGGGCCGCCGGGCTGACAACGAACCACATATTCCAGTTCTCACGGGCGACCGGTAAGAAGGTTCCCCAAACCCGTCACGAATGTCTCTCGCGGTACAAATCGACCGCCTGACGGTATCCTTCCCGGAACGTCGGATACCTGAACTCGTAGCCGAGCCCCCGGAGTTTCTCGTTCGAGACGCGCTTCGAGGTCCGGAGCCGGCGCTCTGCGGCGTCGGAGAGGTCGCCCCCGGCGAGGCGCTCCTCGATGGTCTGTTTCGGCGGTTCGTCGACGCCGCACTGCTCGGCCAGCCAGTCCGCGAACGTCCACTTCGAGACGGGTTCGTCGTCGGTGACCTGGACGACCGCGCCGGGGGCGAGGTCCTCGGCGAGGAGGTACGCCACCGCGCCGGCGGCGTCCTCGCCGTGGACCATGTTCAGGTAGCCCTCGGTCACCGGGCCCTCGAGGTAGCGCTCCAGCCGGTAGCGGTCCGGGCCGTACAGGCCGGAGAAGCGGGCGACGGTCCCGTCGATGTCGAACGCCTCGCCCGCCGAGAGCGCCAGTTCCTCGGCCGCGACCAGTACCTCGGTCTTCGGCGTGGTCGGCGAGAGCGGCGTCTCCTCGGTCACCCAGTCGCCGTCGTGGTCGCCGTGGACGCCCGTGCTGGAGGTGTAGACGAGGCGGTCGGGCGGGTCCTCGCGAGACGAGAAGTGCGAGAGGGCGGTCCGCATCCCCGCGACGTAGATCCGGCGGGCGGCGTCGGCCCCGCGGCCACCGGTGCTGGCGGCGTAGACGAGTGCGTCCACGTCAGGGACCGCCGACAGCGAATCCGCATCGAGCAGGTCGGCCTGGACGGCGGTGAACCCCGCGTCCTCGATGGCCGCGAGTCCGTCCTCGGAGCGCCTGACGCCGATCGCCTCGTGGCCGGCGTCGGTCAGTTGGCGCCCCAGTTCGAGTCCGACGTACCCGCAGCCGAGAATCGCGACACGCATACGGGTCGACGTTGGGTGTCCCCACTCATACCGGTACCGCTGTGCGAGAGAACGGCCGGGTCAGCGCTGCTTGCTCGCGATGACGTGCTGGACGTGGACGAACTCGTGGAACGACATCGGCGCGCGCCGTTCGATCTTCTGCTGGACGTCCTTCGGGTCGAGGTCGAGGTCCGAATCGAGGTCGGCCGCCACGGTCTCGATGTTCATCACGCCCGTCGACATCCCGAGCAGGAGGTGCTCGCACGCCATCTCGACGACCGTGTCGGGGTCGGCGACGCCCTCGGCCAGCGATTGCACCTCGGCGGCCTCCTCGAGGCTGAAGTCCGTGGGCAACTCGCCCTGTGCCAGTTGCTCGACGCTCGCCCGGTCCAGTCCGGTCGAGCCGACGACCGTGTCGACCCCGACGGACTCGACGACCGCGGCGAGGTCATCGGCGTACTCGGATTCGAGGTCGGCGGGCGTCAGCCCCGAGACGTCCATCCGCTGTTCGTGGAACATGTCGGGAGGCTTCGGCGGGGGCGTACAAGGGCTTGCTGTATCGTGCCGAATCCTGCCGCGTCGTCTCGTTCTCGTCCTCGCTGCCGTGGCTATCACCGTCGGCTTCATCACGCGGCGGCCAGACCGTCGGCCCCGGGTCTGGCCAGCCCGGCGAGCGCTCGTCCATGTTCCCGTCGAAGTCGCCGACCCCGTTCCGCCCGGGCGGAACGACCACGAGGACGCCGACCCGGTTCTCGAAGGTGACGCGGTCGGCCCGGCCGAGGCGCTCGCCGGCACCATCCCCGTCGAGGTCCACCGAGACGGCGCTGCCGTCGCGGCTGTAGACGAACGAGCCACCGGGGTCGTCCGGGCCGCCCTGCCGGGCGCGGACGGTGAACCGGGCGTAGGTCCCGCGCACGTCGACGACCCAGACGTTGACCGTCGCGACCCACGAGTAGAACGGGACGAGCGGGAGGCCGGCGAACACCGAGTACATCGACTCGTTGCCGTACTTCGACGCCCGCGCACCCCGGTCCCGCCCGGCGGCATCGGCCACCGTGGCTGCCTTCTCGATGGCGTCCTGTCTCGCCCGGAGGAAGCCGACCGCGTCCGCGACGACCGCCTCGTCGGGTCTGGCCGTCTCGGCCCGGACCGCGTCCCGTATCGACACCCGCGCGAGGACGGTCTGCTCGTCGCGCCAGCGGTCTGTCTCGGCGCGAGCAGACCGGGCGAGGACGCTCTCGGCGACCGCGGGCGCCAGCGAGCCGTTCATCGCGGCCTGTGCCCGCGTCGCGGTCGTCGGCCAGCGGTCGAGGGCGGCCGCCACGGCCGACTCGGCTTCGGGACGTCTGAGGTCGGTCTCCGCGGCGAGGTCCGCGGCGACGCGGTCCTGCACGTCGCCGAGGGCCGACTCGACAGAGGCGGCCAGTTTCGCCCGTTTGCGCCGGGCGGCCTCCTCTTCGAGGAGTGGTGCGGCGTACTCCATCTCGACGAGGGCGCGTGTCGCGACCCGCAGGTCTGTCGAGGCGGACCCCCCGCCACCACCACTGCCGCCCCCGCCGCCCACGCCCGCAACCGTGTCGGCCGCATCGCCGTAGGGGACGGTGAACAGGTTGACGTTCCGGGCGACGAGCGGGTGGTAGCCCGAGGAGTGGATGGCCGGGGCCCGGTGGCTCTCGACCGCGTTCAGGACGAGGTACGAGGGGACGCCGTCGACGGAGAGCTGGACCGGGCCGGTGGGGCCGCCGTGGCCGAACCGGCGGCTCTCGGGGACCGTCGCCTGCGCCTGTGCGTCCATCGTCGCCGCCACCCCGTCCAGTGAGAGTCCGTAGTCGCCGAGGACGCTCCCGAGGCCAGCGCGGGCCTGCGTGGTCGACTCGGCGCGCTCGCGCAGTTCCGCGCGCACCCGGTCGAGGTAGACGATCCGGGCCGCGACGCGGGCGCGCTCGGACACGCTGTCGTACGATTCAGGCGCATCGACGAGGGCGGCCTCGCGCTCGCGGATGCGCTCCGCGAGGTCGAGTGCCGGCGTCGCCGTCGTCGCGAGGTCGCCCCGCGCGTGCTCGACCGAGATGTTCCGGACGGTCTCGCGGAGTGCCGGCAGGCCGCGGTAGACGGACGACTCGATGCCCACGGGCGGTTCCCCGGTGAGCCGCGTCTCGCCAGCGTCGAGGCTACCGGTGGCGGCCCGTTCCGCCAGCGCGTCGGGACCGCCACGGTCCGCGACGAGGTCGCCGGCCCCAGCGCGCACGTCGACCAGGTTGCCGCCGCCGAGAGGCCCGGGTTGCTCGAAGACACCGGCGATGGGGCCATCGGGCCCCGGGGCAGCTGGTGCGGGCGTGGCCACCACCGCGAGGCCGACCCGGTACCGGCTGCCGTGGTCCGCCGTCGTGACGCGCGTCTCGGGCGAACTCCGGTTCCAGTCCAGGGCGTCGGACCGGTTCTCGGTCTGCCAGCGCCACGTCGTCGTCCGGTCGACGGTCACGACGCGCTCGTCGCTCTGGAGTCGCGACTGTCGGGGCCCCGGCGCCGGCAGGGCTGCCGTGCCCGGGGCGGCCGCCACCGACGTCGCCACGGTTCTGTCGACGAGTTCCCATCCTGGTCCCGGCGACTCAGGAGCCGGCTCGGGGTCGGACGAGACCAGGGTCACGCGACTCCTGATGGCCACGTCCGCACTGTAGGTCTCCGCGATGACGTCGGCAAGCGTGGGGCCGGCCCCGTCAGAGGACCCCTCCGAGTCGGCCAGCAGTGCGCGAAACGCATCGTCGGCGCTCTCGTTCACGCCGACGCGGACCGGGTCACCGGCGGTCGTCTCGGGCGTCGTCGGTTCGGGAATCTCGGGGGCGGCGTTGGCGAGCGTCCCGTCCGGGTCCCCGAGGACGAGGTCGAGCCAGCCCTCGGGGGACATCCCGGTCTCGACGGTCTGGGCCTGCCCGAGGGCCTCGCTGGCGAGGATCCTTGCCCGGGCCCGGCCGAGGGCGCGCGTCCCGGCGTCGTCGGGCCGGCCGAAGCTCCCCTGCTGTGTCGCGAGGGCGGCCTCGTTGGCCGAGAGCGAGACGTAGCTCGAGGAGAGCACGTTCGACACGGTGCCGCCGTCCTGCCCCTTCTTGCCGGCCGAACTCGTGCCGTACTGGACGTAGCCCCGGGCCCACGCCCAGGCGTACAGGCGGGCGGCGAACTGCTGGCCGAAGCCGGGGCCCTCGGTCGGGCCGCGGTTCAGCCGCGCCTCGAAGTCGGCCACCCGGTCGTGGACGAGCAGGACCGGCGTCGCGGCGGTGAACCGGACAGTGCGCTCCTCGACGGCGACCACCCGCCCACGAGCGCGAATCCGGACCGTGATGTTCTCCACGCGGACTCGCATCGTCCCGTTGCCGGTCCGCTGGAGATGGACGCGCTCTTTCGCCAGCCGGGCCGTGACCGGATCGGAGATGCGGGGCAGGCTCGCGGTCGCGCGGGCGCCCCGGACCCCGATGTCGACCCGTCCGAGCGCGGCCTGTGCCTGCCGGTAGACCCGGAGCCGGAGCGCGTCCCGGAACGGCGTCGAGTCGTTCAGAATCCGGCCGTAGGGCGTGTCGGCCGTCGAGAGCACCGGGTTCGCGCCGGCGTTGACACTCGCCCGCCGGACCGCGCCCCGGAGCGCCGCGTTCACCGCGGCATCGGCCCGGTCGGCGGCGAGGTCGGCCGCGGGCGTGGTACCGCCGGGTGCCCGGGTCGCGAGGGTGCCGACCAGCGCCGCGCTACTGACCAGCAGGAACACGCCGACGAGGGCGAAGGGGACGCGGGCGCGCTCGTCGTCTGCCAGTCTCATCCGGACCACGTCCTGACGGTGACGACGACGGTTCCGGGGCTGGCTGCGGAACCAGCCGCCGCCGGGGAGTCGTACCGGCTGCGAAGCGCCTGTTCGACCCGCGGCGCGAGGGCGGCGGCCAGTCGCTGGTTCGCCCGGTGGGTGTCGGCCTCCTCGAGCGTCCCGTCGAGGTCGGTCCCGAGCAGGCCGGCCGCGCGGCGGTACCGGTACGCCGTGAGGCGGTCGGTCGGGTACTCCCCGAGCAGGGCGAGGTGACTTCTGTCGGGCGGGAACAGCGTGCGGACCGTCGTCGCGGCGGTCCGGTAGCCGACGCGGTCCCAGTCGCCTGCTGCCGTCGACGCTTCGATACCTGGCTCGACCGCGACGCGGAGGCTCGCCGCGTGCACGTCGGCAGTCCGGGGCGGTGAGGTCCCGACGGTGACGCGACCCCAGACCGGGGCGGGGCCGGGGCCGGGGCCGTGACCGGTCGGCCGCCAGGTCGCGACGACCTGCCACTCGTGGTCGAGGCCGGCGAGTCGGCGGCGCGTCGCGTTCTCGACCGCGCCCTCGAACCCGTCGCCGGCCTGTGAGATGGGTCGACCATCGACCGTCGCGTTGGCGACCGCGGCCCTCGCCAGCAGGTCGGCCAGCGAGCCGTGGGCTTGCCGGTCGAAGGCCGCGCCCTCGGTGTCGGGGAAGGGCACGACCGACTGGTCGGCCCGTGTCGCGCCGGGTGCGAGCGAGTACTCGACCGTCGCGGTCGTGCTCCCGAGGAGTTCGGCGGCGTGGTCGGCGCTGGTCGGGTCCGGGGCCGTCGGCGCCTGAGCCGTCGTCAGGACGAGGACGCTCGCGGAGACGAGCAGCAGGCAGAGGCTCACGTCGAGGACGGTGCTGACGCCCCGCGAACCGGTCCACGCACCTCTCATTCTACCCCTCATTCCCACACCTCCACGCGCAGGGTGCCACTCACCACGACGCCGGGTTCGAGGCGCACGCTGACCGGCCGAGCCGCGGTCGAGACGTGCGGCGGCGATGCGGGGCCGACCCGCCAGCGTTCCCCCTCGGCGATGAGCGTGACGGCGACGTGGTAGCCGTCGGGGCCGGTCCCCGCGGCGGCCGTGAGGCGGCCCGGGTCGGCGACCCCGTCGGGGGCGACCGCCGCGTGGGCCTGCCGGAGCGTCGGTGTCGCGAGGTCCCGCTGGCCCGTCTCGTCGCCGCCGACCCGCGCCAGGGTCGCATCGAGCCCCCCGGCGAACAGCGCCAGCCCGACACAGACCGCGAAGACTGCGACGAGGGCGGCGGTCGGTTCGACCTGGGCGCGGCTGTTCGACCGTCGCGCCGCCGGCTGCTCACGCATCGACCAGCGTGACATTCGTCCCCTCCCAGTGGACGCGGGTGATCCGGATGCGGGCTGGCGCCTGCCGCCACGTCGCGTCGCGGGACTCCGTCCGCTCCCGAGCCTGCTCGACCGCGCGGGCGAACGCGACTGGCGAGTCGAACACGCTCGATGGCGGGTCGCCTGTCGCGACGCGCTGGAGCCGCGAGTCGGCCGCGACGGGAACGACCGGCCCGAACCCGAAGGTCGCGTGGGTCGTCCCGCCGGCGTTGCGGAGCGAGAGCCGGTGCGGGTCGAGTCGGACCGCGCTCGCGTCGACCGGATGCTCGGCGGTCGTGGGATACGAGGCAGCGGCGACCGCGTCGACGGTGTCGGCGGCCGCGGCCGCATCGGGCGCCGGTCTGGTCGGGAGTTCGACGGCGACGCCGGCGACGGCGAGGCTCGCCGCAGCGAGGCCGACCCAGCAGTACCACGCGTCTATCGGGAGGTCTGGCATGCCGATGCTGGCCGCGGGTTCGTATTTGAAGGCTTGGCTGTGCAGAGTGTGTGAGCAGTCTCGCCGGAGTCTGTGAGTTCAGTGCTGGCGTGCTGGCGATTCCGGTGAAGTGGCGACGCGCAGCGTGCTCGCGCCGGCGGAGATGGAGACCGAACCACACCATCCCTAGCCGACCCCCTCCGTTCCGCAGGCTCCACTCCGGTCGTCCACCGTGAGAGCAAGCTCTCACGAGCCCGCACTCGCAGGCTCGTGCGGACCTCGCGCGCTTCCACCTCGCAGTCTCGCTCCCGCTCGACCTGCTCGCCAGCGCGCGCCACGGTGGTACTCCGGTTCCAGTCGCTCACACCATCGCCCCGGCAGCCAGGAACGCCCCGGCGTAGACCAGCGCCGCGGTCGGGAGGGCGCGACCGACGCGCACGCCCACGAGGGTCCGGTCCAGCCCGTGCTGGAGGCCGGTCGCGAGCACGGTGAGGACGACCGAGAGCAGGAGGACGTAGGCCCCGACCGCGAGGCCGAGGTCGGGGGTGGCAAGTGGCGGAGCGGTCATCGAGCCGCCACCGGGGCCGCCGAGGGCCCCCACCGCGCCGCCCCCGAGGCCCATCCCGTCGGCCATCGCGACCGTCGCGCCGGCGACGAGTGGCCCGAAAGTTGTCGCGGTGCTCCGGAGGGTCCCGGTCACGCGGGCGAGGTCGTGCTGGCACTCGCGTTCGAGCGCCTGCAGGTCGTCGAGGTGGTCGGCCATCGAGACGATGGCGCGGCCCGCCGGGGCACCCTCGGCGGCCGCCAGCGCGAGCAACGCGGCGGTACTCCGCGCGCGAGGGCTCGGGACCCGGGCGAGGGCGCCGTGCTCGCCGAGAAACGCCTCGCGCACGCCGACCCGGAGCTGGCGCTGCCGGCGGCAAGCCGCGGCCAGCACGTCGCCGGTCTCGCCCGACACCTCGCCGGCGGCGTGGTCCAGGGCGGCTTCGACGGCCTCGCCCTCGGCGACCCGGCGGCCGACGAGGTAGAGGGCGTCGACGAGGTTCGACTCGACCGCCTTCGCGTGGTCTCTGACCGCCGCGACCGGGCGGTACCAGACCGAGAGCGCGACGCCGACGCCGAGCGCGGGCGCGACGAGGGGAGTCAGCCAGCCGGGGGCCAGCAGTGGCACGCCGAGGACCGCGAGCCCGAGGGACAACGCGCCGGCTGCCAGCGCGCGCCAGGGGCGGCTGGGCACGTCGGGATGCGCCCGCGAGACCGCCGGCGGCGGGAAGGCGACTGGCCGGCGGGTGAACAGCCACGCGCTGGCGACGAGCAGCATCGCGGGGAGCAGGCCGTCGTAGGTCACCACGAGTGCGCCGATGGTCACCGGTAGCCCGGCGACCCGGGCAGCGGGGAGGACCGCGACCAGTGCGAGGGGGAGCAGGACCCCGAAGGCGTAGATACCCGTCACCGGCCCCTGCACGGTCGCGGTGAAACTGGCCAGTCGGTCGCGGGTCCCCCGGAGGACGGCGGTCATCGCCCGGTCGAGGGTCCGGGAACGCTCGCCGGCCGGGGCGTCGGCTGCCGCCACCACGAGGTTCAGGGCGCGCCGGAGCGCCGGGAAGGTGTCGCGCCACGCGGCGACGAAGGAGCCGAGGCCGCTCTCGGGCGTCCCGGCCGCGCCACGGACGTGCTGGCCGAGGCTGGCCGCCAGGGGGCCGTCGTCGCTCTCGGCGGCGAAGGCGGCGGCGCTCTCGGCGGTCGGTTCGACGTGCATCCGGAGGACGGCGCGGCCGACGAGGTCCGGCGCGTCGCCCAGGGCCGCGGACTGACGGAGGCTCGCCAGCCAGCAGGGGGTCGAGTGGACCACGTGCGCGAGAACGAGGCCGGCGGCGAGTGCGACCAGCGGGACGGTCGCGGGAGTGACTCCGAGGACCGAGGCTGCGGCCGCGGCGACGACGGCACCCAGACCAGCCGCGGTGTAGCCCGCGCGGGTCACCGTCTCGGGAGCAAGGTCGCTCTCGAGGAAGGTCGTTGCCCGGTCCAGCTCGTCGCTCACGTCGACGGGCCACGGGTAGCCCCTGGCGAGGAACCGGCACCAGCCGACCCAGAACTGCATCAGCACGGTCCCCCTGGCAGGTCGGCGGGCGCGGTCCGGCCGTCGGCGACCAGCCCGGCGATCTCGTCGGTTCGCTCCTGCAGCGCCCGGCGCACGTCGGCGTAGGACTCGGTCGGACCGGCGAGCCCGGCGACCAGCGAACTCTCGCCGCGGTCGATGCGGCCGGTCGGTTCGAGCGCCAGCCCGTCGAGGGCGAACAGGGGCGCGAAGTGGACGCCGTCGTCGCCGGAGCGGACCTCCTCGATGCGGGCGATTCGGCGCGCGGTTCCGGCATCGGATGCTGTCTCGACCGGGCGGCAGGTGACGACGAGGTCGGTGACGCCGAAGGAGGACTCGGGGACCCCGAGGTCGGCGACGACGCGTTCGCGCACGTCGGCCCCGCCGTCGCCGTGGATGGTTCCCAGGACCGCGCTCCCGCTCGCACCGACCCGCATCGCCTCGTAGAGCACGCGGGCCTCCTCCCCGCGGACCTCGCCGACGACGAGGGCACCCTCGCCGAGGCGGAGGGCGGTCCGGAGCGCCTCGTCGGGGGCGACGCTCGGGCCGTCCCCGGTCGTGGTGTGCAGCGCCTGCACGTCCCGGCCGCCGGTCTGGAGGGCTGCGACCGGGAGCTCCGGCGTGTCCTCGATGACGACGGTCCGGGTCTGACGCGGGAGCTCCCACAGCAGCGCCCCGAGGGTCGTGGTCTTGCCGGCCCCGCGGGTTCCGGCGACGAGCATCGCGGCCGCGCGCTCGACCGCCAGCGAGAGGAACGCGGCCGCCTCGGCGGTGAGGCTCCCGACCGTGACGAGCCGGGGGAGCGTCCAGGCGTCGCGGCCGTTCCGCCGGAAGGCGAACCCGTGGCCGTCGCTGACGGGGCGGGTCACGCCTGCCACCCGGACCGGGTCGCCCGCCATCTCGGCCGTGGCGTCGAGGGTCGGACTGGCGCGTGAGAAGGCGCGGCCGCTCTCCTGGCGGAACCGGGAGGCCAGTGCGCCCGCCGCGGCCGCGGTGAGCCGCACGTTCGTCGGCATGGTGTGCCCGCCCGCGGTCACCCGGAGGGGCGTCTCCGTGACGGGCGCGGACGCGAAGACGTCGGAGACGGCCGGGTCCGCGAACAGGTCGGTGAGGACGCCGTACTCGCGGGTGTGCTTGCGGAGGACGGCCGCGAGGACCCCGACCGGCGTGGACTCGTCAGCGACCGCCCGGACCGCCCTGCCCGGGGCCCGCGCCGCCCCATCGGTGCCGCCGTCCGCGAGATGGGCGTAGGCGTCTGCGAGCGTCGCGAGGTCGTCGTCTTCCAGTCGGGATTCGACCGGTTCGAGGTGGTAGCATCGTCGCCCCGTCGCGTCCTCGTACTCGCGGACCGTCGTCCCCGTACAGGTCTCGCGCGTGGCGACGAGTGTGGCGCCCGGCGGGAGGTCGGTGGCGACCCGGGCCTTGCTGACGGTCGGGCCGGCGTACGGTCGCAGGGCCTCCTCGTACCCACCCGCCCGGTCCGCGAGGACGGCGAGGCCGGTCTCGGCGACGAGGTCGGCGACCGGTCCGGCCCGGGCCGTCGCGTCGGCCGCGGCCCGCAGGGGGTCGGTCCGGGTGCGCCCCGCCAGCACCGGGTCGTGGAAGGCCGTCGCGTCGGCGAACCGGCCCGCCGCGACCAGCAGGGCCGCGGCGTCGTCCTCGTAGGCCCGTTCCAGCCCCCCGTCCCTGACGACCACGCTGTCGGCGTCGCGCGATTCGAGGGCCTCGACCGCGGTCGCCCGGCAGTCCGGGTCGGTCGCGAGGTCGCCGCCGGGGCAGTCGGTCGCGTCGAGCGAGAGCCGGTCGCCCGCGAAGGAGACGGTGCAACCACAGGGGTCGTCGGAGTCGGTGCCGAGCAGCGAGCGCAGTGACATGGCCACGCTGGCCGCGGGTTCGGATTTAAACTCCGGGGTGCGACGAGTGCTGCCGTCTCCACCTGGCGCGCGCTTGGCCGGGTGGCGAGCACGAGGCGACGGAGTCGCCTCAGGAGTCCCGCGACCGCCCGACGCAAACCCCCTCCCCATCCGGCTGCAGGGTCAGCACGAGCCGATGCTCGCCACTCCCCTCCAGCACCAGTGGCCGCCCGCCGGGCGTCCGGAACGCGACACCGACACGAACCTCCCGAACCGGCCCGCCTGCCAGCCGGTAGGCGAGTACTTGAGCGTCCGGCTCGCCGGGGACGCCACCGACCGACACCCAGGCCACCTCGCGGGTCGTCCACCCGTCGGCCGGCAGCCTGACCGTCACGACCCGTCTCGCACCTGGACCGGGGGTCGCATCCTCGGTCGCGAGCAGCCCCTCGCCGGCGACCTCGAGACGATGGAGGTCGGCCGCCACCTGCTGGTCGCTCCGGGTCTCGCGCGCCGCATCGAGCGCCGGCAGCGTCGCCGCCAGCAGCGCCAGCGCGAGTACGACCGCGACGACCGTCCGGACGCTCACAGCACCTCGCGGATGCGGGCCACGAGCCCCGGTTCGTCCCGGCCGTCGTCCGGGTCCGGAATCGTGTAGGGGTCGTGGTCTGTGTCCCGCGAATGGCCGGGACTGGTCGCCCACTCGCCGGCGGCCGGTTCGCCCACATCGCTCTCGTGGGTTCTCGACCTCGCCTCCAGTTCCGCGACGCGCTCCTCCAGCGACTCGACCGCGGCCATCGCCCCGTCGGCGCGCTGCTCGACCCGTTCGTTCACGCTCCGGACGTTGCCGGCGTAGCCCCGGAGCGCCTGCACGGCGGCTTCGAGGTCGGCGACGGCGGTCTCCACCTCGTCGAGACGGTCCGCGAGCGTCGGCTGCTCGGGGGCGCTGCCGGTCGCGGGTTCGGTCGCTCCGGCCTCGAACCCGGTGTGCGTGGCACCGCCGTCGCCAGCAACCGCGTCGAGAACCGCGTCCTCGTCGGCGATGGCGCGCTCGACCGCCCGCAGTCGGTCGTCCAGTTGGTCGGACATGTCGCGATTGGCCGCGGGTTCGTATTTAAATCCCGAGGCGGAACGCTTTACCCCCCGCTCTACGGATGCCGATAACATGAAAGTCGTCCTGATCGGTGTCGGACAGGCCGGGGGCAAGATCACGCAGGCCCTGGCCGAGTTCGACTACAACATGGACTTCGACGCGGTGCAGGGTGCCCTCGCGGTCAACACGGCGAGTGCCGACCTCCAGAACCTCGACATCGAGACGCAACTCGTCGGCCAGGACACGGTGAAGGGCCACGGTGTCGGCGGCGACAACGAACTGGGCGCGCAGGTGATGCAAGACGACGCCATCGAGGTCATGGACAGCCTCGACGGGAAGATCACCGCACAGGCCGAGGCCATCTTCGTCGTCGCCGGCCTCGGCGGCGGCACCGGCTCCGGCGGCGCCCCGGTCCTCCTCCGCGAGCTCCAGCGCGTCTACGACCTCCCCATCTACGCGCTCGGGGTCCTCCCCGGCCGCGGCGAGGGCGCGATGTACCAGGCCAACGCGGGTCGCTCGCTGAAGACCGTCGTGCGCGAGGCCGACTCGACAATCCTCGTCGACAACGACGCGTGGCACGACTCCGGCGAGTCCCTCGAAGGGGCCTTCGACACCATCAACCAGAACATCGCCCAGCGCATCGGCCTGCTGTTCGCCTCCGGCGAGGCGGTCGAGGGCGTCGGCGAGAGCGTCGTCGACACCTCCGAGGTCATCAACACGCTCCGCGAGGGCGGCATCGCCTGCATGGGCTACGCCAGCGCCCTCTCCGGCGAGACCGCCGAGGACAACATCAACGCGGTCACGAGCGTCACCCGGTCCGCACTGCTGACCGGGACCAGTCTCCCCGACGCCGTCACGGCCGACTCGGCGCTGCTGGTCGTCGCGGGCCGTCCCGAGGCCATCCCGCGCAAGGGCGTCGAACGCGCCCGGCGCTGGGTCGAGGACCAGACCGGCTCGATGCAGGTCCGCGGCGGCGACTTCCCGCTCGACTCGGACCGCATCGCCGCGCTCGTGCTCCTCGGTGGGGTCGAACGGTCCAACCGCATCGACGAGTTCATGGAGCGCGCAAAGGAGGCACAGCAACAACAGGAGAAAGAGCCCGAGGACCACGCCGCGAACTTCCGGAACGACGAACTCGACGACCTGTTCTGAGCCGGGTCGTCAGTTCCGCTCGGTCTCCGGCTCGCTGCCGCGTTCGACCCGGTTCCTGGCGTCCTCCAGCGTCTCGGTGTCCAGCAGTACCTCCAGTTTCCGCTCGAACTGTTCCTCCGAGAGCTCGCCCTGCGCGTACCGCTCGCGGAGGGTCTCCAGCGAGTCGCGCTTCGAGGCGGAGAGGTCCTCGCGCTCTGTCGCGTGGTCGAACGCGTCGTCGAGCGCCTCGTCCATCCGCCGGTCGGTCTCGTCGAGGAACTCGTCGTCGTCCTCGCCGGTGAGGATGCCGACGATGGGGACGACGACCGCGTAGCCGATGACGAACACCAGCCACCAGTTGTTCACGTCGAGGAACAGGGCGGCCAGCCCGGCCCCGAGGACGAGGAGGGACGTGATACTCGTCGCGGGCTGTCTGCTCATGTCCAGCCGTACCGCGACTCGCGTGAAAAAACTTCTCTCGAGCGCTCAGACCAGGCTCGCGCCGTCGAACTCGGTGCGCTGGAAGTCGATCTCCAGCAGGTCGAGGATGGTCGGCGCGATGTCGAAGAGGTCGGCGTCGGAGATGTTCGCCTCGGGGTCGTCGACGAACAGCGAGGCGTTGTCGAAGCTATGCATCCCGTTGCGGGCACCCTTCGTGAACACGTCGTCGTGGCCCTTGAAGCCGGCCTTGAGGTCGAAGCCGTGGTTCGGGATGATGACGAGGTCCGGCGCGATGTCGTCGTGGTCGCCGCGGAAGGCCTCTTCCTTCTCGACGACGCGCTCTGCGACCTTCTCGCCGTCCGGGCCTTCGAGCGCCTCGAGTTCGGCCTTGAGTTCGTCGCGAACCTCCTCGTACTCGTCCTGCGGGACCGAGCCACGCGGTTCGCGCCCCTCGAGGTTGAGGTAGACGCGACCCGGGATGAACGAGTACGCGCGGGCGTCCTCGGAGATGTCCGCGAGTTCCTCGGGCTCGTCCGTGTCGAACTCGAGCCAGCCCTCGCGCTGGAGCCACTCGTTGAGGTGGACCTCGTTGTCGAGGGTGGTGAAGCCGTGGTCGCTCGCGACGACCATCGTGACGTCCTCGGGGAGCTGCTCGCGGAGCTTGCCGAGGTAGTCGTCGACCTTCTCGTAGAAGTCGAGGAACGCCTCTTTGTTCGCGCCGTCGCGCTCGTAGT
This sequence comes from Haloarchaeobius amylolyticus, assembly GCF_026616195.1. Classification (NCBI taxonomy): domain Archaea; kingdom Methanobacteriati; phylum Methanobacteriota; class Halobacteria; order Halobacteriales; family Halorubellaceae; genus Haloarchaeobius; species Haloarchaeobius amylolyticus. The sequence continues at coordinate 641,946 of NZ_JANHDH010000002.1, forward strand.
CCTCGAAGAGGAAGTGGTTGACGCGGTCGGTCGTCATGAAGACACCGAAGAAGAGGTCCCAGTCGTCCTCCGCGATGTAGTGCGAGAAGGCCTCGTAGCGCTTCTCGAGCGTCTCGTGGGCGTCTTCGATGAACGCCGTCTTGTCGTCCTCGTGTCCGAGTTTCGCGTTGACGTCGAGCTTGTAGTCGATGGAGTCGAGGTAGCCGCCGAACTCGTCGGGGTATGCGGCCTTGCTCATGTCGTTGACCGAGAGGAAGCCACTGACCATGCGCTGGACGTTGCGCTGGGGCGGGAACGTCACGGGGACGTTCATCACGGTCGCGTCGCGGCCGTCCTCCTGGACGCGGTCCCAGAGGCGCTTGGCCTGCACGTCGTCACCCATCGGGACGTAGGTGTCGTAGGTACCGACCTCTCGGTCCTGGAAGCCGTAGACGCCGGTCTCGCCGGGGTTGACGCCGGTGGTCAGCGACGGCCAGCAGGCGCTGGACTCCGGCGGCACGATGCTGTCGATGGGACCGGCGCTACCCTCGCGGGCGAGCGCGGTCAGGTTGGGGAACCGCTCCTCGTTGTCGGAGATGAGGCTGTACGGTACCCCGTCGATGCCGAAGAACGCGACGCGGGGGTTGTCGTCGCCACGAAGACGGTCGAAGAGACCCATATCGCCCCGTACTGCAGTCGACTACAAGAACCTTCTTTTCACTGCCCAATCGGGCCGCCGGTCGCCGGTCCCGGCAAGAATCCGTTACTCTTCGCGCGTCGGCTCGCGCTCGAAGTTCGTTGGGACGACCGTGACGTGGTGCATCCCGACGCCACCAGTCGATTCACGGCGTTCCGGCTCGTCGTCGAGGTCGACATCGGTCGTGGGGTGGACGCTGTTGGTGGCCATCTCTATCTAGCGGTACGGGCAGAACCCGGATAAAATTACCCATGCTCATAAATTATCCGGGTGTCGTGCTCCCATTACCGGGACGTATCTCTGGCGGGGGCGATGCGGTGGCGACGGTGGGCTGTCCGGCCGACCCGGACGAGGTACGTTTTTCAGGGGGCTCACCCAACGGGCGGGCATGGAACGAAACGTCAACGACGACGGGCAGCTGGTCCGCATCGGGCTGGGGTCGGTCGCGATGTTCGCCGCCATGGTCGCCGGAGCCGGGTTCCAACGCGTGTCGGTCGGGCTCCTCCTCGGCGTGGTCGGTGCAGTGCTGTTGCTCACGGGTGCGGTTCGGGTCTGCCCCATCCGGGCGGCACTCGAGTAGAACAGTCGGCGGTGAAGACGACAGAACCGCGAGAGTGCGTTACTGGAAGTTCTCTTCGTAGAGGTCCATCGCGTGCTCGATGGCCTCCTTCGCGGCTTCCTTGTCCTCCCAGCCCAGGGTCTCGACCTCCTTGCCCTCCTCGAGGTTCTTGTAGGTCGCGAAGAACTCGTCGATCTCGTCCTGCTGTTGCTGCGGGATGTCGTCGAGGTCCTGGATGTGGTCGAAGCGCGGGTCCTCGGTCGGCACCGCGATGACCTTGTCGTCCTGCTCGCCGTCGTCGTCCATCTTCATGAGGGCGACGGGGCGCGCCTCGATGACGCAGCCCGGGAACGTCTGGTCCTCGACGAGGACGAGCACGTCGAAGGGGTCCTCGTCGTCGTAGTACGACTGCGGGATGAACCCGTAGTCCGAGGGGTAGTGGACGTTGCTGTGGAGGACGCGGTCCAGCACGACTCCGGGGATGTCCTTCTCGTACTCGTACTTGTTGCGCTCGCCTTTGAGGCACTCGACGACTGCGTAGATGGTCTCCGGCGGGTTCGGGCCAGTTTCGAGGTCTTCCCAGAGATTCGTCATACGTTCTCGGGTCCGTGGACGGCCCGGAAAGTCCTTTCGTATTTACCCTTCGCCCGGAGTTTATCTCCGGTCCAGGGACTGTGTGCCACGATATCACCTCGAAGTGACCGAAAAATAGTATCCGTAACCCGAAATCGCTACCCCTCAGGGAGTCTAGGGAGTGACGGGTCGGCCGAACTGCAAGTAAATGCACTAATAGTTGAGAAGTGTTAAATAGCCTGATGACATTTAGTTAGGTATGTCAGAGGCACAAGCAGTCACCGGGCAACAGGGTATCGCGCGCGAGCTTACCGCGTTCCAGCACAACATCCTGGTCATCCTAGCGAAGGAGCCGATGTACGGGCTCGCCATCAAGCGCGAACTCGAGGAGTACTACGGCACCGAGGTCAACCACGGCCGTCTGTACCCCAACCTCGACGAACTCGTCGGGCTCGGGCTCATCGACAAGAGCGAACTCGACAAGCGGACCAACCAGTACGAGCTGACCGACGACGGCTACGACGCCGTCATGGACCAGCTCGAGTGGACGCTCTCGAAGATCGGCGAGGACGACGAGCGCGCGGACGAGATCCGCGCCCTCCTCGAATAGGACTTCGACACCGTCCTCGAACAGGGCTAGAAATCGGGCACCCGCTTCTCAGCGGTTTCGAAGACCAGCCGCAGCGACGTCTCGACCACTGCTTCCTCCTCCTCTGTCGGCCACGCGTTGCGTGGATAGTACTCTGTCAGGAACTCCTGTAGCTCCGCGCTCGTCGCGCTGTCGGCCGGCCGCGCGTAGTGGTTCCCCATGAAGTCGGCGAACTTGCGGGCGTTGCTCGCGTGGACGTCGCCGTGTTCCGCAGCGACGGCGGCGACCAGTTCGTCGTTGTGTTCCGCGACGTTCTCCCACTCCTCTGCGTCGCCGGGGCCGGACAGCGAGACCTCGACCGCCCGGTCGGTGTCCTCGATGCGGTCGGTCCGGATGACGCCGTCCTCGACCCACTCTTCGGGGTGGAGGACCAGCGTCTCGCCGTCGTCGTCATCGCGGACGCGGGCGGTGAACTCGTGGTCGGCGAGCAGGTCGGTTCGGCGGTCCTCGTAGGACTCGATGGCACCTTCGTCGACCGCCTCGCGGGCGAGTCGGGTGAGGCGTTCGGCCTCCTCGACCACGTCCTCGGGCAGTTCCTGCTGGTCGTCGGGCTCCTCGGTGTCTGGCTGTGTGGCGTCCTCAGGCATCGTCGAGTGCTTCGTTCGCAAGGTTGTCGGCGCGCTCGTTTATCTCTCGCGGAACGTGCGAGAGCGTCCAGGAGTCGAACTGCGAGAGCAGCTCGCGGACCGTGACGCGTTTCTCGCGCAGCGTCGGGTTGTTCGTGTCGTACTCGCCGCGGACCTGCTTGACGATGAGTTCGGAGTCGCCGCGGATCTCCAGTTCGTCGTAGCCGAAGTCGCGCGCGGCCTCCAGCACCCGGATGAGCGCGTCGTACTCGGCCTGGTTGTTCGTCGCGTTCCCGATGCGTTCGGAGCCCTCGGCGGCGATACCGTCGCTGGTGACGATGACCCAGCCGATGGCCGCCGGGCCGGGGTTGCCGCGGGAGGCGCCGTCGAAGTAGCAGTGCGCTCGGCCGCCGCCGTCGCGGAGGACGGCCTCGATGTCTGAGGGCTGTGCGCCCTGTATCACGACCTTCTCGTCGTAGGCGACCGCGGACGCGTCGCCGTACTCCGCGCGCCAGCGCTCGTGCTCGGTGTTCCCGTCCGTGACGGTCGCACCCGCGGATTCCAGCCGTTCGCGGGCCTCCTCGGGGTCGCACTCGATGACCGGCATTGACCGAACGTCACCGAACCTGGTGTATAACCGTTCTGATTCCGATTCTATGTCAGCTGGAGAGAATTGCCGCAGTCTATCGATTCGTTCTCAGGCCGACTTTTCGTCGTGACGATATCGGCCAGAATCATACCAAGGGTTTAAGACCATCGGAACTACTACTATAAAAGTGCGATGACACGGTCTACCCGCCAGCGGGAGCGAGAACTCGAGACCGAGAATTCGGACGAGCAAGAGGGGGTCCGGGAGTGCCCCGAGTGCGAGTCCGACAACCTGGTCAAAAGTTCGGACAGGGGCGAACTCGTCTGCGACGACTGCGGGCTCGTCGTCGAGGAAGAGAAGATCGACCCCGGTCCGGAATGGCGCGCTTTCAACCATCAGGAACGACAGGAGAAGTCCCGCGTCGGGGCCCCGACCACGCAGACGATGCACGACAAGGGGCTCACGACGACCATCGACTGGAAGGACAAAGACGCCTACGGGCGTTCTATCTCCTCGAAGAAACGCAGCCAGATGCACCGGCTGCGCAAGTGGCAAGAACGCATCCGTACCAAGGACGCCGGCGAGCGCAACCTGCAGTTCGCGCTCAGCGAGATCGACCGGATGGCGTCCGCACTCGGTGTGCCGCGGTCGGTCCGCGAGGTCGCGTCGGTCATCTACCGGCGTGCACTCAAGGAGGACCTCATCCGCGGCCGGTCCATCGAGGGCGTCGCGACCAGCGCACTCTACGCCGCCTGTCGGAAGGAAGGCATTCCGCGGAGTCTCGAAGAGATCTCCGAAGTCTCCCGTGTCGAGCGCAAGGAAATCGGCCGGACGTACCGCTACATCTCTCAGGAACTCGGTCTGGAGATGAAACCCGTCGACCCGAAGAAATACGTACCGCGGTTCTGTTCTGAACTCGAACTCTCCGAAGAGGTCCAGACCAAAGCCAACGAGATCATCGAGACGACCGCCGAGAAAGGGCTCCTCTCGGGCAAGTCTCCCACTGGCTACGCCGCGGCCGCCATCTACGCCGCGTCGCTCCTCTGCAACGAGAAGAAGACCCAGCGCGAGGTCGCAGACGTCGCACAGGTGACGGAGGTCACCATCCGGAACCGGTACCAGGAACAGATCGAAGCGATGGGCATCCACAGCTAGGACCGCCCGACATCCTCTCTATTTTTCGCCCGGCGAGCGACAGCGTTCGTTCTGTTTCGATTACACGACTGTAGAATAGTTGTCTGATTGATACCTACTCGGCGTAACCGTTAACATAGCAGCCGACCACGATTGGGCGATGGGTCTACTCATCGGTACACTGGACGGCCTCTTCCACGTCGGCGACGGGTTCGAGACCGTCGAACGGCCGCTCGAGGAGCGGGTCAACCGCCTCCACGTGTTCGGCGACGAGGCGCTCGCGGCGACCTCGGCCGGCCTCTATCACTCCGAGGGTGGGTGGGAGTGGACGAAGGTCGAATCGTTCGCCGGGCCGGTCCACTCGATGGCGACCACGCCCGACGGGGACTGCTGGTACGTCGGTATCTCGCCCGCGGCCGTGTACGTCTCCGAGGACGGCGGCGAGACGTGGACCGAGTCGGCGAGCTTCCAGAACCTCCCCTCTCGGGACCGCTGGCGGGACCGCGCGCCCGGGAACGACGCGACGGTCCGGACGATGGCCGTCCACAGTGGCGCGCCCGACCGCCTCGCGGTCGGGGTCGAACCCGGCGGCGTCTTCGTCAGCGTCGACGGCGGCGCGACGTGGAACGAGCGCTGTGCGGGCGTCCACGACGACGTCCATCACCTGCTCGCGCTCGGGGTCGACGAGTACCTCGCGGCCACCGGCAACGGCCTCTACGGGACCGACGACGCGGGCCGGACGTGGCTCCGGCAGGACACCGACTTCCGGGACTTCTGGTTCAACTACTTCCGGGAGACCGTCGCCCACGACGGGACCCTGTACGCGGCCGCGAACGGCTGGGGCCCGGCGTCCCCCGGTGGCGCACTCTTCGAGGCGTCGGTCGACGGGACGGGTCGCGAGGCGACGCGGGTGCCCTACCCCGGCGAGAAGGAGTCGTTCGTCGTCTCCTGGGCGGTCGACGACGACCAGGTGTACGCGGGGACGATGCGCATCCAGGACGGATTCGAGCAGCACGCGCCGGGGCAGGTGCTCCGCCGGGAGGAACACGGCTGGATACAGGTCGGGGAGGTCCCCGCGGCAGCCCGGTCGCTCGCCACGATTTAAATCCGAAGCCGCGGCCAGCTCCCCCGTGCGCTGACGACCTGCCCGGCCACAGACGCGGGTGTGCGACACGCTGTGGGCCGGGACCGAGCACGACCGACCCCGGTCGCGTGTCGCCTGTTCGCCACGGCGATGACTGAACATTGATGAGCGTCAGGGACGTACGGCAACCGAATGCGGCTCGACGACTACATCGAGAGCCTCGAACCCGACGAGGACGCCAGGCGTCGGCAGCTGGCGAAGGAGAAGTCCTACGCCATCACCGACTACCTGCAGGACTTCCAGTCGCAGTTCGAGGAGACCGTCCAGGGTGACTCCCTGTTCGGGGCGACCGCGCCCTCCATCTTCGTCGGCCGGACCAACTACCCGCGGGTGTCGACGGGCCTGCTCTCGCCGGTCGCCGAGGGCGACCCGACGGACTTCGTCACCGACGGCGCGTGGTACCAGCAGGGCCTCGGCGTCGGCGACGTGGTCGAGCGCCGGACCGGCCTGCTGAACTCGACCCGGCGGGCCAACGTCGACGTGAACGACGTGTGGGACGGCTTCGTCGGCGTCCAGCGCGAGGTCGCCATCGCGGGCGACCCCGTCGACCTCGAGATCGGCCTCGACGGCAAGCCCGACCTCGACCTCGACGTGGACGAGGGCATCGCGACGCCCCGGGGGCCGCGAGCGAAGGCCACGTCGGTCGACCTCACCGAGAACCCGTACGTCCCGCGCCCGGTGAAGAAGACGCTGGAGGACGACGACTGGCAGGCACAGGGCGCGATGACCTACCTCTACCGCCGCGGCTTCGACGTGTACGACGTGAACCGAATCCTCTCGGCGGGCGCGCTCGGCCAGGGCGAGAACCGCCGGCTGGTCCCGACGCGCTGGTCCATCACGGCCGTCGACGACACCATCGGCCAGTTCCTCCGCGGCCAGATACGCCACGCGCCGAGCGTGGACTCGGTCGAGGTGTGGGAGAACGAGTTCATGGGCAACCGCTACTGGGTCGTCCTCGCGCCCGGCCAGTGGGAGTTCGAGCTGGTCGAGATGAAGGCGCCCGGCAGCGTCTGGAACCCGGCCGAGTCCGGTGACATCTGGATGGGTAGCGCCTCGGAGGGCTACGAGGGCCGGACGGGCTACGTCGACGAGACGGCCGGTGCGTACTACGCCAGCCGCCTCGGCGTGCTGGAGCACCTCGCCGACCGCGGCCGACAGGCGAAGTGCCTCGTCCTGCGCGAGGTCAGTGACGACTACTGGGCGCCGGTCGGCGTCTGGCAGGTCAGAGAGAGCGTGCGCAACGCCTTCGAGGGGGAGTACGGTGAGGCCGAGACGTTCCACGGGGCGGTCCGGACGGTCGCAACGCACCTGCCCGTCTCGCTGAACCGCCTGCGCCGGAAGTCCGAACTCGTCGCGGGACTGCAGGCGTCGCTCTCGGACTTCTAGCGTCGCCTACCGTCTGAGCCATCGGGTTTATCTCGACACGGTCCTTGGCAACTAGTGACATGGTCTGGTCACCACTGCTGGTGGACTTCGGCGGGCAGACGCCCGCCGTCGCCAGCCTGCTCGCGCTCGTCGTCGTCTCGCTGGTGCTCGATTACTACTACCAGCGCGTGGGCCTGCGGTAGCGTCTCAGACGTCCTCGACGTTCGCCCACGCCTGCTCGACGAGTTCGCCAGTGTCACTGACCAGTTCCTCCCAGGTCTCGTCGTCGGGCGCCATGCCGAGCAGCCGGGCGATCTTCATGATGGAGACGTGGTAGACGTGCTGGCGGCCGGGTGCCTCCTCCCAGACGACCACGTTGCAGGGCATGATGCCACCGATCTCCTTCGAGATGTCCAGTGCGCGGTCCGCCATCTCCGGGTGGCAGGCACCGAGCACGTAGTACGGGTCGTGCTCGGAGCCGGTCTTCTCCTTGATGACCTCGGACGGCGAGAACTCGACGAGCGTGCCGAATCCGGCGTCCGCGAACGCCTCGCGGACGTGCTCGATCGCCTCCTCGTGTTCCATCTCGAGTGTCGCCTGTTTCTTGCCGAGGTCGTCGTCGCTCAGCTGGTCGGGGTCGATGTTGAGTACCATCACCTGTAGAATTGCACGCACCGCCCAAAAGCGTGTCTCCGTGGCCGCGCCTACAGCGGAATCGGTAGCCAGCGCAGCCACCCGATGACGGTCTCGGGCGGGATGAGCGGTTCGTGGAGGACGAGCCAGTCGAGCAGCACGAGGCCCGCACCGTGGGCGACGATGGAGGGGAGCAGCGAGTCGCTCTTGTAGTCGACCGCGCCGAACAGCACGTCGGTCGGCCCGGAGAGCACCATCTCCAGCGGTGGCTTCCCGACGTGGTGGAGCATGTAGACGAACGGGCTGATGAGCGCGGCCTTCATGCCGAACCGCTCGCCGACGCCGACACAGAGCAGGCCGCGGTAGTACGTCTCGACCGCGACGACCAGCATGAACTGCTTCGCCGCGTGGACCGCGAACTCGTCGAGGGCGACGGCACCGGTGGTCCACTCGCCCCACATCGGGTAGTACGCCCGGATGCCCGGCAGCGAGGAGCCCACGACGTAGAACGGGAGGACGAACGCCGCGAGCAGGACGGTGTTCCGGACCGCCGGCCAGTCGACGTGGTAGCCGATGTTCTTGCCGTGGGTCCACGCGAGCACCATCGGTCCGACGAAGAAGATGAGCGTGTCGGTGACCAGGCGCTCGTTCAGGGGGTAGCGCGTGAACTCCATCCAGAGCAGCGAGAGGACCGCGCCGAGCAGGAGCGACTTCTGGGTCCAGGTCAGTTCGGACGGGCGGACCGGAATCGAGGACAGTCGCTCGGAGAGCCACGACTTCGCGTCGTCGACCGTCCGGGCGACCGTCGAGAACACGGCGTGTTACTCGTCCGCGGTCTGGACGGCACCGCGGCCGACCACGTCACGGACGGCGTTCTCGAACTCCTGGCGCTTCTCGAAGTACGTGATGTCGATGTCCTCGAGCACCTCGGAGATGGTCTTCGGGCCTTCGGGTGTCCGGATGGTGGACTCGCCCTCGAGCGCTTCGAGGCGGCTCTTCTGGATGGGCCAGGTCAGTCGGGAGGTGACGCGGGCCAGCGGCGCGCCCTCGACGGTCTCGCCGGACCCGAGTTCGACGGCAGGTTCTGTCTCCTCTTCCTCGTCGTCAGCCATGTGCGGGGGTTTGCAATCCCCTCGATTCAACCTTTCGCTTCGCTGCCCGTTGTCTGACGTACTGTTTTGTGTCGGGGGACGTAAGGGAACGGTATGACTAGCCTCGCGGACGTGTACGAGGACAACGTCGGGGAGGTCGAGAACCTGCAGCGGTTCTACCTCGGGGTCGGGCTGTTCGTGGCCGGGGCCTTGCTGACGGTCCTCGGTATCGTCGTCGGTGCGACGGACGTGCTCGCCGGTCTCGGCGTGGACCTCTACGGGTCGAGAGAGATCGCAGGCATCCTCGGCGGGCTCGGCATCCCGGCCGTGCTCGTCGGCGTGTTCACCGTCCTGCCGGCGAGTCGGCGCATCCGGGCCGCGGCCGCCATCGGGTCGAGCGTCTGTGTCCTCGGCGTCGCCCTGTTCAGCCGCGTCTACCCCGGCGAGTGGATCGGGTCGCCCACGGCGAGCCAGGGCATGACCCTGCTCGTCGCGACGGTGTACTTCGTCGGCGTCTTCACCGCCATCGGCTGCCTGTTCAGCGCGGTCGTGACGTTCAAGACGCGCAACGACCCCGGCGGGACCGTCACCATGCAGGTGACCCGGGAGGGCGAGACGACGGTCGTCGAGGTGCCCGAGGAGAAGGTCGACGAGGTCGAGGGCCAGAAGGCCTCGGCCGCCCAGTACGGCAGCGTCGGCATGTTCGGCGCCCAGCCCGACGGGAACGTCGAGACGCAGACGAACCGGCCGGACCGGCGCGAGCAGCAGTCGTCCTCCGGGTCGTCCGACTCGTCCGGCTCGTGGTCGAACTCTTCGCCGACGCACCCGGCGATGCACTCGCCGACCAGCGACGGCGGCACGGCGGCGAACGACATCCGGTCGCCGCTCGACGAGGACGCGGAGGTCATGCGAACCGAGACGCCCCAGCCCGAGGAGAAGAACCTCGCGGACCGCTACTGCGGCAACTGTGCGCACTTCGACTACGTGCGGACGAACCGTGGTATCCAGCCGTACTGCGCCTACCACGACGCGGAGATGGACGACATGGAAGCCTGCGAGTCGTGGGAACCGAACAACTGACGACGCCGTTTCTGCTACCCCTGCGCAGCCCGCACCCGTTCTAGCGTCTCCCGCATCCGGTCCCAGTGACTGCCACGCCAGAAGCACTGCCCGCAGTCGAGACACCGCCACGTCGGCGTGTCGTCGTCGGGCGCGTACTCGGGGGTGGTTGTCTCGGGAGGGACGCGCTCGACAGGGCCGTTGCAGCGCCCGCAGTACTCGGGCTCTTCGGTCGGGTGCAGCGAGACGCCGGCCTCGAGCAGTTCGGCGAGCTGGGCCTCGGTGTCGCGCCGGCGGAGGAGAATCGCCTCGTCGGCCCGGTTCGCGAGATGGACGTCCCGCGTGACGAGGGTCCGCCCCTCCTCGGCGGCGATTGCTCGCAGCCGGTCGTCGTCCTCCTCGCCGCGGTCGAGGGCGTAGACCGTGTCGTGACCACAGAAGCGGAGGTACGTCGTCAGGCCGCCGCACATCACGTCGAGGAGGAAGCGGGACATCCGGTCAGTGCAGGAACTCCCGAACCCCGTCGGCGTCGCGAGCGTTGAGCACGTCCGCAGCCTCGGCCCAGCCGCGGCGGGCGGTGTGGACCCCGTACCGGACGTACTCGTACGTCGAGGTGCGGTGGGAGTCCGTGTTGATGGCGATGGTCGCGCCCGCGTCGATGGCGTACTTGACGGCGCTGCCCGAGAGGTCGAGGCGGTGCGGGTTGCTGTTGATCTCCAGCGCCACGTCGTGTTCGACCGCGGCCTCGGCGAGGCGCTCGGGGTCGATGTCGAGGCCGGGGCGCTGGTTGAGCAGCCGCCCCGTCGGGTGGCCGATGATGTCGACGGAGGGGTGTTGCATGGCCTCGACGAGCCGGTCGGTCCCGTCGCCGTCGAGGGCGGCGTGCGGGGAGGCGACGACCACGTCGAGTTCGTCGAGCACCTCGTCGGCCACCGAGATGCTGCCGTCGGCCGCGATGTTCGCCTCGACGCCGGTGAACACCGCGATGTCGGCGTTCTCGGCCGCCTCACGGACCGCCTCGGCCTGTTCGAGCAGTTCCTCGTCCTCGACGCCGACGCCCCCGACGACGCCGGGTCCGGTCGCGTGGTCGGAGATGCAGAGGTAGTCGTGGCCGAAGTCGGCCGCGCCGGCGATCATCTCCTCGATGGTCTCGTTCCCGTCGGACCAGTCGGTGTGGGTGTGGAGGTCGCCGCGCACGTCGTCCGCTTCCAGAAGGTCGGGCAGGTCTCCATCTGCGGCGGCCTGTATCTCGCCCCGGTCCTCGCGTAGCTCCGGCGGAATCCAGGGCAGGTCGAGTGCCGCGTACATCGACTCCTCGGTGTCGCCACCGACGCGGTCGCCGACGCGCTGGCCCGCGTCGGGGTCGTCGACCCCGGAGACGTCGAACGCCCCGTACTCGTTCAGTTTCATGTCGCGCTCGATTGCGTAGTTCCGCAGGGTGACGTTGTGGTCCTTGCTGCCGGTGAAGTACTGCAGGGCGGACCCGAACTCGGCGGGGACGACCACGCGGAGGTCGACCCGCAGGCCGTCGCTCCGGACCGCGGCCTTCTCCGAGCCGGCCTCGATGACGCTGTCGGCGTCGTCCCAGTCGGTGAAGGCGTCGACGACCGCCTCGCCGTCTTCGCTGCCGACCAGGACGTCGACGTCACCGATGGTCGCGCGCCAGCGACGGAGCGACCCCGCGACCGCGACCGAGTCCGTGGCGTCGGCCGATTCGAGGTGGGCGACGACCGAGTCGGCGACCGGGCGGGCGGTGCCCAGCAGGGCGCGCTCGCCGGCGGACTTGGCGAACTCGAGGTTGTCGAGGATGTTCTGCTCGGTCTTCGCGCCGAAGCCCTTGACGTCCTGTATCTCGCCGGCTCGCGCGGCGGATTCGAGGTCCTCCAGCGTCTCGACGCCGAGTTCGTCGTAGAGCGTGCCGACCGTCTTCGGGCCGACGCCCTCGACGCGGAGCAGGGCCGCCATGTCGACGGGGTAGCGCTCGCGCATCTCGGTCAGCTCCGCGATCTCGCCGGTCTCGGCGTACTCGACGATCTTCGCGCTGATGGCGTCGCCGACGTGGTCGAGTTCGTTCACGGCGTCCTCGCCCTCCGCGACGAGCTCGTCGAACGACCCCGGGTACTCGCGGACGCTCTCGGCCGCCCGGCGGTACGCGTTCGGTTTGTACTCGACGCCGTCGGCCTCGAGCAGGTTGGCCATCTCTTCGAGTCGGTCGGCGACGTCCTGTTGGAGTGTCATGGGTTAGCGGTCGAGTGCCTTCTTCAGGAAGTTCATCCAGCGCTTCTGGTCGGCGGCCTCCTTGGCCTGGGTCTCCCGTTCGAGGTCGGTCGGGCCGAGGTTCTCCAGTGCGTTCAGTGCCCGGTCGATGCCGATGATGGCGTTCGCGAGGTCCTCGCCCTCCTCGCGGGAGAGCGACGCCCAGTCGTCCTCGAGGCGCTGACGGCGCTGGATCCGCTCGCGTCGGAGGTTCTTCTTCGCCTCCTCGACGCGTTCTTGCTCGCCCGGCGGGACGGTGTCCCGGCGCTTGATCTCGAAGACGAACTCGCGGAGGTCGAGTTCGGTCCCCTGCACCTCGATGCGGTCTGGGATGTTCGCACCGATGGTCGCCCCCTCGCGGTCGACCTTCGCGAGGAGCTGCTTCTGCTCGTACTCTTTCACACCCCTACGTCGGTTCCGGCGGGTCAAAAACCTGCTTCTGCGGCGTGATCCGCCGGCGGTTCGCCGGTCGCGTCGCCCGCGTATCGAGTCTCGATACGGCGGTCGAACTCGGTGATACCTTTACGTCCGAACCGGTCCACGGACTGGATAGGGAACACCAGTTCCCAGGCAGCCATGTCGACCCGAAGAATCCGCACCCGGCACGCGACCCGACTCGCCCTTTCCCCGGACGAGTCCCGACGTGCCAACGTCATTCCCGCGGCCGGGACGCGTTCGTTCACGTCGACGACATGGCGGTCGGTCAGACCCTTCGACGGAAGGTGACGATATCCAATCCCGGACGATTCCACGTTCATCGGCGGGCGGTTCACAGCGCCGCCCGCCCCAACCACCCCATTCGCTGTGCTCGACACCGCTCGACACCCGAGCTGGTGCCATCGGTCGCCCCGGCGATACCCCGATAGTTACTCCCCCAGCACCCTCGATTTTAGCGGTTGCGTCCCCGTTCCCAAACTCCTTTGCGTCTGCTCTGCTTACGTCAGGTCAATGCCTGAATGCGACGAGTGCGGCGACCACACCAGTATGCCGTACACGTGCAACCGGTGTGGTGAGAAGTTCTGTGGCAAACACCGGTTGCCCGAGAAGCACGACTGCCCCGGGTTGCAGTGGAACGACCCGCAGGGCGTCTGGCAGGAGGACGAGTCCACGAGCGGTGGGAAGAGCGAGTCCGGCGGTATCGCGAGTGCTCTCCCGAACCTCGGCTTCGGTCGCGGTGGCGCACTGAGCTACTTCCGCGGGAACATGACCTACGTGTTCCTCGCGCTGATGTGGGTGACGTGGGCGACCCAGTGGTTCATCCTCCCGGGTATCACCGACATCGGCCCGAGGACCAGCCAGCTCTGGTACGACATCTTCACCCTCCAGAGCAACCACCCCGAGTACGTCTGGGCGTGGTTCACCTCCATCTTCGCACACGCGGGCGGCCTCGGCCACATCGCCGGCAACAGCATCGTGATATTCTTCTTCGGCCGTCTGGTCGAGGAGTACGTCGGGAGCCGGGACTACACGCTTATCTTCCTCGGGAGCGGTATCGTCGCCGGCCTCGGCCAGATCGGTATCGCGCTCATCCAGGGGAGCCCGACCGCCCTCTACGGGGCCTCTGGCGCGGCACTGGCGATGCTCGGCGCGCTGACCATCATCCGGCCGAACCTCACCGTCCTCATCTACTTCCTCATCCCGACGCCCATCTGGGTCATCACCGGGCTGTACGCCCTGTTGAGCGTCACCGGCATCCTCGGTGGCGGTGTCCCGCTCCCCGGCCAGGCCAACGTCGCCCACGGGGCCCACCTCGTCGGCCTCGCCATCGGCCTGCTGTACGGCCAGCACGTCAAGGGACAGGTCAGTCTCCCGCGCGAGACGCAACTGGGTGGCGGTGGCGGCCGCCGTGGTGGCGGTCGCGGCCCCTTCTGAGGGATGCGAGAGGCGTTCGTCCCCGACCCCGCGGCCTCCCGTGAGGAGATGGAGGCCCAGCAACGCCAGGTCGCCGACGCCGCGATGTTCGCCGACGACTTCGACTTCGACGCCGACAGGGTCGGCTCGGACACCGGCCCCCTCGTCGCGGGGGTCGACCAGGCGTTCCTCGACGACCGCGCCGTGAGCGCCATCGTGGTCCTCCGGGGCGACACCGTGGTCGAGAAGACCTACGCCGTGTCGCCACTGGAGATACCCTACATCCCGGGCCTGCTCTCGTTCCGCGAGGGCGGCCCCATCCTCGACGCGTTCGAGACGCTCGACACCGACCCGGACCTCGTGCTGTTCGACGGGAGCGGGCGCATCCACTTCCGGCAGGCCGGCCTCGCCACGCACATGGGCGTCATCCTCGACGTGCCGAGCATCGGCGTCGCGAAGAACCTGCTCTGTGGCACGCCACAGGGCGAGACCGAGAACCTCCCCGCCGGCGAGCGCGTCGCCATCGCCGCCGACGACCGGGTCGACGCGCCCGCCGGGACGACCATCGGCTACGCGGTCCAGACCCGGCAGTACGACTCGCCGGACCGGTCCATCAACCCGCTCTACGTCAGCCCCGGCCATCGCGTCGGCGCCGAGACCGCGGCCGACCTCGTCGCCCGGCTCGCGACCCGCTACAAGCTCCCCGAGCCGACCCGTCTCGCCGATTCCTACGCCGACGAGGCGAAACGAACCATCGACACTTAGGTACCCGGCGGGAGAACGCCGGCCCATGACAGACGACTCGGACACGGACGCCGACGACGTGGCGACCGAGACATCTCCTGGCGGCCCGGAGCCGACGCTCGAGACCGTCCTCATCACGGGCTGTTCCTCCGGAATCGGCCGCGAGACGGCGAAGGCGTTCCTCGACGAGGACTGGCAGGTGTACGCCACCGCGCGAGACACCGAGGCCATCGCGGACCTCGCGGACGCCGGGTGCAAGACGGCCGAACTCGACGTGACCGACCGCGGGCAGGTCGAGCGCGTGGTCGACCGCATCGTCGACGAACACGGCCGCATCGACTGCGTGGTCAACAACGCCGGCTTCGCGCAGATGGGCCCCGTCGAGGACGTGCCGACCGACAAGGTCCACGAGCAGTTCGACGTGAACGTCTACGGGCCACACCGGCTCATCCGGGCCGCACTCCCGCACATGCGCGAGTCCGAACGCGGCACCATCGTCAACATCTCCAGCGCGCTCGGCCGCATCACGATTCCGGGGTCGGGCATCTACTCGGCCTCGAAGTTCGCAATCGAGTCGATGAGCGACGCCCTCCGCGGCGAGGTCGACCAGTACGACGTGGACGTGGTGGTCGTCGAACCCGGCCCGGTCGAGACCGAGTTCTACGACCGCGCCGACGACGAGCTGGACGACCTGCCGCGGTCCGACGCCTACGGCGACCTCTACGAGATGTACGACGACGCCAACACCGTCAGTGGCGGCAGTCCGATGTCGGTCACACCGACGCGGGTCGCCGAGACCATCCTGAACGCGGCGAGCAGCACCAACCCGGACCCGCGCTACCCCGTGGGCGCCGCCGCGAAGTACTTCATGCTCGTCCGGTTCGTGCCGGACCGGTGGCGGGACACGGTCCTCCGGCTCGTCCGGAAGTTCGCGACGTAGCGATGCCGATCCGGAACGCGGACGCGCTCGGCCGGACCACGGTGCGCCAGACCGCGCTCGCGTGTCTCGAGGCCGGTATCGAGGCGGCGCTCCCAGAGCAGGTCGTCGCCGAGCGCGTGCGCTACGCCGACGAGACGCTGACCGTCGCCGGCGAGACGTACGACCTCGCCGGGGTCGAGCGCGTCGTCCTCGTCGGGGGCGGGAAGGGTTCGGGTCGTGTCGCCGCGGCGCTGGCCGAGACGCTCGGTGACCGACTCGACACGGGCGTCGTGGTGGACGCCGAACCGACCGACGCCGGGCCTGTATCCGTGGTCGTCGGTGACCATCCGACCCCGAGCGAACGCGGGGTCGCCGGCGCACAGCAGGTGCTCGACCTGGTGAAGACCGCCGACGAGTCGACGCTGGTGCTGGCGGTCGTCACCGGCGGGGCGAGCGCCCTCTTACCGGCACCTGCGGACGGTATCGCGCTCGACGACCTCCAGACGGTCACACGACGATTGCTCGACGCCGGCGCGAGCGTCGGCGAGCTGAACGCGGTGCGCAAGCACGTCTCCGCGCTCAAGGGCGGGCAACTGGCACGTGCCGCGGCCCCTGCGTCGGTCGTCACGCTCGCGTTCTCGGACGTGGTCGGCGACCCACCCGACGTCATCGGGAGCGGGCCGACCGTCCCCGACGAATCGACGTTCGAGGAGGCGCTGGCGGTGCTCGACCGGTACGACGTGGACGTCCCATCGGTCCGGGACCGGCTGGACCGAGGCGTCGCTGGCGAGGTGGCAGAGACGCCGAAACCGGGCGACTCGGTGTTCGATGGAACCAGCTACCACGTGCTGGCGAACGCACACACCGCGCTGGACGCGGCTGCCGAGGCCGCCAGAGAGCACGAGTTCGACCCCACGATACTGTCCTCACGCATCGAGGGGGAGGCCCGCGAAGCCGGGCGGTTCCACGCAGCCGTCGCTCGCGAGGTCGGCGAGACGGGGAACCCGGTCGAGGCGCCGGCGGTGCTCCTCTCGGGCGGCGAGTGCACCGTGACGGTCCGGGGCGACGGGACCGGCGGGCCGAACCAGGAGTTCGCGCTGGCGGCGGCGCTCGACCTGCAGGCGGTCTCGGAGGTCGCTGTCGGCGCCGTGGACACCGACGGCCGGGACGGGTCGACCGACGCGGCGGGCGCGCTGGTCGACGGCGAGACGGTCCGGGAGGAGCCGGCGGCTCGCGAGGCACTGGCGGCCAACGACGCCTTCGGCTACCTCTCGGGCCGGGACGACCTCGTGCGGACGGGCGCGACCGGGACGAACGTCAACGACCTTCGGGTCGTCGTCGTGGCGTAGGGCGAACAGACGGTACGGGAGTCCACACGCCGGCGTACCGTACAACCGCGGAACCGGGCGTGTGGCGGGTGGTCAGGGCATGCACCGTCTGGCCGCGCGCTCGGTCTTGAACCCTCGTCGGGTCCGGGCACCTCACCGCTTCCGACGGGACCGCTTCTCCGGGACGACGCCGCCCGGAGCGTACACCTTCCCCTGCCGGTCCCTGTCGCCCCTGGCGATGAGGAGAGCGAGCAGGGCGACGGGCGAGAGCGCCGCGGCGGTGAGCAACCCACCGGTCACCAGTGCGGGCGTACCGACCTCGATGATGCCCGCCTCCGGGTTCCCGACGACGATGGCCCCGCGCATGTTGTGGGCGCTGTGGCCGGGACAGGCGTACTTGCTGATGCCATCGCCGTCGAAGGTGAGGGAGTAGGTCGCGCCGGCCTCGTCGGTCGCGTCGCTCGCGTACGTCTCGTCGGCGTCGCGAACGTCGTGGACGCCGCCCTCGCCGGTCCACTCCCAGACGACGGTCGTGCCGGGGTCGATCCGGACGGCGGCGGGTTCGAAGGCGTAGTTCCCGCCGTTCCCGCCCGCACCGACCGCGATGGTGGCCGCCTCCTTCCCGCGCATGTCGACGGTCCCCTCGTAGTTCTCGACGCCGTCGAACCAGTCGCCGTAGTCGGGTTCGACCTCGACGAGGCCGGCCGTGCCGATGTCGACCGGAGCGCCACCGACGACGACCGCGCCCTTCATGCCCATCTGTTCGTGGGGTGCACAGACGTAGGTGCTCACGCCGTCGGCTTCGAAGGCGTGCTCGAAGGTGGTGCTCGCGTCGGTCACGAGGTCGCTCTCGTACGCGCCCGCGGTGTCGACGACGTTGTGCATGCCACCCTTCCCGGTCCACTCCCAGACGACGGTCGTGCCGGGGTCGACGCGGACCGCGGCCGGCTCGAAGGCGAACGCGCCACCGTTGCCGGGTGCCCCGACGCTGATGGCGACCTCGGACTCGCCGCGGGCATCGAGGAGGCCCTCGAAGTTCTCGACGCCCTCGAACCAGCCGGCGAGGCCCGACTCGTCCTGTCCTGCTGCGGTCGCTGCGGTGCCGGTGAGCGACGCGCCGGCGGCGAGCGTACCGACGCCCCGGAGGAATCGTCTGCGGCTGTCGTCGTCGGGGACCGTTCTCGTGTCCATGGCCGGACATTGGTGAACCGTCGATATATCGGCCGTTCAGATTCTCTCACCCCGAGAACCGCCCCGAGTATATATTATTAGTATTGTTTAAGGTACGCCTGTAACACATGAGTTCTACCACGACCCGGCGGCGGTTCCTGCAGGCGATGGGCGTCGGTACGGCCACGGCGCTCGCGGGCTGTACTATCGGAAGCCAGACCAACGACCTCTCGATCTCCGAACATGGCATGGCTGGCGGGCAGGCCAAGCTCTCGCAGGCTGCGGCGGTCGACGTCGACCGGGTCGCTGCCGACCCGCGCGACGTCCCGGCCCCCATCACGCGGACGGACCCGGCCGTCGTCGAGGTCGAGATGGAGACGACGGAGGTCGTCGCCGAGGTCGAGCCCGGCGTCACGTTCACCTACATGACCTTCGACGGACAGATTCCCGGCCCCATGGTCCGAGCCCGCGTGGGCGACACCATCGACCTGACCATCCGCAACCACGAGGACAACTCGATGGTCCACAACGTCGACTTCCACGCCTGCCGGGGCCCCGGCGGCGGGGCGGAGGCGACCGTGGTCGCCCCCGGCGAGGAGGCACGCCTGCGGTTCAAGGTGACCTACCCCGGCGCGTTCGTCTACCACTGCGCGGTCGCGAACGTCGACTACCACATCTCCAGCGGGATGTTCGGCCTCATCGTCGTCGAACCCGAGGAGGGCCTGCCGGCGGTCGACCACGAGTTCTACCTCGGCCAGCACGAGCTGTACACGACCGGTTCGGCGGGCGAGGAGGGCCACCACGAGTTCGACTTCGAGGGCATGGCCGCCGAGGACCCGACGTACGTCCTGATGAACGGCGAGAAGTACGCTATCGGGCCGCAGGGCTACGACGAGATGCGGGTGCAGACGGGCGAGACGGCCCGGATATTCTACGCGGTCGGCGGCCCGAACCTCACGTCGGCGTTCCACCCCATCGGCAGCGTCTGGGACGAGGTCTGGGAACAGGGCGCCCTCGCCAGCCCGCCAGACCGGTTCGTCCAGACGACGCCGGTCGTTCCCGGGTCGTCCTGCGTCGCGACGATGTCGTTCCCGGTGCCGGGCGACTTCAAGCTCGTCGACCACGCGCTCAGCCGGGTGGCTCGCAAGGGCTGTCTGGCGGTGGTCCACGCGGAAGGGCCGGAGGACACGACGATATTCGACCCCGAGCCGGCCTGAGCGCCGACGTGGGGTGAGAACGGTCCGGCCGGGTCAGTCGAGACAGGCCGCGACGATGCGCAGCATGCGCTCCCCACAGACCTCCTCGGCGAACAGGGGGACGCGCTTTATCTCGTGACCGCGGAATATCTCCTGTGCCTCCGCCAGCGCCTTCTGCTGGACGTCCCAGCGTCGCTGGCAGAACTCACAGGAGTCGAGGTTCGGCTTGACGAACTCGTCGGGGTCCACGTCGTCGGTCACGTCCGCGAGGTCCTCCATGACCTTGTTGACGACGACGGTCCCGACCGGGATGCCGTAGTCGTCGAGCTGGGAGAGCAGGCGCTTGGACTCGAAGACGCTCATCTCCTCGGGGTTCATGACGACCCGGAAGTCGGTCTGCGTGGGGTCTCTGAGGACCGCCCGCAGGCGCTCGATCTGCTCTTGCAGGGCTTCGAGGTCGTCGGGCATCCCGTCGTCCTCCTGCGGGGCCTGCCCGCCGAACATCCCCTTCAGGCCGTCCATCATACCGCCCAGACGCTCGCGGAGCTTGAGCATCCGGCCGACCATCGTGTCCATGATCTCGGGCAGTTCGAGCAGCCGGAGGGTGTGCCCGGTGGGGGCGGTGTCGACGACGACCCGGTCGAACCGCGGGTCGTCGAGGTACTGGAGGAACAGCTGCATCGCCGCGGCCTCGTCGGCCCCGGGCATCGCGCCGCCCATCAACTGCTCCATGGGGCCGCCATCGCCGCCGAGCATGTCGCCGAGGCCACCCATCGGGCCGCCGGCGCCGCCGGCACCACCGGGCCCGCCGCCCATGCCCATGCCGGCGTCGTCGTCGTCCGCGTTCTGGCCCCCGCCGAAGACCGCCGCGCCCTGTTCCATCGCGACCTCGGGGTCGATCTCGGCCGCGTAGAGGGGGATGTCGTCGCGGATTTGCGTGGGCTCGGCCGGAATCTCCGTCTCGAACGTGTCCGAGAGCGAGTGCGCCGGGTCGGTCGAGACCACGAGCGTCGTCGAGCCGTCGCTGGCGCTCGCGAGCGCGGTCGCGGCCGCCATCGTCGTCTTGCCGACGCCACCCTTCCCGCCGTAGAGGACGTACTTCGGGGCGTCGATCCCGTCGAGGCCGACGTCGTCCCGGGTCGTCGTCTCGGTCCCGTCGACGACGTCGACGTCGATATCAGCGTCCGTCGCGTCGACGGACTGCTCGTCGTCGTCGCTCTCCTCCACCTCGTCGACTGCCTCGACGCTGATGTCTGTCATACGCGCCGATACCGGGTCACGACTTGTGTACTTCCCGGTTGGGACCGACGCCGGCCCGGGAGGGAGCCTCAGGAGAAGTAGTTCGTCAGCCGCTCTGCGGCCTCTTCGACCCGGGGCGTCACCAGCGCGAACCGGAACCAGTCCGACCGGGAGTCGCCGAAGGTCTCGCCGGGCATCCCCGCGACGCCGGCCTCGTCGATGAGTCGCTTGGTGTTCTCGATGGACCCCGGCGTGTCCCCGAACCGGGCCATCACGTAGAACGCGCCGTCGGGCCGGGTGTACTCCGCGCCGGCCTCGTCGAGCGCGGTCGTGAACGTCTCGACGCGCTCGCGCAGCAGTTCGCGGTTCGCCTCGTAGTACGCCGGGTCCGTGTTGCGCAGGGCGTGCAGGACGGCGGCCTGGGCCGGCCGGGAGCCCGCGACGTTCACCAGCATGTGCCGGGACTTCGCGGCCTCGACGTGCTGCTCGGGGAAGACCGCGTAGCCGACCCGGAAGCCGGTGATGGCGAGCGTCTTCGAGAACGAGTTCGTGACGATGCGATGGTCGGAGTCGACCGAGAGCGCGCTCGTGAACCGTCCCGAGAGGTCGTAGTGGTCGTACACCTCGTCGCTGACCAGGATGGCGTCGTACGCCTCGGCGATGGCGACGAGTTCCTCGACCGTCTCCTCGTCGTACACCGCGCCGGTCGGGTTGTTCGGCGAGTTCACGACGATGGCGGCGGTGTCCTCGCTGGCCGCCTCGCGCACGTCGGCCGGGTCCAGCGTCCCGTCGGGGGCCGTCGCGACGAACGTCTGGGTCCCGCCGAGCATCGTGGTCTTGCCCGGGTAGTAGGGGTAGACCGGGTCCGTGAGGATGACCTCGTCGCCCGTGCCCAGTTCGAGCGCCCGCGCCATCGCGAGGTAGTTCGCCTCGCCGCCGCCGTTGGTCACGACGACCTGTGCCTCGTCGACGTTCCGCCGGGCGGCGATCTCCTCGCGGAGCTCGCGGATGCCCTCCGACGGCGGGTACTGGAACTCCAGCGAGTCGCGGTCCGCGTAGTCGTGGAGCCCCTCCCGCAGGGCCTCGGGCGGCTCCCAGTCGGGGTTCCCGCTGACCATGTCCACCACGTCGCGGTCGGCGTGGACCGCGTAGGACATGATCTCGAAGAAGAGCGGTTTCTCGTAGTTCATGTGCCACACCTCGGCGTGCGGGGTGGAGTTTCTTTCGCCACGGTTCGGACCGCCCGACGACCACCCGACGCGGGAGCCCTGCCATTCAAACCACTCCCGCTCCTTCCTCCGGGTATGCCACATATCGCAGCACGCCTCGGGGACGCGCTCCGCGAGCGCGAGCAGACGCTCGCGACCGCGGAGTCCTGCACCGGGGGGCTCATCGGGGCCCGCATCACCGACGTCCCGGGCGCCTCGGACTACTTCGACCGGTCGCTCGTCACCTACGCCTACGGCGCCAAAGAGCAGTTGCTCGGCGTGAACCGCGAGGACCTCGACGCGCTGGGGGCGGTCTCGGAGCCGGTCGCCCGCCAGATGGCACAGGGCGTCCGCGACACCGCCGACGTGACCTGGGGCGTCTCGACCACCGGGGTCGCCGGACCCGCGGGCGGCACCGAGGAGACACCGGTCGGGACCGTGTTCGTCGGCATCGCCTACGCCGGCCCGTGGGGCAGCGAGTCCTCCTACACCACGGTCGAGCGCTACGAGTTCGACGGGGACCGCGCGACCGTCAGGGAGAAGACGGTCGAGCAGGCACTCTCCGACGTGCTCGACGAGGTGGAGTCACAGTGAACAAGAAAGGACACGTGATGAACGCGGTGCTGTTGAGTATCGGCCTCGGCTACGTCCTCGAACCGGCCGGGACGGAAGCGACCTTCGTGAAGATCGTCGAGGTCGGCCTCCCGGTCACGCTCGGGGCGCTGTTCCCCGACGTCGACACCGAGTTCGGCAAGCACCGCAAGACGTTGCACAACCTGCCAGTCCTCGCCCTCTTCGTCGCCTTCCCGATGGTGTTCGATGGGAACCTCCAGTACGTCTGGATCGGCGTCCTCACCCACTACGTCCTCGACGTCATGGGCAGCAAGCGCGGTATCGCGCTGTTCTACCCCTACTCGAAGGAGTTCGGCCTGCCCATCGGCGTCGCCGTCAAGAGCGAGCACTCGGACCTGATGACGGTCGTCATCACCGGGTTCGAACTCGCGGTCTGCTACCTCGTCGTCCACCAGATTCCGTGGGCGACGCTGGAGTTCGGACAGGGCATCCAGGGTATCGGGCTGGCCGTGCTCGGGGTCTGACCCGACCCGGCACAGAAACAGTCAGTACACCGCTACGTCGTCGAACCGGCCCTCGTACGCGATGTGTCGCGGGTGGGTCGGTTCGGTCCCCGAGAGGAACAGGCGGTCGATCTTCGACCAGGAGTTCTCGTAGCCCAGGTGGGCGAACTCCGCCAGACAGCGCGCCCGGTGGCCGACCCCGCGCTGGCGGCCGACCTCCCGTGCAGCACCCTCGGTGAGCGCGTCGACCAGTTCGGCCTCCGAGTCGAGGCGGCGCTCGAACGTCGTCCAGACCTCGCCGATGGACCGGCGGAGGTGCGCGTACGAGGAGCCGAAGGGCGCCCAGTCGTCGCGCCGGACGATGCTGCGGGCGCGGTCCGCCCAGTGACCGAGGAGTTTCGGGTTGTACGCCTCGACGGCGTCGATCTCGCCGGCCCACGTCCGCAGGTCGCCGCGGCCGAGGCTGACGTTCAGGAACTCGGGGTGGGGCGCGAGGACGGCGGCGCCCTGGCGGGCGAGTTCGCCCATCGCGCCGTCGAGCGTGATGAAGTCCGGCACCGGGTCCTCGAGCCCGATGGCGAGGACGTGCCGGCGGTTGCGCCAGTCGCCGGTGAATATCTCGCGGCCCGGGACGACGAGCAACTCCTCGTCGCTGAACTCGCGGGCTCGCTCGCGGATGTCCGGCAACCGGACGAAGTGCGGTGCGTACACCAGCACGTCGAGTCCCCGGGCCTTGGCGCGTTCGACGACCTGCTCGTCGAGCACCTTCACGTGCATGTCCACCCGGGACCCCTCGCTGTCGCTCACAGTCAGGGGTATCGTCAGGACCAGTTTAGTGGTTCCGTTTCCGGTCCGGGGGCCTCGAAGACGGACCGGCCGACAGGCTCAGGACAACAATGAAATAGCCGACTCCCGTAGCTTCGGCAACTGATGGCGTGGGAATGCCGAATCGAAGAGTGCGACACGTCGTACGAGAGCGTCGAAGACCTCATCGTCCACCAGAGCACCGAGCACGAGCGCCAGGAGTGCAAGGTCTGTGGCGTGGTCGTCCCCGACGGCTACCTGGCGATCCGCCACGCGTTCAACGAACACTCGCGCGCGGAGTACGTCCGGGCCTACGGCGCCAGCTCGGAGGAGGTCAGAGAGCGCGAAGAGATAAAAGACCTCGTCGAGGAGACCGCGGACCTGCAGGCGGTCGTCGAGCGTCTCGGTGGCTCGCCTGCGTAACCTGTTCTGTTCTGCGTCGGAATCGGCGTGACGCCCGTGTACGACGGTTACCGTTCTTCCGAATCCAGCACGCGGATCTGGTCGCCGCGCACGGTGACCGGAATCGGGACGGTCGCCTCGTACAGCTCGACGGTGACCTGGTCCTTGCCCTCGTCGATGCGCTGGACCTGCGCCTTCTCGCCCTTGAACGGGCCGGCGATGAGTTCGACGATGTCGCCCTCCGCGATGCCCTCGACGTCCGGCTTCGGGGAGAGGAAGTGCTCCACCTCGGAGATGTCGGACTCGCCGGGGATGACGCTGCGGGCGTGCGGGATGTCCTCGAGCACGCGCTCGATGATGTTGTGGTCGTCTGCCTCGACCATCACGTAGCTCGTCAGCGAATCGGGGGCGAGCGCGGCGTGGATGGTCGGCTCCTCGCGGTTCATGATCATGTCCGCGACGGTTCGCTCCTGGCTCGCCGTGGTCTTGACTGCGTATATCGGCATTGTTAGGCGGGTACGAACTGCATCACGAGAGCGATGAGAAAGCCCATCAGGCCGACGAAGAGGATGCCGGCCCCGGCGATCTTGGCGATTTGCGAGAACTCGTCCCACGACGGTGTGCTCGCCATCTTGAGCACGCGGACGTAGGAGTTGAGGTCCTTGGGAACTTCCATGGCCGGGGCTTTGTCATCAGTGCTTTTCTATCTATTGATGCTCGTCATCGCCGGGGGCACCGTCGGAACCGCCGAACTGGCGGGCTCGGACGGTGCAAGAAGCGTCGTCACTGGAGCGGGCTCGAAGGCGGGAAGAGACGATAGAAGGCGATGGAGATGGTCGAGCGCCCGGGGAGTACGACTACTCGACGAAGTCGATGTCCTGCTGGACGTTCTGGGGCTGCTGGGCCTCCTGGGGCTGGGACTCGCCGGTGCTGCCGTAGATCTGGGGCGAGTCGACGCCCGTCACGACGATCATGGTGCGCATGCTGCCCTCGAGGGTCTCGTCGATGGAGGTCCCCCAGATGATGCGGGCGTCGGGGTCGATGCGGTCGTAGATCTCCTCGACGACGCCCTCGGCCTCCTCGATGCTCATGTCGGAGCCGCCGGTGACGTTGACCAGCGCCGAGGAGGCACCGGAGATGTCCACGTCGAGCAGTGGGGAGCGCAGCGCGGCCTTCACGGAGTCCGTCGACTTGGCGTCGGAGTCGGACTCGCCGAGGCCGATCATCGCGACGCCGCCACGTTCCATGACGGTGCGGACGTCGGCGAAGTCGAGGTTGACGAGGCCGGGCTTGGTGATGAGTTCGGTGATGCCCTTGACCGAGCGCATGAGGACCTCGTCGGAGACCTTGAACGCCTGGCGGACCGGCAGTTTGCCGACGGAGTCGAGCAGGCGGTCGTTCGGGACGACGATGACGGTGTCGCTCACGTCACGCAGGCGTTCGAGGCCGGCTTCGGCGTTGGTCCGGCGGACCTCGCCCTCGGCGGTGAACGGCGTCGTGACGATAGCGATGGTGAGCGCGCCCGCCTCGCGGGCGGCCTTGGCGACGACCGGCGCGGAGCCGGTGCCGGTGCCACCGCCGAGGCCGGCGGTGACGAACACCATGTCCGAGCCCTCGATGGACTCGTAGATCTCCTCCTGCGATTCGAGGGCGGCCTCCTCGCCGACCTGCGGGAGCGACCCGGCACCGCGCCCGCCGGTCTTCTGCTCGCCCATCAGGATCTTCGTGTCGGCCTCGATCTCCACGAGGTGCTGGACGTCCGTGTTCGCGGCGACGAGCTTCGCGCCGTGGATGCCCTCCTCGTGCATGCGGTTGATGGTGTTCCCGCCCGCGCCACCACAGCCGACCACGGTGATGTTCGTCTGGAGCTCCTGGAGTACGTCCTCGAGCTCGTCGTCGGTCATCTTGCCGGTGCGTTTGGGCTCTGCGTCCTGTGGTGCGCCCCCGGAACGCTGGGCGGGCTCTCGCTCCTGCGCCCCGCCTTCGGCCTCGTCGATAGCGTCTTCAACGATCGAATCCATCCTTAGCACCCATTATTTTATCGAGGTTAATTACCTTTCCCCCACTGTCCGACGGCCGTCAGACGTTTGGGCTCTCACGACGTGAGGTGTGGGATTCCGGGAACGTCGCCCTGTCGGGTGCCCGCCTTTATATTCAGACGGGGAAGCGCTCGGTTCGCTCGCTCGACACGTCCGCCGGGGCGATGGTCCGGCCGTCGATCTCGACGGCCTGCCCGCCGGCGAGTCTGCCGAACTTCGGCCCCTCGGGGACGCCCGCCTCGTGGGCGAGTGCGGGGTCGAACGCCTGCGAGCGCGCGACGACCTCGCCGTCCTCGCGGCGGACCTCGTCGTACTTCTCCGCGAGCACGTCGACCAGCGCGTCGACGAACGCGTCGTAGCCCGTGGGCGTGACTGCGCCCTGGCCATCGACGCGGCTCCCGCTCTGGATTGTCTCGTAGGCGACGAGGTGCTCGTCCGCGGCGGCGAGGACGGCCTCGCGGTCGGTGCCCTGGGCCGCGTCGAGCAGGGCCGACGGGAGGTCGCGTACCGCCCAGTCGCCCGTCGTCGCTGCCGTGCCGAATCGCAGGCCGTCGGCGACCGGGCAGATGGCCTCCTCCAGCGCGGCGACCGTCTCGAGGTCGCGGCCGTCGACCGCCCGCAGCCACGTCTCGGTGACGACCCGGTAGCCGAGGTCCTCTACGACGGCTTCGAGCGCGGGTCGGTCGCCCTCGACCAGCGCGTACTCGGCGCCGGACTGCTCGAACGCCTGCGCCAGCACGTCGCGATGCTCCTCGGGGTGGCCCATGGCGTCGAGGCCCCAGTCGGCCGCGATGTGGCCGACCGCCCACGAGGTGTCGCGGACGACGCGCTCGAACCGCGGGACGTAGTGCCCGCCGCCGAAGCCGACGACGGTTCGGTCGCGGTGCGGGGCGACGCCCTCGATGTCGAGTATCGCCTGCGCGACGGCTCTCGCGCCCGCGGGGTCCTCCCACTGCTCCTCGCCGCTACCCAGTTCGACGAACATCGACGGGACGCCGACCCGGCTCGGCCCGTGGTGGGTGCACTCCATGCCGACCTCGTAGCCCGCCGGGGCGTGCTCTTCGAACGCCGAGAGCAGGGCCGCCTGCGCGTTCGGGCACGCCTCGGCGAGGCTGTCGTCCGCGCCGCCGTACTCCGCCGGGCCGAAGTTCCCGGTGAAGTGGGCGGTGAGCAACGGTCCCGTCTCGCCGGAGTGGCGCGACGCGAACACGAGCAGTTCGGGGTCGTCGAACGCGTCGGCGGCGTCGTCGATGTCGAGGTGCAACGCGTCGAACTCGCGCAGTGCGAACCCGTCGGTCCGGTAGACGGTCCCGCCACCCGCGCCGTCCGGGCGGGACGTGTCCTCGGTCGTCTCCCAGTCCGCCAGGTCGCGCAGGTGCGACCCGATGTGCTCGGAGGCGGCGTCCGCTCGGCTGACGACTATCGCGATCACGGGCCAGCGTTGGCGAAGCGAGAACAAGTGGGTATCGGGTCGTCGCGAGACGGCGAGCGCCGGTCAGTCGGAGTGGTCGGCGACCGGACTCTCGCCGCCGATGGACTCCTTCGCGCGGTTCGCCGTCCACTGGAAGGTCCGCGCGAGTTCGGCGCGGCGCCGCCAGAACATCACGACGGCGATGGCGACGTAGACCACGGTGTAGGCGTAGAGGATGGCCATGCTGAGTTCGGTCGCCTCGGCTGCCGAGGTCGTCAGGATGACGGCGTACTCGGCGATGACCTGGGTGGAGAACAGGACCAGCAGGAGGACGGCCTCGCGGACGCTGATCTCGAAGTTCGTGATGATGGCGATGGCGAAGAGGCTCTGGGCGGCCGTGATCCAGATCTCGGCGGCCTGCTTCGAGTCGAACGGGAGCGTGCCGACCTCGCCGAGCGCGAAGCTGTAGACGATGGCCAGCGTCCCGATGAGCAGGGTCCACTGGTTGAGCTTCGAGGAGATGAGCGCGTTGAACCCGGCCGTCGACCGCGCCTTGTTGACGAGGTAGGCGACGACGATGAGTTCGGGCGACTCGGAGGCCAGCGGGGCGATCCACTGTATCATGAAGAACGGTGGGACGCCGAGGTCCTTCCCGATGACCTCGAGGCCGTGGGCGAACGGGTGGACCGCGGTGTAGATGATGAACCCGGAGAACAGGAACAGGGTGATAGAGGAGAGCGCCCGGTAGGCGAACGGGAGTCGCTGGAGGTACGCCGGGACACCGACCTGCTCCTCGTGCTCTTCGACGTCTCCGCGGACGATGATGGCGATGTAGGCGATGTAGAGGCCGAGGAGGACGATGGTGTCGGCGATGCCGATGCCGCCGCGAAGCGGGACGAGGAACGCGAAGAGGGTCGCGCCGAGCAGGAAGACGATCTCGAGCCCGAGGTCGCGGTCCAGCGAGACGGTGTTCGCGAGGAAGCCGTCCTTCTCGGTCACGGAGGGGTCCTTCGCGGAACCGGCCCGGTAGACGGTGAAGAGAGCGATGCCGGACCAGCCGAGGCCGATGAGGATACGGTTCGCGCCGGTCATGTTCGCGACCGCGAGGTTCGCGTCGTGACAGGCCGCGGCGACCGGGGTCGCACCGTTCTCGATCTGCTGTTTGGTGAACTGGGCACAGGCTTCGGCGGTCGCCCCGCCGTCACCGGCGCCGAAGGCGTAGAGGGCGTCGACCGCGTACTCGGGTGCGACCGCGAGGACGGCGAGGACGGCGATGGCGAAGGCGCGTGGCACGTCCTTCTCTGCCGTCTCCGCCCCCCAGGCGAGCATGAAGGAGGCACCGAGGACCGAGAGCCCACTCACCGCGACTGTCATCAGGGGAGAGAAACCGAGTGTTTTCGGGCCACCGAGCGCCATCACGCCGACCCACGGCGCTGTGAGCAGGGCGGCGAAGACGAGGGCGGCCAGCGGATGCCGGAGCCGGTTCGTAACCATGTCTGAACGGTTCGCAATCTCGTAGGTAATGCTTGTGGTTTCACGAAGCCCCTTGTGTCAGGCGGTCGCACCGCGCGTGAGCGGCGGTTCCCCGGTACCCGTGGCGCTCCCGCCGCCGGAGAATACTGCACACGATTTTTGTACCGACTCGGCGAACCTCCACCGAGAGACATGTTCGAGCAAGTCGTCATCGCAGTAGACGGGAGCGAGTGTGCGTCCCGGGCCGCCCAGGCGGGCGTCGCACTCGCGGACACCTACGGGGCCCGGGTCACGGCCGTCGCAGCAGCACACGAGGAACTCGACCAGGCGGCGGCACGGGACATCCTCGACGAGGTGGAGGAACTCGGCGCCGACGCCGGGGTCCCCGTCGAGGCACACGTCGTGGTCGACCGCCCCTCCCACGCCATCGTCGACATCGCCGACCGGTTCGACGCGGACCTCGTCGTCATGGGTCGGCACGGGAACAGCGGCATCCGGGACCGGCTGTTCGGGAGCGTCACCAACCGCGTCCTCAGGACGGCGAAACGCGACGTGCTGACGGTCCCGGCCAGCGACGAGCAGGTCGAGGAGTTCGAGACCATCCTCATGCCGACCGACGGGAGCAAGGCCGCGAGCCGGGCCGTCGCACCTGCGACCGACCTCGCGGACCGGTACGGTGCGGCACTGCACCTCCTCACCGTGGTCGACGTGGCGATGGAGGCCGGGCCGTTCAGTGCCGGCGGCGTCGACAGGGAGTACGTCGAGCGGCTCCTCGCGGACGCCATGACGGAGCTGGAGGACCTCGCGGACGAGTACGCCGCCGAGGCCGCGACCGACGTCGAGTTCGAGCTGGCAACTCGTTCGGGCATCCCGAGCGAGGGCATCGCGGCCTACGTCGACGAGAACGACGTGGACCTCGTGGTCATCGCGTCGACGGGCGAGTCGAGCCTCGCCGGTCAGTTCCTCGGGAGTACGGCCGACCGCGTCCTGCGGCTCGTCGACGAACCGGTCCTCGTGGTCCACCCCCGGCGCTGAGCGAGTGCTGCCGGCGGCGGACGATTTTTGCCCGCCCGACGCGTCCCCACCGCGTATGCAGGTCTTCGGACTCCTCGGCAACCCCGTCGGACACTCGCTGTCGCCACCGATGCACGAGGCGGCCTACGAGGTGTACGACATGGACGCCCGCTACGTGACGTTCGAGCCGGCTCCCGAGCACCTCGCGACCGCCGTCGAGGGCGCCGAGGCACTCGGTATCAGCGGCCTGAACGTCACCATCCCGTTCAAGCAGGACGTGCTGTCGCTGGTCGAACCGGACGACCTCGCGGCCCGCATCGGCGCGGTGAACACTGTCGACTTCTCCGGCGACACGCCCACCGGGCACAACACCGACGCCGACGGGGCCCGCCGTGCGCTCGAAGAACAGGGCGATGCGTCTCTCGACGGCGCGACAGCGGTCGTCGTCGGGGCTGGCGGGGCCGGCCGTGCGGTGGCCTTCGCGCTGGCGGACGCCGGCAGCACCGTCCACGTCGCGAACCGGACCGTCGAGCGCGCGACGGCCCTCGCCGCGGACGTACCGGGTGCCAGCGGCCACGGCCTCGACGCGCTCACCGACCTCGTCCCGGAGGCGGACGTGCTCGTCAACGCGACCAGCGTCGGCATGGAAGCGAACGAATCGCCGGTTCCCGCCGAGGCGCTCCATGGTGACCTCGTGGTCCTCGACGCGGTCTACAGCCCGCTGGAGACGCGATTGCTGAAGGAGGCCGCGGCTCGCGGCGCGACGACGGTCGACGGCGCCTGGATGCTGTTGTATCAGGGAGCTATCGCGTTCGAGCGCTGGACCGGCCGCGACGCCCCCATCGCCGAGATGAACGAAGCGCTGCGAACCGGCCTGCGAGGCGACAGGTAGCGGGTTTAAGTACCGCCACACGATACTCCCCTGTAATGGCACTGCTCAAGAAGTTGAAGTCGCTGCTGGGGCTGGACGACGACTCCCAGCCACGGTCCTCGCGAGACGTCGGTGTCACCGTGGAGAAAGAGCGGCGTGAGCCCTCGACAGCGGACGAGACGACGAGTACCGAGACGGCAGAGGCAGCGGCCGAGACCACGGCCGAGTCCGAATCGTCCACCGAGCCGGCGACGGAAGCCGCCGAGCCGGCCGAGACGAGCGAGCCAGCCGAGCCGGACGCCGGCGAGGCGGCGGCCGACGAACCGACCGAACCCGCAGTCGAGGAAGCGGAACCCGAGGCGGAGCCGGTGTCCGAGGCGGAGCCGGAGTCCGACACCGAACCCGAGGCAGAACCGGAGTCCGACACCGAACCCGAGGCAGAACCGGAGTCCGACACCGAACCCGAGGCAGAACCGGAGTCCGAGGCGGAACCGGAGCCCGAGACCGAATCCGAGGCAGAACCGGTATCCGACGCGGAGGCGGACACCGAACCCGACACGGACGCCGGGGAGGACACCGAGGCCGAAGCGGCACCGGCCGAGGACGAACCCGAGGAACCGTCCGAACCGACCGACGACATCAAGGGCATCGGCCCGGCGTACGCCGAGCGGCTGGCCGGGGCCGGCATCGAGACCGTCGCCGACCTCGCCGACGCCGACCCGGACGAGGTCGCCGAACAGACCGACATCTCCGCGACCCGTATCGAGCAGTGGGTCAAGCGGGCTCGCGCCCGCCGCTAGGCCGGAAACCGCAACACGGTTACGTCCAGTTCTCCTTCTGCAGGACATGACCGACCCCCGCGTCGTGACCAGTCGCGAGGCGTTCGCCTCGACGGCGGCGGACGCTCCGCCGGGGGCACGCGTCCCGGTCGAGGTCCGGGTGCGCGTGGACGACCCGTTCGACGCGTATCGACGGGCCCGCGGCGACGAGTGGAACACCTACGTCGAGACCACCGGTGGGCAGCCCGGCTGGGGCTACTTCGCGGTCGACCCCGTCGACGCCATGACCGTCTCGGCCGACGCCGAGACGCTGACGACCGATGCTGGCCCACGCGAGTCCGCGACGCTGGCCGCATTGCAGGGTCTCCTCGACGGCGAGACGCTCGCCCGTGGCGACTGTGACGTGCCGTACCCCTGCGGGGCCATCGGCTGGCTCTCCTACGACGTCGCCCGGGAACTCGAATCGCTCCCCGACTCGGCCGTCGACGACCGACAGCTCCCCCACCTGCAGGTCGGGGTGTACGACCGCATCGCCGCCTGGGAGGACCCCCGGGAGGGCGAGGAGACCACGCTCAGGATCACCGCCTGCCCGGTCGTGGACGCGTTCGACGACGCCGAGGCGGCGTTCGACCACGGTCGCGAGCACGCCCTCGCCCTCGCGGCGCGTGCGACCACCGGCGACCCCGGGTTCGGGGAGCCGCCGAAAGACCAGAACGACGCGACCTTCGAGAGCGACTGCGGCCGCGAGGCCTACGCCGACAGGGTCCGGGCAGTGAAGGAGTACGTCCACGCCGGCGACACCTTCCAGGCGAACGTCTCCCAGCGCCTCGTCGCCCCGGCCGCGGTCCACCCCGTCGCCGCCTACGACGCGCTCCGGGCCGTGAACCCGGCGCCGTACTCGGGGCTGTTCGAGTTCCCCGGCGTCGACCTCGTGAGCGCGAGCCCGGAACTCCTGCTGGACCGCGACGGCGAGTTCGTCCGGACCGAACCCATCGCCGGGACTCGCCCGCGTGGGCACACCCCCGAGGAGGACGACGACCTCGCGGCCGACCTCACCAGCGACGAGAAGGAACGCGCCGAGCACGCGATGCTGGTCGACCTCGAGCGCAACGACCTCGGGAAGGTGTGCGAGTACGGGAGCGTCGAGGTGGCGGAGTACCGCCGCGTCGACCGCTACTCCGAGGTGATGCACCTCGTGTCGAACGTGACCGGCGACCTCCGGGCGGAGGCGACGCTCGCGGACGCCATCGCGGCGGTGTTCCCCGGCGGCACCATCACGGGTGCCCCGAAGCCGCGGACGATGGAGATCATCGACGAGCTGGAGTCGACCCGGCGCGGTCCCTACACCGGCAGCATGGGCCTGTTCGGGTTCGACGACCGGGCGACGCTCAACATCGTCATCCGGACGCTCGTCCGAACCGGCGGGGAGTACCACCTGCGCGTCGGGGCCGGCATCGTCCACGATTCGGTGCCGGAACGCGAGTACGAGGAGACACTGGACAAGGCTCGCGCCCTCGTCACGGCGGTCGACGAGGCACTGGGCGACCGGGCTGGCCTGACCGTCGAGGGGGCGGACGATGACTGAGATACTCGTCGTCGACAACTACGACTCGTTCGTCTACAACCTCGTCCAGTACGTGGGCGAGCTGGCGGACAGCGTGGTCGTCCGGCGGAACGACGCCATCGACGTGGCCGACGTCGAGGCACTCGACCCCGACGGCATCGTCGTCTCGCCGGGACCCGGGACCCCCGCCGAGGCGGGCGTCTCCATCCCGGTGTTCCGCGACCTCGCGTACCCGACCCTCGGAGTCTGTCTGGGCCACCAGGCGCTCTGTGCGGCCAACGGTGCACCCGTGGTCCACGCCCCCGACGTGGTCCACGGCAAGCCCTCGGTCATCACCCACGACGGGCGGGGCATCTTCTCGGACGTGCCCGACCGCATCCGCGTCGGGCGCTATCACTCGCTGGCGGTCGAGCGGACAGACCTCCCCGACACGCTGGTCGAGACCGCCGCGACCGACGACGAACGTGACGTGCTGATGGCGGTCCGCCACCGCGAGAAGCCCCACGTCGGCGTGCAGTTCCATCCGGAGAGCATCCTCACGGGCGACGTGAGCGAACCGGAAGCCGGCACGCACCTGTCGCTGCGCGTCGGCAAGCGACTCGTTGCGACCTTCATCGAACAATGCGATACCACGTAGACGGCGAACTCGTCCCGGCCGAGGACGCGAGCGTCAGCGTCCGCGACCGGGGGTTCCAGTACGGCGATGCAGCGTTCGAGACGATGCGGGCCTACGGCGGCGACGTGTTCGAGTGGGCGGCACACGCCGACCGGTTGCGCCGCTCCTGCGAGACGCTCGGGTTCGAACACGGGTTCTCCGACGGGGAACTCCGCGCTCGCATCGACGAGACGCTCGCGGCGAACGACCTCGACGACGCCTACGTCAAGCTCTCGGTGACCCGCGGTGTCCAGCCGGGGACGCTGGCACCGAAACCCGAGGTCGACCCGACCGTCGTCGTCATCGTCAAACCGCTCCCGCGGGGCGGGAAGGGAAGCGAGCCCGTCTGGGACGGGCCGGCCACGCTCCAGACGACGAAGACACGCAAACCGCCGGCGAACGCGCTCCCACCGGGCGCGAAGACCCACAACTACCTGAACGGCATCCTCGCCCGGAACGAGCTGGTCGAGGACGCCGACGAGGCCCTGCTCCGCGACCAGGAGGGTAACGTCTGCGAGGGCGCGACGAGCAACCTCTTCTTCGTCAACGACCACGGCCTGCACACCCCGAGTGCAGAGCTGCCGCTCCTGCCGGGCATCACCCGGAAGGTGGTCCTCGAACTCGCCGACGAGGAGGGTATCCCGGTGTGGCAGGACCGCTACGCGCTGGAGGACGTGCGGACCGCCGACGAGGCGTTCCTGACGAACTCGACGTGGGAGCTCCGGCCGGTGGCGACGGTCGACGGGCTGGACGTGGGTGGTGGGCCCGTCACCGACCTGCTCCGGAGCAAGTTCGCGGCACTCGTCGAGCGTCGCCACTACGATGGTGAACGACTGGCGGCCGGAGCCGGGACACCCACGGGGTCGGGAGCCGAAGGTTCGAAGGACCCAGAATAGCGAACAGGCGACGCGATTTCGAGACCACGCGCGGGGGCGTCGCGCAACCGCGGACCGGGCGTGGCGGCTCAGTGCACGCCGACGCTGGCCGCGGCTTCCTATGTGAATCCTCGTCAGGTCCCGCCGACGTCGACCCGCTCGACCCCGTCGATCTCGAGGACGAGGTCCCTCCCGTAGGCCGTCGAGGGGGTCTGGTAGCCGGTCTCGACGTCCCCGTCGAGGGCGCGCTTCGCGGTGAGCAGCGCCGTGTCGCGGGTCAGCGCGTAGCCGTTCGGAGTCTCCAGTCGCGAGACGACCGTCTTCTGGCCGTCGGTCGCCTCGCCCCAGATCTCGCCGCGGCCCTCGCGGAGCTGTTCCTCGTCGGGGCCCTCGACGCGTCGGTCGACGAGCCACTTCAGCAGTTTCTGGGCGGGGCCGGCCCCGAGCAGAGGGGAGAGCTTCCGGAGCTTCCGGAGGCGGCCGATGGTCTTCGGGTGCGTCTCGGAGTACACCTGGATGTTGGGGATGCCGGTCGAGTGGTAGGCGGTCACCACGTCGCCCCAGGGGATGGTCATCGCGCTGCGCTCGCCGTAGCTGAACTCTATCTCGCGGTCGTCGTGGGCCTGCGGGACGTGGACGATCTCGCCGTCCTCCCTGACGACGCCGCCCTCGGCGATGTTCTCGACCATCGTCATCGCGGTCCCGCGGGACATCCCGCCGAGGCCACCGAGTGCCAGCGTGAGGTCGGTCGCGCTCGGCAGGCGGTCGTGGAGGTGCGCCGCGAGGCAGTCCGAGGGGACGACGTCGAAGCCGACGCCGGGGAGGAGCATGACGCCCGCGGCGTCGGCGTCCTCGTCGCGCGCGGCGATGTTCTGGAACACCTGCCACTCGCCGGTGATGTCGAGGTAGTGCGTCCCGGTCTGGATGCAGCCCTCGACGATGGGGTCGGCGGTGTGGGCGAAGGGGCCGGCGCAGTTCAGGACGACCTCGACGCCTTCGAGGTAGTCCGCGACGGTCCGGGGGTTCGTCGCCTCGAAGACGCGCGAGCGACAGCCGAGTTCCTCGGCCTGGTCGTGGACCTTCTCGGCGGTCCGACCAGCGAGGATGGGGTCGAGGCCGTCGACGGTGGCCTGCTGGGCGACGAGTCGGCCGGTGTAGCCGTAGGAGCCGTAGATGAGCAGGTCGGGCATAGGTGACACGCCTCACGCCGGGGACAAAAGCCTGCGTGAACCCGATGCCACGACCGGTGCGTTCAAACCGGTCCACGCGTAACGGCCACTGCATGGATGCGGACAGTCGCGTGACGACGGTCGAGGCGGTCCCGGAGGACGGGACCTTCCTGTTCACGGTGATGGAGGGGTTCGACGAGCGCGAGGTCGTCCTCACCAGACTCGGCGACGGTTCGGTACAGGCGTTCCTGAACTACTGTCAGCACTGGACCGACGTGCGCCTCGACAAGGGCTCTGGCGGCACGGTCCGGGACGACGAACTGGTGTGTACGAGACACGCCGCCACCTTCCGCAAGGACGACGGGGTCTGCACCCACGGCCCCTGCGAGGGCGCGGTGCTGGAGCCGGTCGACGTGACGGTCGAGGACGGCGACGTCTACCTCACGGACGACGACTACCGGTTCGACCACGTGGGCAAGGCGAGCGACATCGACCTCTCCTCGGGCGGTCGTATCGGCTTCGACGGGCCCTGAGGCGGCCGGTCGCCACGGTCGTCACTCGACGACGAACGCCGGCTCCTCAAGCGATTCGCTCTTGCACTCGGGACAGCGCGAGGGCCGGTTCAGGAGGTCGTCGAAGTCGGTGAACCCGCACTCCCGACACTCCGGCGGCGCCACGAGCAGTTGCTCGTCGGTGTTCTCGAGCGACTGCGAGATGTGCTCGACGTGGCGGAGCGCGGTGCCGGCTGTCACGTCGAACTCCGTGGCGAGCGCACTCGGCGTGAGCGCGCCCTCGCGGAGTCTGTCGGTGATGCGCTGGCGGGTGGTCTCGTCGGCCTGGCGCATGGGCGTGAGTCGGACCCACGCAGGTAAATCTCTTGTTCCCACCGACCCCCGGGACCTACGTCGACCCGGTGATACACCCGGCGTGAGGGAGGTCTGGTGCCGATGGGGCGGCGGCCAGATATCGACAGATCTGGGCGCGAGCGTGGGGGAGCGTCTCGAATTCGGCGCCGGCCGGGCGGCCGGGACACCCCGAAACTGGCCGACATGAAAGACAAAGACCTTAATGACGGCTGCAGAACGCGCGAGTAATGAAAGCCGTCGTTCTCGCTGGCGGGTACGCGACCCGACTGTGGCCCATCACGAAACACCGACCCAAGATGTTCCTCCCCGTCGGTGACTCGACCGTCATCGACCAGATATTCGCCGAACTGGAGGACGACGACCGCATCGACGAGGTGTTCGTGAGCACGAACGAGAAGTTCGCGCCCGAGTTCGAAGAGCACCTCGCGACGACCGACTTCGAGAAGCCGACCCTCTCGATCGAGGACACCTCCGAGGAGGACGAGAAGTTCGGCGTCATCGGCGCGCTCGCCCAGCTCGTCGACCGCGAGGGTGTCGACGAGGACCTCCTCGTCATCGCTGGCGACAATCTCATCAGTTTCGACGTCTCCGAGTTCGTCGACTTCTTCGAGGCGAAGGACTCGCCGTGCATCGCCGCCTACGACGTGGGCTCGAAGGAACTCGCGAAGTCCTACGGCCTCGTCGACCTCGAGGGCGAGCGCATCGTCGACTTCCAGGAGAAGCCCGAGGACCCCAAGAGCACGCTGGTCTCCATCGCCTGCTACGCCTTCACCCGCGACACCGTCGGCCTGCTGGAGGAGTACCTCCAGGGCGACAACAACCCCGACGAACCCGGCTGGTTCATCCAGTGGCTCCAGAACCGCGAGTCGACCTACGCGTTCACCTTCGAGGGCGCGTGGTTCGACATCGGCACGCCGGACTCCTACCTCGACGCGGTCGCGTGGTACCTCGGCGGGGAGAACTACGTCGCCGAGTCGGCCGAACTCCACGACACGACCCTCGGCGAGAACGTCCACGTGATGGCCGGCGCGGAGATCGCCGACAGCCACATCGACGGGTCGGTCATCTTCCCGAACGCGACCATCGAGGACTCGGACATCCGCGACTCCATCATCGACGAGAACACGCACCTCGACAACCTCGACCTCGCGGGCGCGCTCATCGGCGCGCACACCCAGATCACGAACGGCCACTGAGGTCGTCTCTCCGGTCACTCCCCGCGGTCGCGCTCCCAGTCCGGCGGCGGGTTCTGCAACTGCGCGCTCTCCTTCGCGACGATGCGCAGGTAGATGGCCAGGACGCTCCCGAGGATGACCACGCCCGCGACCAGCAGGTACACGACGAGCGTTCCCGTCTCGTTCAGCGCCAGCGTCGAGAGCAGCGCCAGCAGCAACAGTCCGAGCCCGGCGATGACCGCGATGGCCTTGCGGAACGAGAGGAGGTGGCCGATGAGGTCGCTCATACGAGGGTGGAGCGCGTGGGGGAAATTCACTGTTCGGGTCGCGGGCGAGTCTCGCGCCAGTGGCGCGAGGCCGTGGGCAGCGACTCGGGCGCTACCAGGGCGCGAAGTCGGGGTCGACCACGCGTTCCTCGCGGTCGATGCTGTCGATGGCCTGGACGTCCTCGTCGTCGAGCTCGAGCGCGACGGACGCGAGGTTGTCGCGGATGTGGGCCTCGCCGGTCGCCTTCGGGATGGCGGTGACGCCCTTCTCGCGGAGCCACGCGAGGCTGACCTGCGCCTCGGAGACGCCGTGCTTCTCCGCGACCTGCTGGATCTGGGGCACGTCGAAGACCTCGCCGCGGGCCAGCGGCGAGTAGGCGACGAGGTTCAGGTCGTTGTCGTCGGCGTACTCGCGCAGGGTATCCTGCGGGAGCAGCGGGTGGCACTCGACCTGGTTGGCGAAGACGGGCGCGTCGAGCAGGTCGCGCGCCTCGTCGAGGTGGCGGGGTTCGAAGTTCGAGACGCCGACGTGGCGGACGAGCCCCTCGTCGTACAGCTCGTCGAACGCGGCGAGGGTCTCGGGCGCGTCGTAGGTCCGCGACGGCCAGTGGACGTACAGCAGGTCCACGTAGTCGACGCCGAGACGGTCGAGGCTCTCGCGCGCGGTCTCGATGACGTCGTCGTGTTCGAGGTTGCTGATCCAGACCTTCGTCGCGAGGAAGACGTCCTCGCGGTCGACGTCGGCCTGGGCGATGCCCTCGCCGACGTACTCCTCGTTCTCGTAGGCCTGTGCGGTGTCGATGTGGCGGTAGCCCATCTCCAGGGCGGTCGCCACGCTCTCGGCACACTGGTCGGGGTCCGTGTTCTGCCAGGTCCCGAGTCCGAGCATCGGCATGTCTTCTGCGAGCGGCACGCTGTCTGCTGTCACCTGCGGCTGGTCGGACATACTGGCAGACGCTACTCTCGGGACGGAGAAGTGGGTTGGGGATGCGGCGAACCAGCCAGCCAGACCCGGCGGTCCGGTTTGCCGTCAGAATCAGCTGATGAACTTGTTGTCGCGCCAGTTCACGCCGTTGTTCGCCGCCTTGCTCTCGTTGCGCCCCTCGACGACCTCGATGGTCGCCGGGCGGTCCTCGCCGTCGACGATGCGCGTCGCCTCGAGTTCCCCGTCGACGCCCGTGATGGCCGTCAACGTCCCTTTCTCGGCCTCGCGCGCGATGTCACAGAGGACCTGGAACATCTCGTACTGGAGCAGGGAGTTCTGGAGCACCGTCTCGCGGTCGCCCTTGAACGCGGCGAACTCGACGAGCTCGGAGGGGATCTCCTCTTCTTCCTCCTCGCCCCACCGCGGCCCACGACGCTCGTCGGGGTCCTCCTCGTACACGCGGTTCTCGGTGACGCTGGCCTTCAGTTGCGCCGTCGGCGTGTACTTGCTCAGGCTGTTGTCGGACGCGATTGCCTTGAGAATAAGGGTGTTGTTTCGTCGGGTGAGGTCGACGGATTCGATACCGTCGGGCATTTCTGGGTCGCTGTTCAGGAAGTCCCGAACTGTCTCGAGCGGCAGTTCCAGTGTGGAATGCAACCGGAATACTTGGCCGGAGTTTTCTGCTGACATAGTGAAGGGGGTATCACGGCGCCGTCGAATAGCCAACCGCTTGCCTCTACATAGGGGCGTAGAGTTTAAATGACCTGCTGTTTATTTCAACCGGGAATCCAGAAAACTGCGGCTTCCCGTCAGGCGTTCAGCGTTTCGTCGAGTTCGCCCCGTTCGTCCAGTTCGGCGAGCACGTCGCTCCCACCCACGAACTCCCCGTTCACGAAGGTCTGGGGGATCGTCTCCCAGCCGGAGTGTTCGGAGAGCGCGGTCCGGAACTCCTCGAGCGATTCGAGGACGTCCACCGTCTCGTAGTCGTCCCGGTACTGGCGGATGAGCCCGAGCGCGCGGTCGGAGTAGCCACACTGGGGCATGATCTCCGTGCCCTTCATGAACAGTACGACCTCGTTGTTCTCGATGGTCTCGCGCACCAGCTCGTCGACGTCCTCCTGCGGGAGGCTCTCGTTGGGGTCGAACGTCATACAGCCGGATAAGCAACCACCGCGGAAAGAAGTTGCGTCGGCGGCTTCCAGGCCGACCTAGTCGTCGCTGCCGACGGTGATGACCTGCAACAGCGAGTAGACCGGGACGCCCTCGATCTCGTCGAGGCCCTGCTTGTCCACGAGGACGCAGGCGGCGACCGGGTTGCCGCCCTGCTCGCGGATGGCCTCGATGGTCTCGGTCATCGTCGTCCCGCTGGTGATGGTGTCGTCGACCACGTAGCAGTCGCGGCCGCGGATCTGGGCGAAGTTGCGCGAGAACGACCCACCGAGGTCCTCGAGGTCGCCCTCGTTCCACTGGTGCTTGCGCGGCGCGTAGGACGCGAGGTCGGTGTCGAGGTCGCGCGCGATGTGGGTGGCGATGGGCGCCCCGGCCTTCTCGATGCCGATGGTGAGGTCGACCGCATCGCCCTGCTTGACGAGGAGGTCGGCCATCGCGGAGGTGACGGCTTCGAGCCGGTAGCTGTCGCGGCCGATGGCGGACCAGTCGACGTGGATGTCGTGGGGACCGCCCGTCGGGGCCGGTTCGCTGGTCTCCGACTGGGTCGCGGCACTGCCCGACCGCTCGACCAGCCAGGAGGCGGTCTCGCGCGAGACGTTCAGTTCGTCCGCGATCTCGCCCTTGGACAGGCCACGGTCTGCGAGCTCGGCGGCACTCTCGATGAGGTCGTCGACGTTCTTCATATAGCGTCGAATTCGATGGCCGTTTTTATAGTGCTGTCGTCGTCCGCAAAGGCAGCGTCGAGGTCGTCCAGTCCGTACACGCCGGTGACGAGTTCGTCGAAGAACCACCCGGGGAGGTCCTGCAGCCGGTCGACGGCGGCCTCGAAGTGGCCGACGTGGGAGTTGACGCTCCCGACCAGCGCCTTGTTGTGGAGGACGAACTCGCGGTGGAGGCGGCCGCCGTCGACCTCGAACTCCCAGTCGGTCGGGACGCCCAGCAGGGCGCCGACGCCGTTGGGCGCGAGCGACTCGATGGTCTCGAACGCGTGGGGCGCGTAGCCGGTCGCCTCGTAGACGAAGTCCATGGGCTCGTGGGCGGCCGGGACCTCCGAGACCGGCGTCTCCCGCGAGTCGACGTAGGTACAGCCGAGTTCCTCGATGATGTCGATGGTGGGGTCGGGGCGGTCGCGTCGACCGAGACAGTAGTTGCGCTCGAAGGTGTCGCTCGTCTCGAGCATCGCGAGGGTGAGCAGGCCGAGGCTTCCGTTCCCGAGGACCATCGCGGACTCGGGCCGCCAGTCGAACGCGGACCGCGAGGCGAAGGCGTGCTCGAACGCCTTCTCGGAGATGCTGATGGGTTCGACGAGGAACCCGAGGGGAGCCAGCTCGCGCGGCAGGGAGACGAGGCACTCCGCCGGGCTCGTGAAGTACTCGCTCATGAAGCCGTGTGCGCCGACGATGCCGCGCTCGAAGTACTGCCCGTCGGGCGCCATGTCGGGTTCGCCGCGCTCGAAGTACTCGTTCGTCCCGTTGGGTGCGCGCCGGACCGTCGGCACGACCACGTCCCCCACCGAGAGGTCGGTGCCGTTCGGGTCCTCGACGACGCCGACGGCCTCGTGCCCGATGACGAGGTGGTCGTCGTCGGCCGGAAAGCCCCCGTGGCCCCCGTTGAGTACCTCGTGGTCGGTCCCGTCGATCCCGACCCGGAGCGTCCGGACGAGGGCCTCCCCCGGGCCCGGTTCAGGCCGTGGTTTCTCCATCACGACGGGTTCGGTCTCGCCCCGTCGAACTGCGACTGCTTGCATACGTACTGGATGAACCCGCACCGACAAAAGATTTATTCTCTCCCGAGTAAACATCTGAAGTGACGGTGGATGCCAC
Source organism: Haloarchaeobius amylolyticus (assembly GCF_026616195.1). Classification (NCBI taxonomy): domain Archaea; kingdom Methanobacteriati; phylum Methanobacteriota; class Halobacteria; order Halobacteriales; family Halorubellaceae; genus Haloarchaeobius; species Haloarchaeobius amylolyticus. Next base: position 684,252 of record NZ_JANHDH010000002.1, read on the forward strand.
CTGACTCGCCACTCGGCAGGTACCCCCCCAGCATCCCCTCGGCCCCTGCACAGCAGGTGACTGCAGCCACATCCGTGCCAGCATCCACCGTTTTATCCGTGCCCTTCGAACGCTTCTGATACCATGGAACGATACGACCTGCTCTACCAGCTGTACGACGACTTCGACACCGCGACCCTGCGTGACTACCAGGAGTTCGTCGACGTGTTCCCACCGGTGGATTCGCGCGTCGCGCTCTCGCACTGGCAGGACGCGAGCGACGAACTCGCCGACCGCAAGTCCGAGATCCGCGAGGCGTTCGCGGCGGGCGAGACCTTCGCCGAGGTCGCCGCGCACGCGACCCGCGACCAGGCGTTCACCGCGCTCGACCTCTACTCGAAGTACGAGCGCGCCGTGAACGTCCTCGTGCTCGACGTGGACGAGACGCTGCGCTCGGCCGGGAACACCGACAACGAGATCCCCCGGGAGACGCTGCACCTGCTGACCGAGTTCCACGAGGACGGCGTCCCCATCGTCATCTGCACGGGCCAGACCCTGGAGAACGTCAAGGGATTCATGATCCAGGGCCTCGGGAGCGAGGTCGTCCACTCCGGCGACCTCAGCATCGTCTACGAGGCGGGTAACGGCGTGTTCACGCCGGGGCACGGCGCGGACACGAAGCAACTCCTGTACGAGGACCTCGACGACTCGGTCCGGAACGTGTTCGACGACGTGCGCGCCCGCGTGCTCACGGACGCCCCCGAGAGCATCCGCCACGGCTGTCACCTGCAGGGGAACGAGTTCAACGTCACGCTCAAGCCGAACTTCGAGACCGGGAGCAAGCGCGCCCGCGAGATCATCGACGAGGCGCTGGTCTACCAGCTCGACCTCGTCGGCGAGGCCGTCGCCCGCGCGACCGACACCGACCCCGAGGCGGCCGCCGACTGGTCGCGCCGGTACTACGCCGAGTCCGACCCGGAGATCCGCGGCGTGCTCGAACGCGAGGGCGGCTTCCCCGACGTGGACCTCGACGCGATGCCCGAGGCGGTCGAGGACACCTTCGAGCGCATCGACGTGGCCTACTACGAGGCCGACGCCGCCGAGGTCACCAGCCTCGAGCTCGACAAGGTCGCCGGCGTCGAGGCCGCCCTCGACGTGCTCGGCGTCGAGGACCCCTTCGCGCTCGTGATGGGCGACTCGAAGTCCGACCTGCGGGTGATGCGCTGGGCCGCCGAGACCGACTCCGGCATCGGCGCGGCGCCGGAACACGCCTCGAGCGACGTGCTCGACTTCGTGCTCTCGACCGACGAACTCGTCTTCGACCGCGGCAAGAGCGCCGAGATGCTGCGGACGGTGTACGCGCTGAACCGGCTGGCCGGGCTGTCGTAACTCCCCCGGGCGATTCGCTCTCCTCGCCGTCTCGCAACCGTCAAGTGCGTCCTGCCCTTCGATTCGGGGAGATGCAGGCGTCTCGCAAGACGGCCCTCGTCCTCCTCGCGCTGGTGAGCGCCGCGCTCGTCGGCCGTCTGGTCCTGACCGGGGACGTCTCCGGGCTGGTCGCGGCCGTCGAGAACGACTACGTCTTCCTCCTCGCGCTGGTCGTCGCCTACGTCATCAGGCCCTTCCTCGCCCTGCCAGTGAGCCTGTTCTCGCTGATAATCATCTTCCGGTTCGGCTGGCTCGGCTTCCCCATCGCCATCGTCGGGACCGTCTTCACGTCCCTGCCGCCGTACCTGCTCGCGCGGCGGTACGAGGGCGACTCGGCCATCCTCGGCCGGTTCCGCGACTTCGGGAGCGACGCCTTCGCGGCGACGGGCGACCTCCGCGGCATCATCGCCATCCGGCTCACCCCCACGCCCGCGGACGTGGTCTCCTACGGGGCGGGCCTCTCGAAGGTCCCGGTGGGCGCGTTCGCGCTCGGGACGGCCATCGGCATCACCCCGTGGGTGCTCATGTACATGGTCATCGCGCAGTCCGCGCGCGCCGCCACCGGGGTCGCGAACATCGACCTGCGGCTGCTGGCCGCCTTCGCGGTCCTCGGCGTCCTGCTCGTGGCGCGACCGCTCGCGAAGGCCGTCCGTCGGTGGCAGCGCCGTCGCGAGCACAGCAACAATTAACTCGGTTCCGTGTAATTTGTTCACCACATGGTCAGCCACGCACCCACACCCGGCAGCGACGACCCCCTCGACATCCACGGCGTCGTCCCGCCGACAATCACGGTCTTCGACGAGGACGAATCGGTCGACTACGAGCAGACCGCGGCCCACGCCGAGTACGTCGTCGACCGCGGCGCCCACGGCGTCTTCCCGCTCGGGACCAACGGCGAGTTCCCGATGCTCGACGGCCGAGAGCGCGACGAGGTCGTCGCCGCGGTCGTCGAGGCGGTCGGCGACGAGGTCCCCGTCATCGCCGGCGTCGGCGCTCCGAGCACCCACAAGACGGTCGAGCGCGCCGAGGCCGCCGAGGCCGCCGGCGCCGACGGCCTCGTCGTCGTCACGCCGTACTACTTCCCCCTCGACCACGACGCTGCGCTCCGGCACTACCGCCGCGTCTGCGAGGCGACCGACCTCCCGGTGTACGTCTACCACATCCCCTCGAAGACCGGGAACAGCCTCTCGCTCGACACCCTCGACGAGCTCGCCCGGATCGACAACCTCGCCGGCCTCAAGGACTCCAGCAAGGACGTCCCGTGGCTCGGCCAGGCCATCGACGCCCACCCCGACCTCACCTTCCTCGCCGGCTCGGACTCCCTGCTGTTCCCCGGCCTCGAGGTCGGCTGTACCGGCATGGTCTCCGCGGTCGCGAACGTCTTCCCGGAGGTCGTCGTCGACCTCTACGAGGCCTACGACGAGGGCGACGAAGAGCGCGCCCGCGAACTCCAGAGCCAGGTGTACGACATCCGCTCCGCCCTCAAGCGCGGCCCGTACATGGCCGGCGTGAAGACCGCGCTCTCCCTGCGCGGCTTCGACGCGGGCGACCTGCGCGACCCCCTCACCACGATGGACGAGGAAGACACCGCCGCGCTCGAAGCGGACCTCGAGGACCTCGGCCTGCTGTAGTCGCGGACGGTCGTCCCTCGCCCTGGTTCCCGTTTTTCCCTCTGGCGCGCGCCGACGAGCGTGCTGAGCACGAGGCGACTTGGTCGCCTCGCAATGCGAAGCCGCGAGTCGGTGCTGCGCGAGGGATGCGGAGCGCAATAGAGCGGAACGCAGTGAAGCGGAATGAGCACCGCAATCGGCTGGGGAGGGTGTGGTGCGGAGCGGTGCGGAGCGGTGCGGTGCGGTGCGGGTTTTCACCGCCATCGGCGCGAGTTCGATGCTCGTCGTCACCAGCAACCGGCTCGGGAAGCACCGACACGATGCCCGGGACCGCCTGAACCCAGACCAGTCAGTTCACGGATCAGAATTGCGCGAGGCCGAAAGCGTAAACAGCGGCCGCACGCACCTCACACGCAATGGCAGGTGTCGTCGCCGGGCTCAGAGTCGACCTGAAGCGCCTCCACGAGACGTGGATGGAGATCGTCTTCCCGCGCCAGCGGAACGCGGACCGGTCGGTGCTCGGCAAGTGGAAACCACAGACGGCCAGTGGCAAGGCCGCGTACCGGTTCTGGGGCGCTATCGGCGCGCTCATCGTCGCGCTGCTGTACCCCTTCGCGCTGGCCGGGACCATCGTCCGCTGGGCCGCGTACAACTTCGACGACCTCGGGGAGTACCTCGGCGTCCTCGGGACGGTCCTCATCGTCGCGGTGCTCTGGGGTGCGCTCTCGGCGCTCGCCCGGTTCCAGTTCTCGTTCGCGGGCTTCCTCGCGGTGGTCGTCGCGGCCGCCGTGGCGACCATCGCGGCCGGACTCGCGGTCGCCACGTCGCGGGTCGGCGGGCGGCTCACCTCGATACTGGTGGCCTACCCGCTGGGGATGACCGCGGTGTTCCTCCCGCCGGTCGTCGCGGCGTTCTACTCGCCCGCGCTGGGGCAGGTCGTCTTCACCGAGAGCGAGTCCATCGCCATCTGGTTCCTCGACAACGTGCTCGCGGTCGGTGACATCAACGAGTACCTCCGGACCCAGTACGACCTCACGGGCATCGCGTACGTCCTGATGTGGCTGGGCGTGGCGGTCCCGCTGGGGTGGATACTCGGCGTGCTGGTGTCGCTGGCGGAGTTGGCGCGGCCGACCGAGTGACCGACCTTCCGGCGAGCCGAGAGGCCCTCCGCTGCGATTATCTTCTTCCAGTTCCCACGTACCCGCATGGAATTCGACCTGCAGAAGACCGCGGTGGTGTTCCTCGCGCTCATCGCGCTGGGGACCCTCGCGCTCGTCGCCGCACCGATGATGACCACGCAGACCGTCCTGATGATGGTCACGCCGTCGATGCTCGTCTTCGGGCTCGTCTGTCTCCTCATCGGCGTGAAGCACGGCGAGTGGCGCGCGACGCACTGAGGCCGCGCCAGAAGCGCGACGACGAGAACCGTCGCCCGTGGCGCGACGCGAGTTGAATCGTCGCCCGTGGCGCGACGCGACACGAAAACTCCTTTCCGCCGACACGACGACCCACACCCATGAGCAACTCCGCCGGTTCACCCCTCGCCGACCTCGACCCCGTACTCCTCGGCCGCGGCGCGGCCGCCCTCGCGGGCGTTCTCGGCCTCGTCTTCCTCGCGAGCCCACTGTTCCTGTTGACCACGGCCGCGGCCGACCCGGAGGTGGCCGAGGTCGCACTCATCATCCAGTCGACCGCGGTCGCGTTCGGACTGACGCTCGTGGCCGTCGCGTGGGTCGACCGGCACGGCCAGAGCATCCTCGCCGCGGCGGGTCCGGCCGGCCTCGCGGTCGTGTTGCTGGTGACGGGGCCGGTGCTGGGCTACGCCTTCGGCGTGTTCAGCTGGGCGGGGCTGTTGCTGGCGTCGGTGTTCGTCGCCGGGATTCCCGGCATCTGGAAGGCGTATCAGGCGCAGCGAACCGCCTGAGTCGAGAGAGTCAGTGGTCGTCTTCGCGCCACTTGTGCTCGCACTCGGTGCAGATGAAGAAGCGCGTCTCGGACTCGTCCGCGGAGCGGATCTGTTGCATGTACCAGTACGCCTGGTCGTTGTCACACTTCGGGCAGTGGGCCTGGGTCTTCGCGAGTCCCTTGTCCTCGGCGTCGCTCACGTCGACGATCTCGGACTCCTCCTGGGACTCGGTGGTGACCATCGCCGCCTCGGCGACGGCGTCACGGGCCTTCTCGTAGCCACAGCTCCCGCAGACCCAGTGGTCGTCCTGGGTCTTCATCATGGAACCGCATTCGTCACAGAACTCCATTGATACCCAGTCCTACGCCCGGCAGGAAACTTAAGGGACCCGCTTCAGCAGTCGACTCGCGCCACCCGCGCCACGCCTGTCTCTCACCCCTCGCCCTCTGCCTGCCCGGGTTCGCCGACGGCCTCGACCGGTAACACGTTGTTCAGTTCGAGCATGAGGTCCTCCGCGGAGTCGAAGGCGTCGCTCTGTGTCTCCGAGACCAGTTCCCCCAGGTTCGCCTCGCCGTCGGCGAGGACGACCGTCACGTCGGACAGGTCGAAGGCGATGTCGTCGCGCATCGCCGGGTACGACAGGTCCTCCAGCACCCCCTCGATGTGGCTGAGCTTGACCGTCTGTGCCATGTCCATGAGTACGCGTGCCACGACCTTTATACTGCTGCCAAACGGGTGGTTCCGGGCGCCCGACCGCAGACAGAACTCCCAAATAGCGGCTGTGCGTATCCGCGGCTGATGACCCTCTCGGACGAGGCTCGCGAGCGCCTGGCGGACGTCGTCGAGTTGCAGCCGACGAAGAACGCCGAGCTACAGAAGCGGTGGGGCATGGAGAGTGGGAGCGAGGTCCACCAGTACCTCGAGAACGAGCTGAAGGAGTACTACTACCGCGACGACAACAGCCTCATCCGCGCGACGGCCGAGGCCGCGGAGCTGGTCGACGTCGAGCCGGGCGTGGAGGCCGACGAGGACGGCGACGGCACCCCGAGTGCGGTCCGGGTGCCCGAGCTGCAGGCCCAGATCTTCGAGGTGCTGGCCGCCCCCGACGAGGACGGTCAGAGCGTCGTGAGCGTCCTCCACGCGGTCCGCGACGAGTTCGGCCTCGGCGACGACGTGACCGCCGACGACGTGCGCTCCGCGCTCCAGGCGCTCCGGCGCAAGGGCGTCGTCGAGGTCGTCTACACGACCGTCCCGACGTTCCGGCTCGCGGTCGCTCGCGACGACATCGAGGTCTCCGTCGCCGCCTGATGACGGTCGTCTGTTGCGGCATCGGTGCCGACACCACGAACGTCTCCCTGCGCGATGCTCGCGTCCCCAGAATCGACGAGGACGGTCGCTTCGAGTACGTCCCGATTCCGGAGAAGACCCGCGAGACCGACGAACCGCTGACCTACGGGACCATCCCGCGGCGGACCGGCGACGGCACCATGGCAGACCTGCTCGCCAGCCTGACGCCGGACCCCGACGGCGCCGGGGAATCCATCACCGACCCCGACGCCATCGCCGCGTACCCGCCCCATCACGACCCGAACTTCGACGCGCTGACCTACGGCGAGCACCGGCCGGGCTACGTCAACCGGCTGGCCGCGCTCGACGCCGACGGGACCGACGCGGTCGCGTTCTACGCCGGGCTCGAAGGCGCGGACGGGCGGCTCCACCGCTACCTCGTCGGCTGGTTTCCAGTGGTGAAAAAGACGGTCGTCGAGGCCGACGACGACCCGGAGACGAAGCGCGAGAAGCTCGCGCGCCATCCCGCCAACGCCCACACGCGGCGGGCTGTCGACGGCCTGCCGTACCGGGACGACCGGCGGGTCGTGCTGCTGGACGGTGAGTCGGACCCGGCCGACGGAGACGACGACGAGGTCGGCCTCCTCGACCGCGCCGGCCCGCAGATGAGCACCTTCGCGGCCTTCGGCGGAGAGCGCCGGGGCTACTTCCTCGACGACGAGTTCGTCCGGGAGTTCGCGGTCTCGAAACCGGACCACGACCCGGACAGCACGGCGCGGGCCGACAAGGCGGGCGTGACGCGCAAGCCCGCCATCGTCTGTGACCTCACGGCGACCGAGTTCCGCGAGCGACTGTTCTCCTGAGTACCCGTCTCATTCCAGGCCGGGGCGCTGTCGTCGCCTGCGTGCCGCCAGCAACCGCTTGAGTCTGGTCCCGGGGCCGCCCTCGATGGGCCAGCCCTTCGTCCGCCAGGCGGGGGGTTCGGGCTGGAAGTCGGGACAGCGCCCGGAGCACTCCCCCGCGGTCTGACAGCGTTCCTTCGCCGCGCACCACGGCAGCAGGGGGCCGTCCTCGCGCAACTCGAAGTACCGGCAGTCCGGGCGCATCGTGTCGGCGAACGACCGCCAGCCGCGCTCGTAGGCGCGCTCGGCGATCGCGAGGCGCTTGCCGGCCTTCCACTCGGGGTCGGCGTACCGGAACTCGGCAGCCGAGGCGTCGAAGTCGCCGCCGTCGGGCCGGTCCAGTATCATCGTCCCCGGGTCGTCGACCGGGAGTCTCCGGGCGTGCCACGCGACGCTGGCGTCGGTCGCTTCGGGGTCGACGGTGAGGATACCGGCCTGCACCGGCATCCCCTCCAGCAGCACCGGTTCGACCGTCTCGCCGGTCTCGCGGGAGGCCACCCACACCTCGTCGGCGAGTTTCAGGGCCACGTCGTACTGCACCTGCTCGACCAGCGCGTCGGCCGCGCTCGCGTCGAGGTCGGGCTTGTTCTCGATGGCGATTATCCGACGGACCCAGTCCGGGTAGGCCCACTTCCGACGGATCTGGATGCGGTTGCCCTCTTTGCGCTCCTCGATGACACCGCGGGTGCTGGCGCGGTGGATGGCCTCGCGGACGTACCGCCACGGGTAGCCCGGCTCGGGGAGGCAGTCGCGGTAGTAGGTCCACTCTTCGGGCGCGTGCTGGACGACGTGGAGGAGGTCCGAATCCAGCGCCTCGTGGCCGAAGTTCGCGCGCTGGCGCAGGCCGTCGGGGTCGCATTCGACGACGATGGTGTCCCAGCGCCGGCGCTTCGTGCCGAGCTGGCGGGCGACGATGATGGGGTCGGTCTCGGCGTCGTCGGTGTCGGAGCCGGGGGGCCACGACCGCTCGGCCCACCGGCACACCCGCAACTCGAAGCCGAACTCGGTGTCCTCGCCCGGGAGCATGGTGCGGGGTCGGTGTGCCCGCGGGGAAGGTGTTTCGGTGCTTTCTTGTCGGGTTTCGATATAGTTCCGCGTATGTCCTCACGTGCCGTCGAGACCCTCCTCGTGCTCATCGCGTTCCTGCTCGCCCTCCTCGTCGACATGGTCGCGACCTACCTCCGGTGGGAAGGCCTGTCGACCGGGGTCGCGGACCTCATCGCCACACTGGTCGTGTTCCTGCTCGGGGGCTACCTCGCCCTCGCCCTGGTCGCGGCCCTCGGCGAGGGCGACGACGACCCGGTGTCGCTGCTGTACTCGGTCCTCGCCCCGGCCGAGACCGAGAACCAGTAAGACAGTCGCTGTAGCGGGGAGTAGTGCGTCTGAAAAGCCGGGATCGGCTCGCGGGGCCGGTGGCGGCTAGATGCCGCCGTTCTCTTGGAGTTCGTCGAGGAACTCGTGAGCGTCCTCGAGGATCTCTCGGGGGCCGTCCTGGGTGACGGTGTTGAAGGCCTGTTCGTAGTCGCGCCACTGCAGGTCGCGATGTTCCGTCGATAGCTCGGCGGAGGCCTCGTAGGACTTCGCGATGAACAGGTGGACCGTCTTGTGGATGGTCTTCCCGTTCGCCTCGAAGACGTAGTCGTAGTCTTTGCGGAATCCGTCGATGAGACGGAAGTCGTTGATGCCTGCTTCCTCTTTCACTTCTCGTATCGCGGTCTGTTGGAGCTCTTCGTCTCCTTCCACGCCGCCCTTGGGGAATTCCCAGTCCCCGGGGCGACTCTTGAGCAGCAAGTACTCGCGCCGGCCCCGCGTATCCCGAAAGAGGATGGCACCTGCGCTCGTAGCTTCTACTGCCATTACCCATTGGTAAACCATCCCCAGTTAAGAGAATATCGGAGAGCGCGTCAGAGATTGGGCCTCGGTTCCCCTCGCCCCGGCCCGCGGCGCGAACTCAATGGCTTTTTGACGATGACGCGTCTCTCACTCTATACCTGACCATGAGCTTCGTCACACGCCTCACGCTCCAGAGCGGGGACAGAGCCGTCCTCGACTCGGTCGTCGACGACATCCGAGAGACGGTCTCGCGCAAGGGCGCAGAGATGAAAGGGCCGCACTCGGCCCCACCGGAACGCCTGCGCGTTCCCCAGCATCGCAGCCTCTCCGACGACCAGAAGGCGCCGTTCGACCACTGGAACTACACCGTCTACAGCCGCGAGATCGAGATCGTCGGCCACGACGAGGTCGCCCGGATGGTCGCCGGCCAGGACCTGCCGCCGTCGGTCCACGTCGAGGTCGAGGTCGAACAGATCCGCTCGATGGGCTCGTAAGCCGTTCTCGCTACTCCCCGCGCCGCCAGCGCAGTATCACCCTCCCGGTCCGCTCCGACCCGCCGAGCAACTGCGGTCGGCTGACGTGCTCGCTCTTCGACTCGGCGGTGTCCGGTTCCGGAAGTTCGACCGTCGTGTCGCCGACCGTGATGGTCACCGGCCCGCCCTCGTCCAGGGCCGCTTGCAGCGCGACGAGGTCCGCGTCGAGTTCGTCGAACACCGGCGTCTCGACCGTCTCGGCGTGCCAGCCGAGCGTCGCGACGTCCTCCGAGCGCCCCGCAAGCACCGCGTTCAGGGCCGCCCCGACGAGGACGACCAGCCCGGAGAAGTAGAGCCACGTCACGAGCAGCAGGATGGCCCCGACGACCCCGTAGGCGTCGGCCTTCCCGGCGACGGCGACGTAGTACTGGAACAGCGATTCGAGCGTCGCCCAGCCGGTCGCCGCGAAGACCGCGCCCGGAATCACCTCCCGGACGGTCACGTTCTCGTCGGGGAAGACGTAGTACATCGGGAAGAACACGAGCGAGAGCCCCGCGACGAGCAGGAGGAACCCGAGCGCCTCCCCCAGCAGGGACCCGTCGAGGTCGACGAGGGTGCCCGCGCCGGCGGCGATGGCTGCCGCGACGCCGACCGAGACGAACACGAGGATGCCGTCGGCGAGCTGGTCCGCGAACGTGTTCTCGGCCTCGGACTCGTAGATGTCAGAGAAGGCGGTGTCGAGGCTGCGGAATATCTTCAGGGTCCCCCACACCAGTGCGACGACGCCGAGGATGGAGACGCTGGCGCTGGCGGTCGCGCGCTGGACCGTCTCGGTCAGCAACTCGCCGGCGTTGGGCGAGAGGTAGGTCCCGATGCTGAACACCACGTCGAGCGCCAGCCCCTCGCCGCCGACGGCGGTCAGCGCGGCCAGCAGGACGAGCAGGAACGGTAGCAGGGAGATGAACGCGTGGTAGGCGATGCTCCCGGCCATGAAGGTGAGGTTCTCGGCCCGGACCTCGCGCTGGAGCGCGCGGAGGAGACCGAGGACCCGTGGCGCATTCATATAGCCTCCATTCGCGGCCGTCGCTGATAAGGGCACGCGGCCGGGTCGTGCGGTCGAGCCCCCGCCGGCAAGCTCACGCGGTTAAGTAGGCGCGGCCCCTCCGGTCGGACATGGTAGACCGCGACAGGTTAGTCGAGTTGCGACGCGAGTTCCATCGCTACCCCGAGCCCGCCTGGCGGGAGTTCTGGACGACGTGCCGGCTGGTCGAGGAGCTGGAGGCCATCGGCGTCGACGAACTCCACGTCGGCCCGGACGCGCTGGCGACGGACGAGCGCATGGCCGTCCCCGACGAGGACGAACTGCAGGAGTGGTACGAGGCGGCCCGCGAGCGCGGCGCCCGCCAGGACGTCCTCGACCGGCTCGAGGGCGGCTACACCGGCGCCGTCGCCGTGGTCGAGCAGGGCCCCGGCCCGACGGTCGGCCTGCGCGTCGACATCGACGCCCTGCCCATCTGGGAGTCCGACGAGGACAGCCACCACCCGGCGGGCGAGGGCTTCCGCTCGGAGAACGAGGGCTACATGCACTCCTGCGGCCACGACGGGCACATCACGCTCGGCCTCGGGACGCTCGAAGCCGTCACGGAGAGCGACTTCTCGGGCACGCTGAAGGTGTTCTTCCAGCCCGCCGAGGAACTCGTCGGCGGCGGGAAGGCGATGGCGAAGTCCGGACACCTCGACGACGTGGACTACCTCTTTGCCACCCACCTCGGCCTCGACCACCCGACCGGCGAGGTCGTCGCCGGCATCGACGACTTCCTCGCCGTGAAGCACCTCGACGTGGAGTTCACCGGCGCGCCCTCCCATGCGGGCGCGAAGCCCGAGGAGGGCCGGAACGCGGTGCAGGCCCTGGCGACCGCGGTCCAGAACCTCTACGGCATCCCCCGGCACTCCGACGGGGCGACCCGGGTCAACGCGGGCAAACTGGAGGCTGGCACCGCGGCGAACATCATCCCCGAGCGCGCCCACCTGGAGTGCGAGGTCCGCGGCGTGACGACCCACCTCAAGGACTACATGGACGAGCGCGCCCAGCAGGTCCTCGACTCGGCGGCCGAGATGCACGGCTGCGAGGTCGACGTCGAGATCGGCGGCGAGGCCCCGAGCGCGACCAGCGACCAGGACCTCGTCGACCTCGTCGGGGCCGTCGCGGGCGAACACCCCGACGTGGAACGGCTGGTCGAGCGTGACGCCCTCGGCGGGAGCGAGGACGCGACGTTCCTGATGCAGGCGGTCCAGCAGCGCGGCGGCCTCGCCACCTACGTCTGCGTCGGCACCGACCACCCCGGCGGCCACCACACCAGCACCTTCGACGTGGACGAGGCGAGCCTCCCCATCGGCGTCGACGTGCTCGCGGGCGCCATCGAGTCGGTCGCCGCGAAGCGGCCCTGAACGACTGACTGCACGCCTGCGGGCAGCCATCGCGACGACCTGTGCAGGAACGAACCCGAAGGCGAGAAAATATTACTCTCGCCCAACTTTTGGTTTCCTCGATTGTATTGGAAAACTATACAGTACTGGCTACTGAACCGCGGGGTATGGTTGGGAGTATGCATCGGCCGGCAGGGGTCTCGTTCGCGGCGCTCGTCGCCGCGGGACACGGGTTCTGGATACTGCTCGTGAGCGGGGTGTTCGTGCTGTTCAGCGCATCGTTCCAGTCCGTCTTCGGGGTCGTCGTCGCGGTCCTGTCGATCCTGTACGGACTGTTCGAGCTATTCCTCGCCGGCGCCCTGTTCAGGCTCACCTCGTGGGCCCGGTTCGTCGGTGTCGCCGTCTTCACGCTGGCCGCCCTCTGGCACGGTGTCCGCATGTTCGGCGACCTGTCGGCACTGCTCACCTGTGGGCTGAACACGACCTGTGCGGTCCTGCTGTTCATCAACGGTGATGCCTTCGGCACGAGCACGGACCGCGCGGACCTCTCGGACGAACACGCCACCAGCATCGGGAGCGGACTCTAGGCCGCAGGATCAACGCGAACGATTTCCGTCGTCCGACCCCAGAGATGGTATGGGGGAACAGCACACGCCGAGCGTGACGCGTCGCGGTTTCCTCCGCGGCGCGGTGGGCGTCTCGGCCCTGGCAGTGGCCGACACCACGCGCGCTCAGGCGGGGACGACCCACACGGTCGACATGACCGACACGCTCGTCTTCGACCCGGCGGAACTGATAATCGCCCCCGGCGACACCGTCGAGTGGGTGAACGTCGGGAACGTCGGGCACAGCGTCACGGCCTACGAGGACCAGATTCCGGCTGACGCCGAGTACTTCGCCAGCGGCGGCTTCGCCTCCGAGACGGCGGCCCGGACGGGCTACCCCGAGGGGGACATCGGCGGTGGCGGCAGCTACTCGCACACCTTCGAGGTCGTCGGGACCTACGAGTACTTCTGCATCCCGCACGAGGGCGTCGGGATGGTCGGCACCATCGAGGTCCGCGAGGGCGGCGCGCCCGCGGTCGAGGAGACGGGGCCGGTGCTCCCGGACAGCGCGAAGGGAATCGCCATCGCCACGATGAGCGCGATGCTGGCGGTCCTCGGTCTCGCGTACGTCTTCCTGAAGTACGGTGGTGACTACGGCGAGGGCGGCGGCGGAGAAGGGGGCGGCGCAGCAGGCGGCCCGGGCGCGGTCTAGTACTTCGGGTCCGCGCCGGTGGTCTCGTAGACGCCCTCCATGATGGAGTCGCGCCGCGAGCGCCACATGCCGAACTCGGTCGGGTCGGTCGGGTAGTCCTCGTAGTGCGCCATGAGCTCGTCGGCGCGCTGTTTCGTCCGGTAGAACTGGAGGATGTTGCGCCAGTAGCCGAAGCTCTTGACGGCGAGCTTGGCCTTGAACAGCATGCTCATCTGGGTGCTGCCCTCGTAGAGCGCCTCGGCGAGCTTCTCGCCGGGCAGGGCGGCGAGCAGGCCCATCAGGTCGTCGACGTCGACCGCGGTCGAGAGGATGTTGTACACGTCGAGGGCGGCGTAGCGGCTGCCGAAGTGGTCCATGACGTTCTCGTTGTACTCCCAGAGCGCGGCCTCGCTCACGTCGCCGTGTTCGATGGCCTCGATGGCCTGCTCGCCGGCGTACTTGCCGGAGTAGGCCGCACCGGCGATGCCGCCACCGGTCGTCGGGTTGACGTACCCCGCGGCGTCCCCGACGGCGATGAAGCCGGGCGCGACCGCGGAGTCGTAGGGGCGGCGGGTCGGCAGGGCTGCACCGAGTTTGTCCTCGACGCGGGCGCCCGCGAACTCGGGCCGGTCGCGCAGGTCCTGCTTGAGGTCCTCGACGAGCTTCATCGGCTGCTCGGTCATCTGGAAGCCCAGGCCGGCGTTGATCTCCGTCTCGGTGCGCGGGAAGTACCAGAGGTAACCCGCGGCGCGCTTGGTCGGCTTGAACACGAGCGCGTCGTCCCACTCGACCGGGTCCGGGACGTGGACGACCTCGCGGTAGGCCGAACAGAACTGCGAGTAGCTGACGTTGGTGTCGAAGGTGACGTCGGAGAAGTCGGCCTTGTCCTGCAGGAGCGAGAGCGCGCCCGCGCCGTCGATGACGATGTCGGCGTCGTACTCGACGGGGTCACCCTTCCGGGTCGCGCGGACCCCGGTGACGGTCCCGTCGGGTTCCTGGGTCACGTCCTGGACGACCGTGTCGTAGTGGAACTCCGCGCCGGCCTCCTTCGCGCCCTCGATGATGAGGCGGCCGTACTCCCAGCGGTCGATGACGGCGAGTTCGCCGGGGACCGGAATCTCGAGGACGGTGTCCTCCTGGGGTATCTCGAAGCGGCCGTGGTCGACGCCCGTGTTGGTGAACGCGGACTCGATCTTGGACTTCGGGATGGCCTCGGGGAACGCGTCTGCTCCCTTCAGGGCGTCGCCACAGGCGATGTGTCCGGCCTCCTCCGCGGACTTTCGCTCGACGACGACGACGTCGTAGCCCTCGCGCGCGATGGTCGCCGCGGCGTAGCAGCCGGAGGTCCCTGCGCCTACGACGGCCACGTCGGGCGTGTGTGTAGTCATGAATTGCCGTCTTCGCCCCAGGGAAAAAACGTTTTATCCCCGTTTCTGTCGGCGTACTGGCGTCACGATGGGGATAAAGAGTTTTGTTGCGGAGCGAAGAAGACGGGATTATGACCGACTACACCGTCGAATTCGTCGGGACGGGCGAGACCATCACCGTCTCCGACAAGCAGACCATCCTGCGGCGATGCATCGAGGAGGGCATCGCCCAGGAGTACTCCTGCCGGGTGGGGATGTGCCTGGCCTGTTCGGCCGAGATCGTCGAGGGCGAGGTGACCCAGCCCGCGGCCCACGGCCTCACCGACGAGGAGCGCGAGAACTACGCGCTGACCTGCATGGCACGCCCGGCCTCCGACCTCAAACTCGACCGCGGGAAGTACCCGCCGAGCATCGAGGGCGACGTGGAGGCCAACGCCGAACAGGCGGCCGCGGACGACTGAGGACTAGTCTTCTTCCAGGCTCTCGGGGCGGTGCTCCGTGAACCACTCGGCGGCGAAGTCGACCAGCGACGGCTGGTCGATGCGCCGGGCCGTCGCCTCGCCGACCTCGCCGACGGTGACCGCCCCGGGACAGTCCTCTTCGAACGCCGCGCCGGCCTGCGGGAAGTCGCTGGTGTCGAGTTCGATGTCGACGAACCGGAGCCAGACGCGCTCGCCGTCCCGGATGACCGGCGCGCCGCCGGGGTCCATCTCCTTGTCGAGGTCGTCACGGTACTCCGCGAGGTGGAGCGAGGTGTTCGTACCGTGGTCGGTGCCGAGCATGAGGACGTCCGCGTCGCGTTCGTAGAGCCGCGCGAGGGGTGACTGCTCGCCGAGGGGCTCGTCGTAGCTGTGGTCGGCCGTGATGGCCTCGGCCTCGGCCCCCCACGCCGCGAAGGAGACGACGGGGTGGCGGCTGCGCTCGACGCCGGGGTAGGACCGGAAGGTGTCCGGGACGGCCCCGAGTCGGGTGCAGGGGGTCACCTCGGGGCGGTACGCCGGCATCGTCTCGCGGATGGTCTCCTCCCAGTCGTCCGGGACCGGCGGGTTCTGCCAGGAGCCGGGGTCGGAGTAGTCGCCGGTGTGGGCGGGCATCACCAGCGTCCCCTCCGCGGTGACGACCTGCTGGAGGGCGTCGACGACCGCGACCGGCCCGCCACAGACCCACCCCAGCGCGGAGAGCGAGGAGTGGACGAGGACGGTGTCGCCGGCGCCGAGGCCGAGGTCGCGCAGGTCGCTCGCGATGCGCTCGACCGTTATGGGTTCGTCGCTGCGGTCTTCGGGAAGCGTCTCTGTCATCGGGTTGTCCGGAACTCAGGAGGGCCCGTAATGAGTCTTCTGTGGCCCTGCCAGTGTCTCCCTAGCGCGTCGCGGCGCAGTTGTTCGGGCCGAGCTCTATCTCGAACGCCTCGGCGTCGTCGAGGCTCTCGCGGCCGAGGTTGGTCTCGATGATGCGCTCGTAGTTGTTCGGGCGCGGCGGCATGTCCGCGAGCACGTACTCGACGAACTCGTCCTCGCGCATGTCGAGCGCGTCGAGGCGGGCTGCCAGCTCGCCGATGCTCGCGGTGTAGGTCCCGTCCTCGGCGCGGTCGGCCGCCTCGCTGTAGTGGGCCGGTGCGACCCGCACGCTGTCGGGGAACGGGAGGACCGTCTCCTGCAGCGACCGGTACAGCCGGCGGGCCGCATCGGGGGCCCCCTCGTCGCCGTCTTCGAGGTCCGGGCGGGCCACGCTCTCGAGGAAGAGCCCGTCGCCCGTGAACAGCAGGCCGTCGTACTCGACGGCGGTCATCTCGCTGGTGTGCCCCGGCGTGTGGACGGCCCTGAGGCGCTCGCCGCCGAGGTCCAGCGTCTCCCTGTCGGCGAGGGGGCGCGCGTCGAAGGCGAGGCCGCGCTCTCTGGCCAGTTCGGGCAGGACCGGCTCGGCGTCGCTGGCCTCGGCCACGGCTCGGATCCCCGAGACGTGGTCGGCGTGGACGTGCGTGTCGATGGCGTACGTGATGTCCGCACCGCGTTCGGTCGCGTCCGCGATGTAGCGGTCGGCGAACGCCCGGAGGGGGTCGACGACCGCCGCCTCGTCGCCCGAGACGACGAGGTAGCTCAGGCAGCCACTGGAGGGGCGGTCGTACTGGATGACGGTGCCCGGTACGTCCGAGATCTCGCGGCCGACGAGCAGGTCGGCCCAGGCGTCCATGCCGCCGGCGAGGTTCCGGGCGTCGAGGCCCGCGTCGGTGAGCAGGCCGGCCGCGTGCGCGCTGGCCTCGCCCTCGCCACAGACCACGACGATGGGCTCTGGCACGTCGCCGACGAGGTCGGCCGCATCGCCGGTGACCTCCGCCTGGATGAACTTCACGTGCGGTACCTGTCTGGCGGTCACGGCCGGGCCGTCGACGTGCCACGCCTCGAACTCGTCGCGGTCGCGCACGTCGAGGACGGTGAGGGACTCGCCGCCCGCCACCAGCTCGTGGAGTTCGGCCGGCGAGACCGAGGGCACCGACCCGTCGGACTCAGAATGGACGCTCATGGCCGTTGGTACGGGCGTTCTGGTCTTAAACACCGACACTGGATGGATGGGCGGCGGGCCAAGGTTGAAGCCGGCTGCCGTCGACTTCCCGACATGGACGCAGCCGCCTTCCGCGAGGCCGTCGAATCGTCGAAACGGACCGAACTCGACCGCCTCGGCTCCAACAAACTCCTCATCGCGCTGACCGACGCGAACCTCGAGGAGGAGCGCATCCTCCGCGCCGCCGCCTTCAGCGAGTACCTCGCCCGCGAGACGTTCCGGGCGTGGGCCGACGACGAGGACGCCGACGACGCCCGGGAGGTGTTCGCCGCGGTCGCGACACAGGAGGACGAGCACTACGAGCGCGTGGTCGAGCGCCTCGGCGAGTCCGTCGATCCCGACAGCGTCGGGCCGATGCACAGCTATCTCCGCCAGCGCGAGGACACGGTCGAGCGCGCCGCCGCGGGCCTCGTCGGCCGCGGGCTGGTCAGCCTGAAGACCCACATGCAGATCATCAGTTTCTACATCAACGAACCGGACGAGGCCGGCGCGGACCTGTTCCGCGACCTCCGGAGCGAGACCGAGGCGTCCCTCCAGCAAGGCCTCGACCTGCTGGACGCCCACTGCGAGGACGAGGAGGACTGGGAGCGCGCCCAGATGGTCGCCGAGTACGTCGTACAGGTGGCCTACGACGACTACGCGGATTCGCTCTCGGAACTGGGCGTGGACCCGAAGCCCATCTGTTGAGGTTCGAGAGCGACGGGTCCGGCCGACGGGGAGTGGGGAACGCCCGGTCAGGACCGCCGGGCCCGCAGGAACGCGACGGCCAGCCCGCCGCCCCCGAGCGAGACGCCGAACTCGAAGGTCCGCACGATGAGGACGGCAGCGGCCGCGTTCGTCGCCGTCACGCCGGTCACGGCGACCAGCGCGCCCGCGAGCAGCAGGTCGTAGGCGCCGAGACTGCCGGGGATGGGGACGACGCTCGCGGCCCGCGGGAGCGGGACGAGTGCGACGATGGCGACGAGCGCGACGCCGGTGCCGGTTCCGGTCCCTGAGAGTGCGACCCACAGCGCCCCGGCGGTGAGGAGCTGTTCGAGGAGCCCGCCGACGGCGATGAGTGCGACGAGCCCCGGGGCGTCCCGGAACGCGGCGGCGCGCGACCGGAAGCGGGCGACGGCGTCGGCGACCGTCTCCCGGCCGTAGGGGTCGTCACGGTACAGGCCCGAAACGACCCGCAGGACGGGTGTGACGGTGAAGACGATGGCGCGGGCGACCCAGTCGCGCGCCAGCACGATGGCGACGCCGGCGACGCCGAGCGTGACGGTCGCGCCGACGAGCGTGAGGAAGAGCGACCGGGAGGCGGACCCGCCGGTGAGGATGACGCCACCGAGGACGACCGACAGGAGCAACTGGGCAGCGGATTTCACGTACTTGGCGACGCCGCGGACGCCCAGCGCCTCGCTGTAGTCCGTGTCGGTGGCGACCGCGAAGAACTGGGCCATGATGGGCTCGGAGCTGACCGGGCCCGCCGGGCTGAGTACGTCGAAGAAGTCGCCGGCGAAGGCGAACTGGACGCTCCTGCCCGGTGAGAGGCCGCCGTTCAGCGGCCGGATCGAGGCCCACACGCCGATGCCGTCTGCGGCCGCCTCTGCGAGGACCAGGACGGCGACGACCGCGACGGCCCACCCGGCGACGGCGGTGGCCCGCCCGAGCACCGCCTCCGGCCCGACGTAGAGGAGGTAGCCCGCGAGAGCGACGGCACCGAGGAGGAGCCCGAGGACGAACCGCACGTGTCGCTGCACGTTCCGTCCGGGGGGGACAGGGATAAAAAAGTCTCTGATGTTCGCGGGCGCCGGGGTGATTCAGCCCGTGCGCCCCCGACGTAACGCCGCCAGCACCACGCCCTCGGGATACACCGACACGGGGCCGGTCCCGACGACGCGGGAGAGCAGGCCGCCGCGTCGCTCCCGGTCGAACCCGCCGACGCTCACGTCGCCGACGCGCACGTCGAGCGCGACGCCCGAGTACGCGAGCGAGGCGAGCAGGCGCTGGACGGGCCACTGCCGGGCGGCGCGGCGCAACTGCCGGACTGCCCGGAGGCTCGGTGCCTCGACGACCACCGACGACCCGTAGCCTCTGACGAGCACGTCGGTATCCCCCAGTCGAAGCCGCAGGTCGGCGTCGACGCGCAGGGGACTGTGGGTCGACGGTCGCACGTCGCTCACCGGCTCGGCCTCGCTCACTGCTCCATCGTGGTGATGGTCAGTTTCCCGTCGAGGTGCCATTCGGCGTGTTTGGCACCCTTGCCGGCCTTGCTCGGGACCATGACCGTCATGTCCTCGAAGTCGTAGGTGATGGCCGCGCCGCGGCCGGTGAGCCGGTCGTACAGGCCGATGGCCAGCTCGGGCCACGTTGTCGTCTCGTCGATCTCCTGTTTCGTCGGCTTCTGCTGTGCTTCAGCCATGCCCCTCGTAGGGCGCGCGACGAGAAATATTCGCGTGTCGACAGTTAGTATCGAAGATATGGAGAAACCGGGGGAGTGAGTGGTTACGAACGCCCACTCAGTCGTTCCGTGCGAACGTCAGGTAGCCGGTGTGACCGACGCCGCGGGTGCTCGGGCGCGAGCCGCGGTCGTCGAAGTCCATCTTTCGCTGGATGGTCTCGTAGGTCGTCACGTTCGAGAGCCCGGCCTCGCGGGCGGCCTCGACGGCGTCCCTGGTCTGCTCGACGAACGGGGAGTAGACGGAGACGAACCCGCCGTGGACGAGCAGGTCGGGGACGTGTGCGACGACCTCGGCGGCGTCGCCGGTGTCGAGGGTCACCACGTCGAACGCCTCGTCCGCGAGGTCGTCCAGGTGCTCGGTCACGTCGCCGGTGCGGACGTCGACCCGGTCGTCGACGCCGGCGAGGCGCATGTTCTCGCGGGCCACGTCTGCGAACTCGGCCTTCTGCTCGAACGTCGTCACCTCGGCGCCGGCGCGGGCCAGGTACGCCGAGAGGACGCCGGTGCCGGTCCCGGCGTCGAGCACCCGGTCGCCGCCAGCGACCCCCGTCTCGCCCACGATGATGCCGATGTCGCGGGGCATCATCGGCGCGCCGGTGCGCTCGAAGTGGTTGAACAGGTCGGGGCCGCGGAGCGGCCGGACGTGGAACGCCTCGCCCAGATGCGTCTCCAGCGTGTCACCGGGTTCGACGTCCTCGGGGACCTGCAGGACACCGAGGTCGGTCTGGAGTTCGTCCCCGGGCGGGACGAGGTACTCGCGGTCGCCGTGGACGAGCAGGACGCTCACTCTAGCTGGCTGACGGCAGCCGCGAGGTCGCCGTCGTTGTCCTCCAGCGCCTTCCGGGCCTCCTCCTTGCTGGCGCCGGTCCGGGTGACGACGATCTCGATGTCGGCCTCCGGGATGGCGGAGTCGGCCGCCTCGGCCGCGTCGCCCTCGTCGGCGTCGGCGCTCTCGACGGCGCCCGCCGCGCCGCGTTCGCGCTCCTCGGGTGTCCCGACGACCTGGTAGGTCTCCTGGCCGCGGGCGTCCATCTTGGTCACCTGGGCGTCCTCGAAGACGAGGTCGTACTCCTCGGTGCGGATGATGACCTCCTCGGCGTCGACCTCCTCGACGTCGATACCCATCTGCTTCATCATCTGCTTCATCTTGCGCGGGTTCATCCCGCCGCCTCCTCCGAACATACCCGGAGGGTCGCGGTGTACCGGCAAAAGGATGACGAACTTCGGGATACCGTCCCGGTTTCCGCCCGGTGACGACACGAGGCCCGGGAGGGCCACGGAGTGGTTCATCTCACTGGAGTGCGTACGTGGGGTATGGACGTGGTCATCGGTACCGGCCCGCTCGGGCAGGCCGTCGCCCGCGAGCTCACGGCGCGGGGACGGCTCGTCAGGGCGGTGAACAGCACCGGCACGGGAGCGTTCCCGGGCGCCGTGCCGGTCAGGGCGGCAGACATCTGCGACCACGACGAGGTAGCAGCCGCGCTCGCGGGCGCGGACGTCGTCTATCTCTCTGTCGACCCGGCCGCCTGTCGGCGGGCACGCACCGTCATGACCATCGTGGGAAGCGTCATCGAGGCCGCTGCGCAGTCGGGGGCGACCGTCGCCTACTGCGACACCCTCGCGGCGTACGGGCCCGCGACGGACCCGTACCACGAGGGCATGCAGCCCACCGCACCCGGGCGCTGGGGCCGGGCGCGCGCCGACGCCAGCGAGACGCTGCTGGCGGCCCACGCGGCCGGGCGCATCGGCGCGGTCGTGCTCCGGACGAGCGACCTCTACGGCCCGGGCGTCCGCGACTCGCCGTACGGCCAGCGCATCTTCGGGCGGCTGCTCGACGGGAAGCCCGCGCTGGTCCTCGGCGACCCCGACGCGACCCACGCCGTGACCTACGTCGAGGACGCGGCGCGGGCACTCGTCACGCTGGCCCAGGAGCCGGCGACCCACGGAGAGGTCTGGCACGCGCCGACGCCGACCGCCGTGTCGGCCCGGGAGTTCGTCGAGCTCGTCGCCGGTGCGGCCGGCGTCCAGCCGAAGCTCCGGCGGGTCCCGGGCTGGGTCGCGCTGCTGGCCGCGCCGTTCTCGAAGCGGTACCGCCGGCTCCGCGAGCTCTGGTACTGCTACGACGAGCCCCACCTCGTCGACGACCGCAAGTACGTCTCGACGTTCGGGGACGTGGCGACGCCGCTGGAGGACGGCATCGAGCGGACCGTCGAGTGGTTCCGCGACGGCGGTCGGCCGGCCGTGGTCCAGCCGCCGCCGGCGGCCGAGTAGCGTGAGTGGAGCGAGGAGAGAACGAGAGAGAGCGAGAACGAGGGAGACGGGTTATTCGGCGTCGCCGGCGCCGTCACGGACGCTGACGGCCATCCCGGAGCCGAAGTCGAGCATCGCGTCGGCCGACAGCTCGGCTCGCCCGACCCCGAGCAGGTGGCCCTCGTAGTGGACCACGAGCACCTCGTCGCCGGGGCGGATGTCGGCGTCGGCGTCCTGGACGAACTTCGCGAACACGTTCTTCCCGTCCCGGACGAAGGGCTCGCTGTCGTCCCCGACGACCACGCGGCCGGTGGGGGCCTCGAGCGCCTCGTGGAGGCGGCGGCCGCCCGCGATACCGAGGGTGAACCGGCCGTCGGTCCCGTGGCTGACCAGCCGGCCATCCGCGGCGAGTATCTGCTCTGGTCGGCCGGAGGAGGTCCGTTTCACCGTCAGGTCCGCCGTCGGGGGGAACAGCGCCGCCCCGGCACCGCTGCCGAACTGGTAGTCCGCCAGCGTCCGCAACTCGGGGGCGTCGTCGAAGGCGTCGGAGTCGGTCATGCGCCCGGGTTCGGGGCTGACCCGTGAAAGCGTGTCGGAGCGCACCAGAAACGTTCACGGTCTTGCATGACACTGGACAGCACGTGCCTAGACACTCGGTACCATTATTCTCACTCGATTCGGTGGCGAAAGTTATATTCTACTGCGATACGAGTATACGTGTACATGAACACAACGAAAGTACTCCTCGGCGCGGTCCTGCTGTTCGTCAGCTCCGCACTCCTGCTCTACCTCGGGACACCCGGCGCGAACATCCCGATCGTCGCAGGTGGCGCGGCCTCGCTCGCGATGGCCGCCGGTGCGCTGCTGGTCGGCACCTCGGAAGGCGGCCGCCCGGTCTGAGCAGGACCCCTTTTCTCTCTCGTACCCCCACACCCGCCAGCGATTGCTGTCGGTGTGAGACCGTCGGTAGAACCCGATAGCGCGAGCGACGGCAGGCGCGAGCTACAGCAGGAAGGTGTCCGGGCGCTCGGAGAGGTCGATGAAGCGGTCGGTCGCCTCGACGAGTTCGTCCGCGGTGGAGGACTCGAAGCCCATCACCTCGACGCGGACGCCCTCGTGACGCAGGTGCGAGCACAGCCGCGAGAAGTCGCCGTCGCCGGTGCAGAGGATGATGGTGTCGTTGTGGCTGGCGAGCGTGACCGCGTCGAGGCTCATGCCGACGTCCCAGTCGGCCTTCTTCGAGCCGTCCGCGAACGTCTTGATGTCCTTTATCTTCGGCTCGAAGCCGATGTCCTCCAGCGCCTCGAAGAAGCTCTCCTCGTCCGGTGAGTCGGCCCGGATGACGTACGCGATGGCACGGGTCAGGGTCCGACCCTGCACGCCCTTCTCCAGGAGCGCGGAGTAGTCGATGTTGCGGGTGTAGATGCTCTGGGCCGTGTGGTAGAGGTTCTGGGCGTCGACCAGCATGGCGACGCGTTGGCCCGGATGAATCTCGGTCATACGTGACACGTGCGGACGGGGGGTGAAAGCCCTTTATGCCCGCGCGTGGGACGCGGTGGTCAGTTCCGGAGACGTTCGATGCGCTTCTCGACGGGCGGGTGGGTCGCGAACAGGCTCCGGAGCAGGCCCTTCTCGCTGTCGAAGATGCAGAGGGCGGCCGTGCTGTCGTCGATGCGGGTGTCCTCGACGCGCTCGTTCCCGCTCTGGATCTTCTCCAGGGCGCGGGCGAGGGGTTCGCCGCTGCCGACGTGCTCGCGTGCGTCGGCGTCCGCGACGTACTCCCGGTACCGGGAGATGGCGAGGACGAATATCATCACGAGCATCTGCGAGACCATCCCGGCGATCCAGCCGAGGATGAAGTCGGCGAAGTCGTTGTCGCCGGCGAGGATGACCCCCCACTGGACGGCGATGCCCACGATGGCGGCGATGGACTGACCGAGCACCATCGTCACCACGTCGCGGTTACGGATGTGTGCGAGCTCGTGGGCGATGACGCCCTCCAGTTCGTCGCGGTCGAGGACCTGCATCAACTCGACCCCGACGACGACGACGCCGGCGCCACGGCGACCGGTCGCGAACGCGTTCGGCGCGCCCATGCGGGCCATCTTCAGTTTCGGCTTCTCGATGCCCATGTCGTCGGAGAGTCGCTCCACCATCCGGTGTATCTCCGGGTACTGCTCCTCGGGCAGGTCCTCGGCGCCGACGCTGCGCAGGGCCGCCCACTTGCCGAACTTGTACTGGAAGCCGACGAACAGGAGGGTGCCGACCGCCACGATTGGCCAGATACCTGTCCCGAACATCGCCAGGGCGACCCCGGCGATGGCCGCGTAGAACGCGAACAGGATGGTCCCGACGAACAGCATCCTGAGCTTCAGACCAGTGTGTCTCATGGGCGGGTCTTGCGAACCGGGACTTGTAAACTTCTCTCCTCAGTGTCTCGATATCGCATGTGTTTGTCACCCATGCCACGGCAGGGGCGTTGCGGACACATCTGCGAGCGGCACAAACGTTATTGTATGGTGGACCAGTGTATCCAGTGATGACTGCCGCCACTCCGGTCCGGGTCCGAGGTCCCGTGAAGAGTGGCACATTCCGTTTTACATTTGGGAAAAAATTCGCGCAGTAGAGTGCTCGAAGCGGGCGTGGCGACCCCGTT
This sequence comes from Haloarchaeobius amylolyticus, assembly GCF_026616195.1. Taxonomy (NCBI): domain Archaea; kingdom Methanobacteriati; phylum Methanobacteriota; class Halobacteria; order Halobacteriales; family Halorubellaceae; genus Haloarchaeobius; species Haloarchaeobius amylolyticus. The sequence goes on from NZ_JANHDH010000002.1 coordinate 708,608, forward strand.
CCGGGTGCGTTCGGCTGACCTGCACTGCGCGACGGACGACTTCCCACGATACACACACCACACCACATGACAGACATCGATTTCAGCGGCGTCTATCCCGCCATCACCACACCGTTCCACGCGGACGGGAGCATCGACTTCGAGACACTGCGAGCGAACGTCACCCGGCTGGAGACGGCCGGCGTCGACGGCATCGTGCCCGTCGGCTCCACCGGCGAATCGGCCACGCTCAGCCACGACGAGCACATCGAGGTCGTCGAGGCCGTGGTCGACGAGGCCGAGGAGATACCCGTCATCGCGGGCTCGGGGTCGAACAACACGGCAGAGGCGCTGTCGCTCTCCCAGCGGTCGGTCGAGGCGGGCGCGGACGCCCTGTTACTCATCTCGCCGTACTACAACAAGCCCGAACAGCGCGGTTTCGTCGAGCACTACGAGGCGATCGCGGACGCGGTGGACGCGCCACAGATCGTCTACAACGTCCCCTCGCGGACGGGCCAGAACATCGAGGCCGGGACCGCGGTCGAGCTGGCGAGCCACGAGAACATCGCCGGGTTCAAGGCCGCCTCCGGTGACCTCGGCCAGATCACCGAGATCGTCGAGCGCACCCGCGACGAGGACTTCGCGGTCCTCTCGGGCGACGACGCGCTCACGCTCCCGATGCTCTCGGTCGGCGCGACCGGCACCATCTCGGTCTCGGCGAACATCGAGCCCGAGCGCACCTGCGCGATGGTCGGCGCGGCGCTGGCCGGCGACTACGAGCGCGCACAGGCGCTCCACCACGAACTCGGGCCGCTGTTCCGCGCGCTGTTCTGGGAGACCAACCCGATTCCGGTGAAGGAGGCGATGCGCATCCGGGGCTACAGCGAGGCCCACATGCGCTCGCCCCTGACCCGGCTCTCCGAGGAGTACGTCGAGCCCCTGGCCGACATCCTCGACGAACTCGACTCGGACATGGTCCGAGAGGAACCGGCGGAGGTAGGAAACTGATGGTACGGCTCGGTGTCACCGGTGCGACCGGCGCGATGGGCCGGGAGGTACTCGACGCGGTCGCCGACCGCACCGAGTTCGGGTCGGTCGTCGGCTTCACCGCCTCCGGCGTGGACGACACGGTCGCGGGCGCCGAGGTCGTCTCGGACGACGACCTCGCCGACACCCTGGCGGACCGCGAGATCGACGTGGTCGTGGACTTCACCGTCCCCGAGGCCACCGCCGACTACGCCGCGGCCTGCGCCGGATCGGACACCGCACTGGTCACCGGGACGACCGGCCTCTCGGCCGAGCAGGAGGCGGCCCTCGACGACGCGAGCGAGGCCGTCCCGGTCCTGCACGCCGCGAACTTCTCGAAGGGCATCGCCGTGCTCCGCAGCCTCGTCCGCGAGGCGGCAGGGGCGCTCGACGACTACGACGTCGAGCTCGTCGAGGCCCACCACAACCGCAAGCGCGACGCCCCATCGGGCACCGCGAACACGCTGCTGGACGACGTCGAGTCCGTCCGCGGCGAGGAAGACCGCGTCCACGGCCGCGAGGGCGAGGCCCCGCGGTCGGAGGGCGAGGTCGGCGTCCACGCCCTGCGTGCCGGGAACGTCACCGGCATGCACGAGGTGTGGCTCGCCGGCGGCCACGAGGAACTGCGACTCAGTCACCGCGCCGAGTCCCGCGGCGTCTTCGCCGAGGGGGCACTCGACGCGGCCCAGTGGCTGGCCGGCCGCGACGCCGGCTGGTACGATTTTGCAGACGTTCTGGAGGGAGACGACGAATGAGCCTGGAATCCGACATCGACGACCTGTGGCACCGACACCAGACAGACGACCTCGACGCCGACGACCCCGACGCACACGAGGTCCTGCACGAACTCCTCGCCGCGCTCGAGGCCGGCGAGGTCCGTGCCGCCGAGAAGCGCGGCGGCGAGTGGGAGGCGAACGCGTGGGTCAAGCAGGGCGTCCTGCTCAACTTCGCGCTCCACGACATCCAGCAGTACGAGCACGGCGGCGTCGTCTACAACGACGTGCTGCCCCTGCAGGACACGTCGGACCTCGGTGAGCGCGGGAGCCGCAACACGCCCGACGGGACCGTCGTCCGCGCCGGGGCACACATCGGCTCGGACTGCATCATGATGAGCCCGAGCTTCGTGAACATCGGCGCCCACGTCGGCGACGGGACGCTGGTCGACTCGTGTGACACGGTCGGCTCCTGCGCCCAGATCGGCGAGAACGTCAAGCTCGGCGCGAACACGCTCATCGGCGGCGTCCTCGAACCGGTCGAGGGCGCACCCGTTGTGGTCGAGGACGGCGTCTCGCTCGGCGCGGGCTGCCGGGTCACCTCCGGCTTCGTCGTCGGCGAGGACTCGGTCGTGGGCGAGAACACCCTGCTCACGCCGCGCATCCCCGTCTACGACCTCGTGGACGAGGAGGTGTACTACGGCGAACTGCCGCCGGAGCGCCGTGCGTTCCAGCGCTTCGTCGAGTCCTCGCTGGGCGACCACGACCTCATCCCGGGCGGCGCGTACAAGCCCGCGGTCGTGGCGACCGGCCTCGAGGCCGAGACGCTCGAAGCGACCCAGCGCGAGGAGGTGCTGCGCGAATGAGCGGCGAGGTCGCGCGGGCCGACGGAGCGGCCCCCGACGGCGGTGCCAGCATCCGGCGGCTCGCCGACTGGGACGCCGACAGCCTGCGCGACTTCGCCGCCGAGTACGGCAGCCCGCTCTACGTGCTGGACCTCGACCGGGTGCGCGAGAACTATCGCCGGCTCGACGCGGCCTTCCCCCAGGCCGACGTGTTCTACGCCGCGAAGGCGAACACGCTCGGCCGGTGTCTCGCGACCCTGCACGACGAGGGCGCGGGCATCGAGTGCGCCAGCGCCGGCGAGGTCGCCCGCGCGCTCGACGCCGGGGTTCCCGGCCACCGGGTCCAGTACACCGCGGTCAACCCGCCCGCCGCGGACCTGACCACCGTGGTCGGCCTCTGGCAGGACTACCCCGAGCTGACGGTCACGGTGGGCGCGGCCGACACCCTCGACCGGCTCGAGTTGCGGGGGTACGACGGCCGGCTCTGCCTGCGGGTGAACCCGGGCGTCGGCGCGGGCCACCACGAGAAGGTCCAGACCGGCGCGGACGCCAAGTTCGGCGTCCCCTACGACGAGGCAGCGGACCTGCTCGCCGAGGCCGCCGACCGCGGCTTCGACGTGGTCGGTATCCACGCCCACGCCGGGTCGGGCATCTCCGGCGAGGAGGACCTCGCGAACCACCGCGAACTCGTCTCGCGGATGGGCGACCTTGCGCGTGATGCGCCGGTCGCCCTGGAGTTCGTGGACGTGGGCGGCGGCTTCGGCGTCCCGTACCACGAGGACGAGGAGCCCCTCGACCTCGACGCGGTGGCCGAGGCCACCCGCGAGGCACTGGGCGAGGTCGACGCGACGCTCCAGGTCGAACCGGGGCGCTACCTCGTCGCCGACGCGGGCGTCCTGCTCACGACCGTCAACACGGTCAAGGAGACGCCCGACACCACCGTGGTCGGCCTCGACGCCGGGATGACGACGCTGCTTCGCCCGGCGATGTACGACGCCTACCACGCCATGCGGAACATCGACGCGGAAGAACGCGAAGGGGAGACCGTCGACCAGACGGTCGTCGGCCCCATCTGCGAGAGTTCGGACGCGTTCTGTTCGAATCGACCGCTCCCTGCACCGGAGCGAGACGACATCGTCGCCATCGGGAACGCCGGCGCGTACGGCTACGAGATGGCGAGTCACTACAACTCCCGCCCGCGGCCAGCCACCATCACGCTAGCGGACGGGGCGGCGTCGCTCGCGCGACGTCGGGAGACCATCGCGGACATCACGCGACAGGAGGTATCAGAATGAGCATCTCACAACGAACCGTCGAGTATCGGAAGTACAACGGCACCGGCAACGACTTCATCGTGGTAGACGCGGACGAGTACGTCCCGGACCGCTTCGCCTTCGCGACGCGGAACTGCGACCGCCAGGACGGCGTCGCCGGCACCGACGAATCCAGCGTCCAGCGCAACGACATGGGAACGACGGGCGCCGACGGCGTCCTCTTCTTGCATCTCGAGGACAAGTACAGCCCACCACGCGTGGTCATGACGCTCGTCCAGCCGGACGGCTCCACCGCGGAGATGTGCGGCAACGGGGCGCGCGTCGCCGCCGAGTGGGCCATGGAACAGACCGGCGCCCGCGAGGTCATGATCGACACGCAGGCGGGCACCCGCCACGCCCGGCAGGTCGGCGACGACATCTCCATCGAGATGGGCGAGCCGTCGTTCCGGCCCGAGGTCGTCCCGCTCTCGCAGGACGAGCCGCTGGTCGAACAGCAGCTCGCGGGCTACCAGGTGACGGGCATCAACACGGGGGTCCCCCACGCCGTCGTCTTTGTCGAGGACGTCGACGACGTCGACCTCGACGCCGACGCGCCGCCCATCCGCCACCACGACGTGTTCCCGGAGGGCGCGAACGTCACCTTCGCCTCCGAGCGCGACGACGGCGGCTACGACCAGCGCACCTTCGAGCGCGGCGTCGAGGGCGAGACGCGGTCCTGTGGGACGGGCGCGGTCGCCATCGCGGCGGTCGCGAAGTACCTGGGCAAGCTCGCGGCCGAGGAGGTCCACGTCTCCCCGCCCGGTGGCGACCTCACGGTCGAGGTGCCGGACGACGGCCCCGCGGTGCTGCGCGGCCCGGTCGTCCACGAGTTCGACGGAAAGGCGTCCATCACGCCGCCGTCTGCCGACTGATGGGGACAGCGTTCGACCCCATCGCGTTCCTCGACGAGGCGGTCCGCATCGAGTCCCACGAGGACGTGACCGAGATGCGCACGTTCCTGGTGGAGACGCTGGCCGACCACGGCGTCGAGGCACACGTCGACGACGCGGGCAACACCATCGCGACGCGCGGCAGTGGCAGTCCCCACGTCGTCCTGAACACGCACATCGACACGGTGCCCCCCCACGTCCCCTACGAGCGCGACGACGAGGCGGGCATCATCCGCGGGCGCGGCTCCTGCGACGCGAAGGGGCCACTCGCGGCGCTGCTGGCTGGCTTCCTGACGGCCGACGTGGATTCCGACGACGGCGCGGGTCGGGTCACCCTCGCCATCTCGCCCGACGAGGAGACGCTCTCGACCGGTGCAGCAGCCATGGCGTTCGACGACCCCGACTGCTTCATCGTCGGCGAACCGACCGACCTCGACGTCTGTACCGCCGCGAAGGGCCGGTTCCAGGGTACCATCACGCTCACCGGCGAGAACGCCCACGCCGCCGAGCCCGACTCCGGTATCAACACCATCAGCGCGGTCCGGGCGGTCATCGACGCCATCGCGACGTTCGACGAGCGACCCGACGCGCCGCCGGTCCACCCGCAACTCGGTGGCCCGACGCTCACGCCGACGATGGTCGAGGGCGGCACCGCGACCAACCAGGTGCCCGCGTCGACCAGCATCGTGGTCGACCGCCGGAGCGTCCCGCCGGAGACCGCCGACGGGTTCCACGCGGCGCTGACCGAACACCTCCGCGAGTACGTCCCGTCCGAGGTCGGCGTGGAGTTCGCGCTCACCGACCGGGACACCCCGTTCCTCGAGGCGTGGGACACCGACGAGGACAGCGCCGTGGTGCAGGCGCTGTCCGAGGCGGCCGACGCCGAGACGCGGCACTTCACGGCCGCGACCGAGGCCTCCTACTTCGCGAAGTTGGCCCCGACCGTGGTGTTCGGGCCCGGCGTGCTCGCGGACGAGGACGGCGCGGTCGCGCACTCGCCACAGGAGTACGTGCGCATCGCGGAGGTCGACCGCGCCGCCGAGGCGGTGACCGACGCCATCGCGACGCTCCTGTCCTGATACCTGCTGTTCTCACCGCTCACTTCGCCGCGCCCAGAGCACCGCGGCCGCGAGAGCTGCGAGGCCGCCGGCCGTGACACCGAAACCCGGAACCGGGCCGTCGTCGGTGTCACTGGCTGCTGTCGTGGTGGTCGTGGCCCGGCTGGAGGTCGTGGCACGGCTGGTGGTTGTCGTGGTGGTCGTGGCCTGACTGGTGGTCCCGGCGGTCGGACGGGTCGTCGTGGCGTCGGTCGTCGTCAGTTCCTCGGGGTCGGCGAACTCGACGATGGGGCTGTCCGGGGTGGTCGCCCGCGACCACTCGTCGGGGAGGTCGTACCCGAACTGGACGGCGAATCGCTCGCCGGGGTAGATGTCCGCGTCGGTCTCGGCCTCGCGGTAGACGAAGTCCAGCGCACCGGTGTCGACGACCGCGTAGACGGTCGCGCCGTCGCGGTAGACGGTCACGTTCGCCGGGGTGAGGACCGCCGCCTTCCGTTGTTTCTGCGGCGTGGGGTTCGTCTGGACGATGCGGAACTCGGCGTCGCCGTCCAGCGCCGCGAAGAACTGGGCCGTCTCCGAGCCGGTGGACTCGTTCATCGTGTCGGCGAGACGGTCCGACGAGATGGTGACGACCAGCGTGTCACCGGCGACGATGCGGTCTGCGGGTTCGAGCGTCCCGTCGGTGATGGCCTGCTGGATGGCCGCGGCGTCCGCGACGGAGGCGTTCCCGGCCTCGTAGACCGAGACGTGTTCGTCTGTCTCTGTGGCTTCGGCCGCCGTCGCGGGGGCGGCGCCGAGGCAGACGAGCGCCAGACCGAGCAGCAGGAGGACACCGAGGACCCGCCAGGTGCGGCCGTCGGCAGCACGGGTGCTCGTACTGGAGCGTGGCATCTGTTCGATATCTCTGTCGTAGTATGTTAACGGTTGGCGAGGGTACAGTCGCCGTTTCAGTTTCGGCGGTGCGGGTCAGTCCCGGACCTGTCGGACCACGGGCAGGAGCAGGCAGGCGAGCCCGGTGATGGCGGAGAGGGCGGCGCCCTGGCCGAACGTCGTCCCGAAGTCGACGTAGACGCGTCGCCTGAAGACGTGCCAGGTGTTCGCCTCGGCGTCGTAGACGGCCAGCGACCCGCGGCCCGGCCCGGGCGCGGCCTCGGGGCTCTCGTAGACGATGCGTTCGCCCGCGATGGCGCGGTCGATGGCCGCGCGGTCGGCCGCGGTGAGGTCGGTCCGGTCGATGCTCCAGCGGGCCTCGGGTGCCTCGGCGGTCCCGTCGTAGACGAGGGCGACCCGGATGGCGCCGATGGTGAGGACGGCCGCGAGCGTCAGCAGGACGACGCCGAGGAAGAAGAGCGCGAAGCGCCGGCTCGGCGTACCTGCGATGCCGCGTCGGGAGCCAGCCGCGGTCGACCCGGAGTTCACGTGGTACTGTAGGCGCCCGACGACTATCGGGTTCCCGCCTCTGGGCGGCCGAGGAAGGCGTCGATGCCGGTCCCTTCGTCGGCCTGTGCCTCGTCGTAGAACTCCGAGTAGCCGCAGTACTCGCAGGTGACGACGTGGAACTGCCGGGTCTTGATGTCGAAGAACCGGGCGAGCCCGGAGCCGGTCGTGGACACCTGGCTCGTGGTGACGGACTCGCTATCGCACTTCGGGCAGCCGGGGTCTGGCGGGTGCTCGCCGGCGTCGGTGGCTGGCGAGTCGGACTCGCCGGTGGCCGACCCGGCGTCGCTGGCGGAGGCGCTGGTGGAGGGCGCGGGGTCTGGAGAGCGGGCCATGCCCCGGGCTTCTATGCACATTCACAAGTGTCTGTTGGTGGACCGGTCTGCCGGTCACGTCGTCAGTACGGCCGAGAACGGCCGCGAGGCGGCTCAAAAATTTGTGAACCAAATATTTATGAGTTCATTTTGCGTATCGTCGAGTGATGAGCGCGATAACGGTGTCCGGCCTGACCAAGGACTACGGCGAGGTACTCGCCAACGACGACGTCTCGTTCTCCGTGGCGGAGGGCGAGGTCTTCGGGTATCTCGGTCCCAACGGGGCCGGCAAGACGACCACCATCCGGACCCTGATGGGGTTCCAGTCACCCACGGCCGGGACCGCCACGCTCCTCGGCGCCGACGTACGCGACGAAGCGGCCCTCATCGAGGCCAAGCAGCGCATCGGCTACCTGCCGGCGAACCCCGGCTTCGACGCGCAGTCGACGGGGCGACAGATACTCGACCTGCACGCCAGCATCAAGGGCGACAGCCGCCGCGACGACCTGCTCGAGATATTCGACCCGCCCCTCGACCGCAAGGTCCGCGAGTACTCGACCGGGAACAAGCAGAAGCTCGGGCTCGTCCAGGCGTTCATGCACGACCCCGACCTCGTCATCATGGACGAGCCGACCTCCGGGCTGGACCCGCTGATGCAACAGCGCTTCAACGAGTTCGTCCGCGCCGAGAAGGAGCGCGGGACCACCGTGTTCCTCTCCTCGCACGTCCTCGGCGAGGTCCGCCAGATCTGCGACCGCGTCGGCATCATCCGCGAGGGTCGCATGGTGACCGTCGAGACCGTCGCCGACCTGCTCGGGCGCTCGGGCAAGTCGGTCCTCGTCCGGGTCGCCGGCGAGGTCGACGCCGAGTCCATCGCACTCGACGGAATCCACGACCTCACGGTCCGACCCCTCGAACGCGTCGCCAGCGAGGCGGTCGTCGGTGACGGCGGCGGTGAGGTCGCCACCGCCACGGAACTCACGTTCACCTTCACGGGCGACGTGAACGACCTCGTCGACCTCGTCGACGGCTACGACCTGCTCGAACTTGACGTGGAGGAGGCACCACTCGAAGACGTGTTCATGCGGTTCTACGGTGACGACGATGTTTGAGATCGCACGCTACGACGGCCGGAAACGACTGAAGGGCGCACTCGCCATGTCGGTCGGTATCGCCCTGTTGACCGCCCTGTACGTCGCGATGTTCCCCTCCATCACGGAGGCCGCGAACCTCGACGACATCATCAACAGCTACCCGCCCGCGATGCGCGAGGCGTTCGGCATCCGGACGATGAACACCATCGAGGGCTTCCTCGCCACGCAACTCTACGCGTTCGCCTGGGTCATCCTGCTCGGGCTGTACTTCGCGTACGCCGCGGCCAGCCTGGTCGCTGGCGACGTGGAGACCGAGAAGATGGACATGACGCTGTCGTTACCGGTCTCGCGCAGCCAGGTGCTGCTGGAGAAGTTCGCGTCGCTGGCGGTCCCGCTGGTCGTCGCGAACGCGCTCTTGCCCGTCGTGGTGTTCGTCGGGACGCTCGCCATCGGCGAGGAGATCGCGATGGTCGACGTGCTCGCCGCCCACGCGCTCTCGATTCCGTACCTGCTGGCGTGTGCCGGCATCGGTATCGTCGCCTCGGTCGTCTTCGACCGGGCCTCCATCGCCCAGCGCGTCGCGGTCGGCATCGTCTTCGCGATGTTCCTCGTGGACGCGGTCGTCGCGGACACCTCGCTGGCGGCACTGGGCTACCTCGCCCCGATGCACTACTACGACCCCGCGGCCATCCTCGTCGACAGCAGCTACGACCTCGTCGGCGCCGGCATCCTGCTCGCCGCGACCGTCGTGCTGGTGCTCGTGAGCCGCGAGTTCTTCCGCCGGAAGGACATCGCATGAGCGGGGGGTTCAGCGACGCCGAACGCGAGCGCATCCGCGAGCGACTGGTCGCGGAGGGCCGCGAGCTGTTCAGCCACTACGGCCTGAAGAAGACGACCATCGCGGACCTCACCGACCCGGTCGGTATCGCCACCAGCACCTTCTACCAGTTCTTCGACTCGAAGGAGGCGCTCTACGTCGAGATCCTCGAACGCGAGGGCGAGGAGATGCTCCCGCGCATCATCGCGCCCTTCGAGGAGCACGACGACCCCGAGGCGGCCATCGTCGGGTTCCTGACCGAACTGATGGACGAGATAGAGACGAACCCGCTGGTGCGCCGGCTGCTCGTCGAGCCACAGGAGCTGCAGATGCTCCGGGACTACCACACCGAGGAGGACCTGCGCGAGGACCGCGAGGAGTCCCTGGCGTACTTCCTGCCATACGTCGAGGCGTGGTACGAGGCGGGCGAGGTCGAGGGCCCGAACCCGAAGGTCGTCGCGAACGCCATCCGGTCCGTGTCGTTTCTCACCCTGCACCAGGAGGACATCGGGGCGGACCTCTACCCGGAGACGCGCGATCTGGTGATTCGGGCGGTGGCGAGGGGGTTGACCGAGTAGTCGTGGCGGCCTCGGCGGCCACTCCGACGCGTCCTCACTCCAGCTCGTCCACGAGGTCTGCCCCGACGCCGACGTAACCCTCCGGCGTCAGCGCCTTCAGCTCCTCGCGCACGTCCTCGCTGACGTCGAGGTCGTCGAAGAGGTCGTAGAAGTCCTCGATGGTGACGCGCTTGCCCCGGGTGAGTTCCTTCACGCGCTCGTAGGCCGCCGTGTCGCCCTCTCGCCGGAGGATGGTCTGCACCGCTTCCCCGATGATTTCCGGCGTCTCGTGCAGGTCCTCGCGCATGACCTGCTCGTTCGGGACGACCTTCCCGAGCCCGTTCTGGGCCTTGGTGTAGCCGATGAGGCAGTGCGCGAAGGCGGCGCCGATGTTGCGCTTGACCGTCGAATCGGAGAGGTCGCGCTGGAGGCGCGAGGTCGTGACGTAGTCCGCGAGGAAGGTGAGGTCGGCGTTCGCCTTCGAGAGGTTGCCCTCGCTGTTCTCGAAGTCGATGGGGTTGACCTTGTGCGGCATGGTCGAGGAGCCGGTCTCGCCCTCGACGGCCTCCTGCCCGAGGTAGCGCTTCGAGACGTAGAGCCACATGTCGCGGTCCATGTCGAGCAGGACGTTGTTGACGCCGCGGGCCGCGTCGAACACCTCGGCGAGGTCGTCACAGGGGTTGACCTGCGTGGTGACCGGGGAGAACGAGAGGCCCAGGTCGGTGACGAACTCGCGGGCGAAGGCGCGCCAGTCCACGTCGGGATAGGCCGCGACGTGGGCGGCGTAGGTGCCGGAGGCACCGCCGAGCTTGCCGGCGAGGGAGTCCACGGCGCCCGCCAGCCGGGCCCGGGTCCGACCGAGCCGGGCCGCGTACACCGCGACCTCCTTGCCCCAGGTCGTCGGCGTCGCGGGCTGGCCGTGGGTGTGTGCGAGCATCGGCAGGTCGCGGTACTCCCGGGCCATCTCGGTGAGCTGGTCCACGAGGGCGTCGAGTTCGGGGAGCAGGACCTCCTCGACCGCGCCCGAGACGAGCAGGCGGTGTGCGAGGTTGTTCACGTCCTCGCTGGTGAGCCCGAAGTGGATCCACTGGGCGGCGTCGAGGCCCTCCGGCAGGTTCAGGCGGACGTAGTACTCCACCGCCTTCACGTCGTGGTTCGTGGCGCTGAACTCGCCGTAGCCGTCGGTCTCGATGGTCTTCACGAGGTCAGCGTCCTCCTCGTCCCAGTCCTCGTAGAGCGAGCGCAACTCGGCGCGCTGCTCGGCGTCGATGGACAGCGGTGTCGCGTCGAGGTCGGCGAGCGCGACGAGGTACTCGACCTCGACCTGCACGCGAGCGCGCATCAGCGCGGACTCGCTGGCGTAGGGTGCGAGGGGTCGGGTGCGACCGGCGTAGCGGCCGTCGAGCGGCGAGACGGCAGAGAGCGGATTCGGCATGGACGACACTGCCGGGGCGGGTCGCAAAAGCCTGTCGGAACAATCCGCGTTCGTGCACAGGACGGCCGCAATCTGGCCTGCGATTCGGCAAAATATGCAGGCCCGTGCATACTTCTTCGCTCGCAACCGCAACTACTTTCCTGCATGCACCACGCCGTTCTCGTATGACACGCATCGCCGGCCTCGCCGGGAACCGCGGTCGCAATCTCCTGCACATCGACGACCTCACACCGGGCGGCGCGGAGCTCGCCGTCGTCCTGACGAACGACGAGGACGCCCCGGTCCTCGCCGACGCCGCAGAGCGCGGCATCGCCACCGAGGCGGTCCCGAAGACGGAGGGCGAGAGCCGACGCGAGCACGAGGCGCGCGTGGTCGACGCCCTCTCGGAATACGACTTCGACCTCGTCTGCCTCGACGGCTACATGCGCGTGCTCTCGGAGACCTTCCTCGACGAGATGCCCCTGACGCTGAACGTCCACCCGAGCCTGCTCCCGTCGTTCCCCGGCATGGACGCCTGGGGCGACGCGCTCGACGCGGGCGTCAAGACCGTCGGCTGTACGGTCCACGCCGTGACGAACGCGGTGGACGAAGAGGGGAACGTCGTCGCCGGCGAGGTCGACGGCGGCCCCATCGTCACGCAGGAACCCGTCCCCGTCTACGAGGGCGACGACAGAGATTCGCTCAAGGAGCGCGTGCTCTACGAGGGCGAGTTCAAGGCGTACCCCCGCGCAGTCAAGTGGTTCGCCGAGGACCGCCTCACCGTCGACTGGGACACCAACGAGGTCTCCGTCGAGGGCGACGAGGCCGCCGACCTGCCCCAGCGCCGGGTCGTCACCGAGGACCGCCACGCCGACCTCCGCTACGGCGAGAACCCCCACCAGGACGCCGCCTTGTATGCAGATAACACCTGCGAGGAGGCAAGCGTCGTCCACGCCGAGCAGCTCAACGAGGGCGCGAAGGCACTCAGCTACAACAACTACAACGACGCCGACGGCGCCCTGAACCTCATCAAGGAGTTCGACGAACCCGCCGCCGCCGTCATCAAGCACACCAACCCGGCCGGCTGCGCCACCGCCGATACCCTGAGCGAAGCGTACGCGGACGCGCTCGCGACGGACGCGAAGTCCGCCTTCGGCGGCATCGTCGCGCTCAACCGCGAGTGCGACGCCGAGACGGCCGAACTCATCACCGACTCCTTCAAAGAGGTCGTCGTCGCTCCCGGCTACACCGACGAGGCGCTCGACACCCTCACCGAGAAGAAGAACCTGCGCGTGCTCGACGTCGGCCCGCTGGGAGCGGTCACGGAGACGTTCACCAGCAAGGAACTCGTCGGCGGTCGCCTCGTGCAGGAGCGCGACCTCGACGAGGTCACCCGCGACGACCTCGAGGTCGTCACCGAGCGCGAACCCACCGAGGAGGAGATCGAGTCGATGCTGTTCGCGTGGAAGGTCCAGAAGCACGTCAAGTCCAACGGTATCGTGTTCGCGAAGGACACCGAGACCGTGGGTCTGGGCGTCGGCCAGGTCTCTCGCGTCGACGCCGTCGAGATCGCCGCGATGAAGGCCGAGCGCGACGCCGAAGGCAAGTCCGCCGATGGCGCCGTGATGGGCAGCGACGCCTTCTTCCCGTTCCCGGACGCGGTCGAGAAGGCCGCCGAAGCCGGCGTCGAGGCCGTCATCCAGCCCGGTGGCTCGAAGAACGACGACAAGGTCATCGCGGCCGCCGACGAACTCGGCATGACGATGGTCATGACCGGGACCAGGTGCTTCCGCCACGACTGAAGTCCCGAGGCGCGATTTCTACGTTCTCGTTCTGGCGCGCGCCGACAGGATGCCGAACGCAGTGAGGCTCCTGTCAGACGCCGCGCGAGGGATGAGTACCGGAGCGGAGCAACGCGGAGCGAGGAACGGAATCGGCTGGGGAGGGTGTGGTGCGGGGTGGTTGCGGTGCGGTCGCGGTCATCGACGCCAGCGCGAGTCGTCTCGTCGTCGTCACCAAGCACACTCGCACTGCCAGTCACACCTCTCGTCGTCGTCACCAAGCACACTCGCACTGCCAGTCACACCTCTCGTCGTTCCCTCTCGAATCGCCACACGAGACCACCCGGACCCGACGCAGCAACCTTGCGTTTTGAAGTACGCTCCCGACGTAGGAATCACCGTCAATGGGTCTGCTCTCCAGTCGGAAGGTCAAGGCACTCCTGGCCATGCTCGTCCTGACCCTGTTCGCCCTCGTCGGGGTCTCCGCGTGGGGGCTGTTGCAGGCGGTCGCGGCGCTCGGCACCGCCGGAAGCCTGTTCGCCTTCGTCGGGGCGGTCGCGCCCTGGGTCGTCGGCACCCTCCTCCTCACGCTGCTCTCGGTCGTCTGGGTGGTCTGGCTGCTGGTCGTCGCCGTCAGCCAGGTGTCGATGCCGAGCCTGCACAGCCAGCGGCTCTCCCAGGCCGCGTCGCTCGTGGAGTACGCGGTGCCGGAGGCGCGCAAGTACGGTGTCTCGGAGTGGCTCGCGCCGCCGGAGCCGACGCTGGCGGAGAAGCGCGAGGCGCTGACCGAGCGGTACGTCGACGGCGACCTCTCCGATTCGGAGTTCGAGCGCGAACTCCAGCGCCTCTACGAGGACGAGGAGGGCTTCGACAACCGGGAGTTCCGGAACGACCTCGACGCGCTGCTGGACGACGCGGAACACGACCGCGAGTACCGCAATCTGGAGCGGGAGTCGCAGTAGGCGCGCGAAGAACGCGGGAACCGCCCGCCGCCGAGGGCAAGACATTCCACGGTCGGGCGATTCTGCTAGCCTATGGGACTGTTCGACCGGTTGCGAGATCTCTTCGGGGGGAGCGACGACGAATCGACGGGTGGTGAGGCGGTCGGCCCCGCGGCGGGGCACGAGGACGCCGAGGCGACGCTGGACCCACGGGCCGACCCCGAGGGCCGGGGGCGGGGTGGCGTGAACGTCGCCCGCGAGGACGCCAAGAGCGGGAGCCACGGGAGCCACTGGGACACCGTGGTCGCGGGCGACGACGCCATCATGCAGGCCATCATGGGCGCGGTCGAGTCGGGGACCGCGACCGAGGGCCGGCTGGTCGACGGCGAGACGGTCGTCGGCTACCGGGGCGGCCCCGGGGCGCTCTCGACGCTGACCATCGCCAGCGAGGACGGCGAGATCTGGTCCGGCTATCCCGTCGCCGAGGGCATCAGCCACGACGTGACCATCACCCAGTTGATCCCGTGGGCGAACGGGGCCGAGGCACAGCTCTCGGGCGAGCTGGGCGACGCGACCGCCTCCTTCTTCGCGACGAACACGTGGGAGCACGAGGAGGATTACTTCGGCGGCGAGCGACAGGTCGAACTCGCGGCGCTGGCGTACGACCTGAACCCCGCCGAGGCGGAGACGCTCACCGACGAGGACGGTAACGAGTTCTCCACGGCCGGGATGGCCGGCTTCGTCCCGTTCGAGGGCGGCGACGTGGACGACTACATCTTCCAGACGACGGTCGAGACCGTCACCGAGGTCGAGTTCCAGGGTAGCACGGTGTACCGGATGCGGGTGCCGCTGTTCCGGGGCGACGACGGGACCGAGTACCAGGTCATGCTCTACGCCGCGAAGCGGCTCTGTGGCGACTTCGAACCGGAGAAGGGCGACGACGTGGAGGGCGTGTTCTGGCTGCAGGGCCGGGTGCACTGAGTCGGTCCGGGCGACGGCCGCGGCCCGGAACTCACAGCTCGACCGTCTTCCGGTGGTAGGTGCTGCCCCACCCGAGGACGACCGTGACCTCGTCGGCGTCCTCGGCGTGGATGGGGACGCTCTCCTCGCGGGTCACGGTCTCGCCGGCGGGCACCGCGAACGCGACCTCGGGCGTGTCGCTGATGTAGTCCGTCCCGAGTTCGGCCAGGAACCGGCCGTCGCGGTCGCCCTCGTTCGAGACCGCGAGCGTCGCCCGGACGGTCGCGTTCCCGGCCTCGAGCGCGAACGAGTCGAGCGAGAACCGCGGGACGCGGGCGATGCGGTCGAGCTGTTCTGGGGTGAACTGGTGCGAGACGCCACCACCACCGCCGGGACCGACCGCCAGGGCCCCCTCGTCGGGGTCGATGCCGGTCGGGACCGGGACGGCCATCCGGGTCCTGCGTCCGCCACCGAACTCGGTCGCGAAGGCGCGCCGGTACTCGTCGCCGTCGAGCGTGGCGACGAACCGGAGGTCAGCAGGGGCGGGCGGGTCGACCGTCGTCTCGCCGTCGACGTGCGGCGCGACCGCGACGTCTGCGACGACGTACTGTTCTTCTGGGTCGGCGGCCACGTCGACGTGGGCGCCACTCTGGATGGTGGTCGTCCGGCGGGAGACGGCGACATCCTCGACGTCGATGCTGTAGCCCGGTCCCTCTGTCTCGGAGGTGCTGGTCGGCTCCGGGGTCGTCGCGGTCGGGTCCGTGACGCGGTCGGTCGGCTCCCGGTCGGTGCTCGTCCCCGGCCCGCCACCGGCGAGACAGCCAGCGCTGGTCGCGGGGAGGGCTGCCGCGGTCGCGGCGAGGAAACGACGTCTGTGCATAGCCACGAGTTTCAGGCGGACTGATAAGTGCTTTCAGCAAGGTGAAAGAGCGGTTGCAGGGTCGGCGGAGACGGCGGACCGCGACGAGACGGGGACCGGCTACCCGGTCACTCCCCGAACGCGGCCTGTTCCTCCTCGCGCAACTCGATGCGCCGTATCTTCCCACTGGAGGTCTTCGGCAGTTCGTCGACGAACTCGATTCTGCGGGGGTACTTGTACGGTGCCGTCTCCTCCTTCACGAAGTCCTGTATCTCCGCGATCAGGTCCTCGCTGCCCTCGTGGCCCTCTGCGAGGACCACGTAGGCCTTCACCACCTGCCCGCGCTCGTCGTGGGGGCTGCCGACCGCGGCGGCCTCGGTGACGGCCTCGTGGGCCACCAGCGCGTCCTCGACCTCGAAGGGGCCGATGCGGTAGCCGGCCGAGATGATGATGTCGTCGGCCCGCCCCTCGAAGAAGAAGTAGCCGTCCGCGTCGCGGGAGGCGAGGTCGCCGGTGCGGTAGTAGTCGCCGGAGAACGTCTGCTCGTCGAGGTGGGGCTTCTCGTAGTAGCCGTCGAAGATGCCCGGGCAGTCGACGGGGACGGCTATCTCGCCGATCTCGCCGGTGTCGACCTCGACCTCCTCCTGCGTGTCGATGATGGTCGTGCCCATGCCGGGGGCGGGCCTGCCCATGCTGCCCGGCTTCACGTCGATGCCGGGGTAGTTCGTGACGAGCGCGACCGTCTCGGTCTGGCCGTAACCGTCACGCGGGGTGACGCCGACCTCCTGTTCGAAGGCCTCGATGGGTTCGCGGTTGAGCGGTTCGCCGGCGGAGAGCGCGTCGCGCAGGGAGAGGTCCCACTGCGAGAGGTCCTCCTGGGCGAACATGCGGTACTGGGTCGGGACCGCACAGAGCTTCGTGACGCCCTCGCGTTCGAGCACGTCGAGGAACGTCGCGGGGTCGAACTCGCCCTGGTAGAGCAACTGGGTCGCGCCGCTGGTGAAGGCGACGCCGATGGGGCTCCAGAACCACTTCGCCCAGCCGGTGCCGGTGGTCGCCCAGAGCAGTTCGTCGTCGAGGTCGGTGTCGTCGTCGATGCCCCACCAGTACCGGGCGTTGACCCGGTTGAACGCGTAGGTCCAGCGGTGGCGGTGGAGGACGGGCTTTGGCTGGCCGGTCGTCCCCGAGGTGTAGTTGATGGAGAGCGGGTCCTGCGGGCCGAGCGTCGGCCCCTCGTGCTCGATGGGCTTGCCGGCCACGAGGTCGTCGAAGCGCTCCCAGCCCTCGACGGCGTCCCCCACGACGATACGGTTCTCGATGGGCGTGTCCGCGACCACCTCGTCGACCATCTCGGTCAGGTCGGCGTGACAGACCACCGTCGTCGCCTCGCAGTCGGTCGCCCGAAAGCGGATGTCCTTCGGCTTGAGCATCGAGGAACAGGGCACGAGGAGCGCGCCGCGCTTGGCCGCCCCGAGCTGGATGGCGAAGATGTCGGGGTGTCGCGGCATGAGGTGCATGACGCGGTCACCCTCGTCCACCCCCAGTTCGGCGAGCGCGGTGGCGAACCGGTTCATGTCGTCCCGGACCTCGGCGTAGGTCCGCGAGGCCTCTGTCCCCGCCTCGTCGCGGAAGTGGACCGCGATCCGGTCGCCGATGGCGTCGGCGTGCTCCTCGGCGACGGCCGGGAGGGAGTAGTCGGCCGGGATGTCCCACTCGAAGCTCTCGCGTTCGTGGTCGTAGTCGAGTGCCATGTTTCCACAGACCACAGGGTTCGCTGTCAATCGGGTGCACGACAATACAGGGTCGGTCAGCCGGCGCCTCAGCGCTCGACCGTCCGTTCGTGGACGGTGTCGCCCCACTGCAGGAGGACGGTGGCCTTCTCCCGGCCATCCCGTGGGACCGGCGCGCTGGTCCGGTAGGTGACCGTCTCGTCCAGTGGCACGCCGAAGGATATCCGCTCGCCGTGGGGGGTCCCGTCGGTCCGCAGGCTGGCGAGGAACCGTCCGGCGCGGGAGCCCTGGTTGCTCACTGTGAGCCGGACGGGGAGCTGGCCGGGGCCCGGCTCGACCGCGAACGAGTCGAGGACGAACTGGGGCGTCCGGTCGAGCTGGTCGAAGTGGCCGTCCGAGAGCGCCCAGCGGACCGTGGTCCCGTTCTCGGCGTACCACGTCACCGCGCCGGTCGCGGGGTCGATGTCGGTCGGGACGGGGACGGCGAAGGAGACACGACCGGCCTCGTGGACCTCCGTCGGGAAGACCCGGGTGTAGGTCACGCCGCCGAGCGAGAGTGCCAGGGAGAGGTCGGTCGGGTCGGGCGGCTGCTCGGTCGCGGTGTCCGGCTGCGTCGTGGACTGGGGCTGCGTCGTGGACTGAGTCTGTGCCGTGGAGGTGGTCCCGGACTCGGTCGTGGTCGTCTCGACGTGCTCCGTGGCGAGGTGGAACACGAGGTACTGCCGGTCGGGGGCGGCGGCGACCGCACCGTCGTCGTCGGCCCGGACCGTCCGGCGCCAGACACCGGCGGCGGTGACGGTGGCGGCGATACCGTCCACGGTGGCCGCCGTCCCGATGCTCGTCGAGACGACCCTGGTGGTGGGCCGGACGGTCCGGCCGTTCGTGGTCGTCCCGTCCGTCGGGCCACCGGCACCGGGTGGGCCTGTCCCGGGGTTCTGGGTGAGGGCGTCGAGGCAGCCGGCGGTGGCACTGGAGGCACCGGCTGCGAGGGCGAGGAACCGTCGTCGGTCCATGTGGCGTCGTTGTGTACACCACACCTTATAGGTTCATCATACTGAAAAATGATTTTCAGTCTCCGTTCGTCCGCCGGAAAACGGGCGCATGCGCGAGTTTGTGCGGATTCTCCCGGCCTCGAAACAGGTGCAAGGAGGTCGTTCGTATGTACGATATTACATGACTGCTGGCGGGACGGTCGCGGGTCGGCGGTGGGGTTCGCCCGCCCTCTCCAGTTCGACAGGCTAAAGCGGGCAGCCTCGGACCATCGGATATGCAGTACCACGAGGCCGCGAACGCGCTCTTCGACCTGCGCCGGTACGGACCCCGTCCCGGCACCGAGTCGACCGCGGACCTCCTCGCACACCTCGGCGACCCGCACGAGGGCCTCACCGTCGTCCAGATCGCGGGGTCGAACGGGAAGGGCAGTACCGCCCGCATGGTCGAGTCGGTCCTCCGCGGGACCGACCGGACGGTCGGACTGTACACCTCGCCGCACTTCGAGGACGTGCGAGAGCGGGTCCGGGTCGACGGCCGCAAGGTCACCCGGAACGCGCTGACCGAGTTCGTCGAGACGGTCCAGCCCTACCTCACCGAGCGCGGTGCGGCCGGCGAATCCCCCACCTTCTTCGAGACGATGACCGCCATCGCGCTCTGGTACTTCGACCGCCAGGAGGTCGACGTGGCCGTCCTCGAGGTCGGCATCGGCGGGAAGTACGACGCGACGAGCGTCGTCGACCCGGTCGCCAGCGCGGTCACGAGCGTCACGCTCGAACACACCAGCGTCCTCGGCGACACCATCGAGGAGATCGCCACGGACAAGGCCCACGTCGCCCCCGACGACGCCCCGCTCGTCACGGGCACGACTGGCGACGCCCTCGACGCCGTGCGGAAGCAGGCGGGCGAGGTCGTCACGGTCGGGCCCGACGGCGAGGTCGAGACCACCTACGAGGGCCGCGTCGACGGTGCCGAGGCGGGTATCGTCCTCGACGGCCCGGACTGGCGCGTCGAGACGCGCATCCCCGTCCTCGGTGAGTTCCAGGCGGTCAACGCCGGCATCGCGGCCACCCTCGCCCAACAGGTCGCCGACGTGGACGCGGAGACGCTGGCTCGCGGGCTCCGGAACGCCCACTGGCCGGGTCGGTTCGAGGTGCTTTCGGAGGCCCCACTGACGGTCCTCGACGGGGCACACAACCCAGGGGCCTGCGAGAAGCTCGCCACCGTCCTCGACGAGTTCGACTACGACGACCTCCACCTCGTCTTCGGCGCGATGCACGACAAGGACCACGCCGAGATGGCCGCGGCCCTCCCGACGCCCGACGCGGTGTACACCTGCGAGCCGAACCTCGACCGCGCCGAGGACTCGGCGGTCCTCGCCCGCGTCTTCGAGGACGCGGGCGTCGCCGACCGCACCGTCAGGACGTCGGTCGACACCGCGCTCGACCGCGCGCTGGAGGCCGCCGACGCGGACGACTGCGTGCTCGTCACCGGGTCGCTGTTCACCGTCGCCGAGGCCCGGACGCGCTGGACCCGCGTCGAGATTCCCAAGACGGTCCGCGACCTCGACGACGCCCGCGACGCGCTCGAATCCGCGAGCGTCACCGAGGGCGGCATCTGGCGGATGCGCGGCAAGGGCGTCCACCGGGTGCTCAAGACCCGCGTCCAGAAGCGCCAGGCCTCCTACCTCAAGGAGGAGATGCTCAGCCTCGGCGGCGAGTGCGCCGTCTCCGGGCTGGAGAACGAGGGCGAGCGCCTCGACGTCGTGCTGATGGGCACCCTCTCGCAGTTCAAGCGCCTCACCGACAAGCTCGACGGCCAACCGTACGGCCTCGCCCAGTTCGCCGGCGAACTCCGCGAGGCACTCGACATCCAGCAACCCGACACCCCGACGGAGTACCCCTGGCAGGACGGCACCGCCGTCATGGGCATCCTGAACGTCACGCCGGACTCCTTCCACGACGGCGGCGAGTACGACGCCGTCGACGCGGCCGTCGCCCACGCCGAGGAGATGGTCGACGCGGGCGTCGACATCATCGACATCGGCGGGGAGTCCACCCGCCCCGGCGCCGAGGTGGTCACCGTCGCCGACGAGATCGACCGGGTCGTCCCGGCCATCGAGGCCATCCGCGACGCCGGTATCGAGACGACCATCTCGGTCGACACCCGGAAGGCCGCGGTGGCCCGCGCGGCCCTGGCGGCCGGCGCGGACGTGCTCAACGACGTGTCCGGGCTCGAGGACCCCGAGATGCGCTTCGTCGCCGCCGAGTTCGACGTGCCCATCGTCGTCATGCACAGCATCGACACGCCGGTCGACCCCGACAACGACATCGAGTACGACGACGTGGTCGACGACGTCATCGACCAGCTCAGAGAGCAGGTCCTGCTGGCCGAGAAGGCCGGCCTCGACCGCGAGCAGATCATCGTCGACCCCGGCGTCGGCTTCGGGAAGACCGCCGCCGAATCCTTCGACCTGCTCGGGCGCATCGACGAGTTCCGTGCGCTGGGCTGTCCCGTCCTCGTCGGCCACTCCCACAAGTCGATGTTCGGCTACGTCGGCCGCGACGCGGACGAGCGCGGGCACGCCACCGTCGCCGCGACGGCCATCGCGGCCGACCGCGGTGCCGACATCGTCCGCGTCCACGACGTACAGGAGAACGTCGCCGCGGTCCGCGTCGCGAAGGCGGCCAACGACCCCGACTCGTTCTCGTCGTAACCTGTCCACCCGACTCACCGACCCACCGGAGGCAATCCTTTTTATTCGAGACCGCGGCCAGTCCCGCCATCTCCTGAGAACCGACCCGTCGTCGGTCGAGGCTGGTGTGCGGGTCGCCGCGACGGGAACCGACCGAGAGCGTCCCATCGGCCGACCCGCCTGTCCGCAACCCCAGCGATTCCTCCCTGCAGAGCACCGAGCCTAATAGATTAAGGAGAAGGGGGATGGGACGGGTGGTCGTGTCACTCTACCATGGCGACCACGCCCCCTCGCGACGCGCTGGAGGACCCGAACTCGACAGACCACGACCAGACGGTCACGCGTCTCGACCCTGCCGGTCCGGGCTCGATGGCGGCGGCCCTGCAGGCGGTCCTGGCTCCCGACGCGGAGCTTCTGCTCGGCCCGACCGACGACACGCTCGGGGGGATGGACCTCCTGGAGACCTACCGGACCCACGCCGGCGACGACGCGCAGGTCCCACCCGGCGACACCTGCACGCTCGACGCCGTCGTCGCGGCGACGCCGACACCCGACCGACTGCTCGAGTACCGGCGGGTGCTCCGCCCGAACGGCTACCTCCTGACCAGTCTGGCGGCCGAGACGGGGTACGACGACCTGGACGTCGCCCGGTTCGAGCCGGTTCTGGAGGTCCTCACCGACGGTGGCGAGTCCATGGTCGTGCTCGCGCAGGCGGCCTGACCCGGGCGGTCGCTGCCGTCTCAGTCTGCGACAGTCCCGTTCTCTGCTGTCGACCCACTACCCGTGCCGCCGACCTTCACGGCCAGCGTCGCGACGAGCAACAGGAGCCCGAGGCTGCCGACCGCGAGCGCGGGGCCGAACCGGTCGGCACCCACGCCCGCGGCCAACCCGATGGGAGCCCGCGCCAGCGCGCCGAGCATCGAGAGCGTCGAGAGGATGGTCGCCCGCCCGGCCGACCCGATGCGCTGGTTCACGTAGTTCTTCTGCAGCGGCATCGTGACCGTGACGACCACGCGATGGACCACCATCATCGGGAGGACGAACAGTGGCGACACGACCACCGCGACCATCGCGAGCGCGTCGAGGACGTACGCCACGACGACGCCCGTGATGGGACCGAGGGCGGATTCGACGGCCGAGACGTGGTCGCTGACCAGCGCGCCACAGACCGTGAAGGAGGCGTAGGCCACTCCGAGGACCGCGGTCTCCGGGAGGGCGTGGCCGGCGACGGCGACCCCCGAGAGCAGTGGCGTTATCGAGTCGACCGCGATGGGCTGGAAGTACGACCGGGCCGACCGGCCGACGGCGGCCGCGATGGCGAACAGGGCGATGAACCGCCTGATGTCCGCCGTGAGCAGCTCCGACCGGATCACGTCGATGGCCTCCCGGACGCGCAGCGCGTCGTCGCCGTCGGGGGTCTCGCCGCTCGCGGGGAACGTCGAGGCGATGAGGAATCCGGCGGCGCCCATCCCGGCCGAGGCGACGAACGGGAGCATCGGCTCGACCGCGTACATGAGCCCGCCGGCGACCATCGTCGCGGCGAGGACCCAGAGCCGGATGGCGGTCCCGCGGCCCTCGACGTGGGTGTAGCGGTCCGCGTCGTCGTGGCTGTCGAGTGCGTCGTAGAGGAAGGCGCTGCCGGCGCCCGACTGGAGGGTCTCGGCCATGCCGAGGACGCAGTAGGCGGCCACGACGGTCGCGGGCCCCCGGGCGTACAGCAGCGTCAGCGGGTACAGGGCGAACAGTGACTGTGCGACCCGGATGGTGTCGCGGCGGCCGAGGCGGTCCCCGACGTAGCCGGTCGGTACCTCGCCGAGGACCGTCAGCAGCGCCATCGCGGAGCTACCCAGGGCGAGGGTGGCGTAGGAGACGCCGTTGGAGACGAGGTAGAGGACCGAGACGGGCCACATGAACCCGGGCGTCGTGACGGCACGGAAGGCGTAGTACTTCAGGACGGTGGTGCGAGCGGTCGCCATCGGCGACTCGACGTGAACGGAGTCTGCGACATGAAGATTCTGCGAACCCGGTTTCGGTAAGCAGGCTCACACGATTTCGGTGGCGAGGACGGTCGCCTCCTCGTCGAGTCGCGCCCGGAGCACGTCACCCTCCAGCGGTATCTCGACGCGGAGGTCCCACGGGTTCGGCCCGTACCAGGTCAGGTGGTGGTCGGTGACGGCCCACTCGAGTTCCCACTTCGGGATGGTGTGCAGGTCGTGGCCGTGGTCGGCGTAGAAGGCGATGACGTCGGCGTGGTAGCGCAGCGTCTCGCCGATGGGCGTGTAGTGGAATCCCGTACAGGACTCGCAGTGGTGCTCGTAGTACACCGACAGGGGGCGCCCGTCGTCCGAGGCCGGCAGCGACTCGTCAGGGTCGCGCTCGTGGACGGTCGTGTCGACGTGGCCGGCACACCACGGACAGACGCCGCGGACGAGCGAGGCCGTCTCCATGCGGTTGCGGCGGTCGGCGGCGACGAGCAGCTCCGCTTTCGAGCGTGTCGCGACGCCCCGCGGCGGGACGTACGTGCGGGCGAACTCCGCCCGGCAGTCCCAGCACTTCACGAAGAACAGCGGCATCAGGGGGCGCTCCCAGCCGTAGCCGTACTCCGCGACGAGGTCGTTCCCGCACTCCCAGCACGACTGCTCGACCGGGAAGGCGTTCACGCGCAGGTCGGTCGTGAAGCCACCGCCGACGAGGTGCTGGAAGGCGAGCCGGCCCTGCGTGGTCAGTCCGTAGCCGGGGTCGTACTCGCGGACGAACGTCCCCTGCAACTCGCCGAGGTGGTAGTTGAACCGCCCCGAGTCGGTGACGTCGACGCGGCGCTGCAAGTCGGCGTACGAGAGGTAGCCCAGCCCGTCGCTGTCGACCGTCTCCTCGCCGAGCGCCCGGATGATGTCGACGCGGATCTCGCTGGCGAGCAGCGAGAGTGCGGTCTCCTCGTCGAAGCGGTCCCCGGAATCGTCGGTCATGGCTCGTGGCTCACCCCGTCAGAAGAGTCCCGCGGCGTCCATCTCCTCGCGATAGATGTCGAGGTAGCGTTCGAGGACGGGACGGTGGTCGAACTCGGCGAAGTCCTCGTCGACCGTCTTGTGCGGCATGTCCGCGGCCGCCTTGATGGCGTCCGCGAGTTCCTGCTCGCTGGTGGTACGGAACCCGCGTTCGGCGTCCATCTGGCGCAACTCCACGAGTTCGTGGGCCGCCGAGTCGGCGTGGTACTCCACGATGCCGATGCAGCCAGAGGCGAGCGCCCAGAGGAGTTCGGTCGCGAACAGGCACTCGTGGGCCGTCTGGGCGAAGACGTGTGCCCCCCTGTAGACGGCGACGCGTTGCTCGCGGTCGCACTCGCCCAGCCAGGTGATGCGGTCGTCGATGCGCAGGTCCCGGGCCTGTCGCTCGTAGTTCTCGCGCTCGGGCCCGTCGCCGACCACGACGGCGGACCAGTCGACCTGCCGGAGTTCGGCGAGCGCGAGCAGGACGGACTCGAGGTTCGCGCCCTCGTCCAGTTTCCGCGAGTAGACGATGTCGCCGGCGTTCACCGGGTCGACCGACTCGATGTAGTCCATGTCGACGCTGTTCGGGACGACCTCGACCTCGTCCTCGGCGAGGCCCTGTTCCCAGACGCGGGTCTGGACGAGGCGCGAGGGGGTGACCACCGCGTCGGACTTCTTCAGCGCCTTCCGGTGGGTCCGCCGGACGTTCGCGGCGTCGCCGTACCAGTCGGTGATCAGCGGTGCGCGGGCGACGCGTGCGCCCTTGCTCGCGGCGGAGACCTGCCTCGGCGGGATGGCGCCGGCGTGGACCACGTCGGGCGAGAACTTCGGTAGCGCGACGGTCAGGCTGTAGCGGAACTTCCGCGTGTCGTCGAGGTCGTCGACGAGTCCCCGGTAGCGCACGCCCTCGTGCTCCCACTCCGCCTTCTCTCCGGTCCACCACTTCGCGCAGTACCAGACGACGTCGTGCCCACGTCCCGCGAGCAGCTCTGCGGTCCGCGTGAGGCGGTCTATCGCCTCGTAGTCGCAGTGCAGGGCTGTCTCCAGCGAGACGAAGGCGATACGCATTGCTCGTATCGAGTGGCACCGCATGACGTATTAAAAATCCCTCCCTTTTCCCACTCGTTCGGGCAGTCACCGCCGAGAACGCCACGAGACCACCCGACACCACAACCGCTTAACGCCGTGGTGACGCATGGTAGTGTATGTCCTACGACATCGAGCGGTATCTCCACATCCGCAGTGCCGGGTCCGCCTCGTTCTCGCCGGACGGGGAGCGACTCTCGTTCCTGATGGACACGACCGGCGTCTCGCAGGTCTGGACCATCGACGAACCCGGCGGCTGGCCCGACCAGCGCACCTTCTACGACGAGCGCGTCACCTTCGCGTCGTGGTCGCCAGAGCGCGACGAACTCGTCTTCGGGATGGACCGGGGCGGCAACGAGCGCCAGCAGTTCTACCGGCTCTCGGGCGACGGCCGCGAGGAGGTGAACCTGACCGAACACCCCGACGCGAAGCATCGCTGGGGCGGCTGGAGCCACGACGGCGAGCGCTTCGCGTTCACCTCGAACCGGCGGGACGAGAGCGTCTTCGACGTGTACGTCCAGGGCCGGGACGAGCGCGGGAACGACGCGACGCTGGTCCACGAGGGCGACGGCTGGCTGACCGTCGGCGGCTGGAGCCCGGACGACTCGCGGCTCATCGTCTCGCAGGCGTACTCGAACTTCGACCAGGACCTCTACGTGCTCGACCTGGAGGCCGGCGACATGCGCCACGTCACGCCCCACGAGGGCAACGTCCGGTTCTACAGCGCGACGTGGGCGCCCGACGGCGACGCCCTCTACGTCAGCACGGACGACGGGTCGGACACGCTGTACCTCGCCAGGCTCGACCTCGAGACGCTGGAGCTGGAGACCGTCGTCGACGGCGACGGCTGGAACGTCGACGGCATCGCGCTCGACCAGGACACCGGGCGCTTCGTCTACTCGCGCAACGTCGACGGGTTCACCGAGCTGACGGTCGGGGAGTTCACCGGGCCGACCAGCTACGAGACCTACCCGACGCCCGACCTGCCGAAGGGCATCGCCGGCGGGGTCTCGTGGGGGCCGGACGCGGACCGCTTCGCGGTGACGGCCACGGGCGCCGCGGTCAACACCAACGTCTACGTCGTCGAGACGACGACCGGCGAGACCGAGCGCTGGACCTACGCCGCGACGGCGGGCATCCCGGAGTCCTCGTTCCGCGAGCCCGAACTGGTCCACGTCGAGAGCTTCGACGGGCTGGACGTGCCCGGGTTCCTCACGCTCCCCGAGGACGACGACGGCCCGGCGCCGGTCATCGTCTCCATCCACGGCGGCCCGGAGTCACAGCGCCGGCCGTCGTTCAACCCCATCAAGCAGTACTTCCTGAACCGCGGGTACGGCTACTTCGAGCCGAACGTCCGCGGCTCGTCGGGCTACGGGAAGGAGTACGGGCACCTCGACGACGTCCGCAACCGGATGGACTCGGTGCAGGACATCCGCGCCTGCGTGGACTGGCTCCACGACCACCCGGCGGTCGACGACGACCGGCTGGTGGCGATGGGCGGGTCCTACGGCGGGTTCATGGTGCTCGCGTGCCTGACCGAGTACCCCGACCTCTGGGCCGCGGGCGTCGACGTGGTCGGCATCGCGAACTTCGTCACGTTCCTCGAGAACACCGGCGAGTGGCGGCGCAAGCTCCGCGAGGCCGAGTACGGCTCGCTGGAGCACGACCGTGAGTTCCTCGAGTCCATCTCGCCCATCAACAACATCGAGGCCATCCAGGCGCCGCTGTTCGTCATCCACGGCGAGAACGACCCGCGCGTCCCGGTCAGCGAGGCCCACCAGATCGTCGAGGAGGCCCGCGAACAGGGCGTCCCGGTCCGCGAGCTCATCTTCGAGGACGAGGGCCACGGTCTCTCGAAACTGGAGAACAAGATCGAGGCGTACTCCGCGGTCGCGGAGTTCCTCGCCGAGCACGTCTGAGGGGCTCTCGACCCGGCCCACCCCGCCCTGCGCAGTCGCCCTATCGACCGGGCACCGGGCCGGCGCGTCGATACTCTCTTGTGACGGTCGCCCGACAGCCATGCCATGGAACACCGCGAGTTCGTCGCCGGCCTGCTCGGCGGACTCGTCATCCTCGCGGTGCTCGGGCTGGGGGTCGGCTGGGAGTCGCTGCTCGGGCACGTCCTCGCGGCCGACGGGCCGACGGTCGTGCTCCTCTTCGCCGCCTCGTCGCTGTCCGTCGGGAGCTACGCCGCCGGGACCTACGTCCTGGTCCGTGCGGTCCCGGGCGCCCCCGACGCCGGCCGGTTCGTCCCCATCTACCTCGCCGGGGTCTTCCTCAAGCAGGCGGTCCCGTTGGGGAACGCCGGCGGCCCCGCCATCTTCGCGTACGTCATCTCGCGGTACTCCGACGCCGCCGTCGAACGCACCCTCCTGGCGACGACCGTCGTCGCCGTCCTCAGTTTCGTCGCCAGCGTCCTCGTGGCTGGCGGCGGGTTCGTCGCCGTCGCGCTCACGCGCCCGCTCCCGATGTGGCTCCTCCGGTTCGCCAGCGTCCTCGCGCTCGGGGTCGCGGCCGCGGTCGCGGTGCTGGTCGGGCTGGCGCTCGACCCCTCCGGCCTCGAGGGCACCATCCGGCGGCTCGCGGCCGTGCTCCGTCGCTGGCTCGGCCCGTACTCAAGCCGGCTCGACGCGGCCCTCGCGCCCGCGGTGGTCGACGCCCGACTGGCCCGCGCGGTCGAGACCGGCGAGGCGCTCGCGGCCGCGCCGCGGGCGGTCGGGCTCTCGTTCTGTCTCTCCCTTTCGGGCTGGCTGGCGATGGTCGCGACGTTCTCGCTGTCGCTGGTCGCCGTCGGGCTCGCACCCGACCCTGCGGTGACGGCGCTGGCCGTCCCGGCCTCGGGCGTGGCGACCGTCCTCCCGGTCCCCGGCGGCATCGGCGGCATCGAGGCGACGCTCTCGGGGCTGGTCGCGCTCCTGAGCAGCGCGGAGGCGGGGGCGCTCGGCGCGGCGATCGTCCTCTTCCGCATCGCGACGTTCTGGTTCCGGCTCGCCCTCGGCGGGGTCGCGGGGCTGCTCACGCTCGGGCGGCTGGGTGTCGGCGACGACGCGATGGCCACCATCGAGGGGGCACGCGAGTACGCCGACGAAGGATAGTCTGGCGTGGGGCGTCGGCTGGCAACTGCTCGCCGGCCAGGACCGTTACTCGATGACGCCGGTCTTCGTCGCGACCTCGCGAGCCGCACGTTCGTTCATCCCGTCGCCCAGGATGGTGTAGCGGTCGCGGATGGTGTGACAGGTCGTCAGCGCCTCGATGACGGTGTCGGCGTCGATGCCGAGTTCGCGGGCGGTCGTCGGCGCGTCGATGCTCCGGAGCGCGTCGCGGATGTCGGTCCAGATGCCGCGGTCGCCCTCGTGGAGGTACGCGGTCATGATGGAGCCGACGCCGACCTGGTGGCCGTGCAGGGCCGGGTCGGGCGCGATGCGGTCGAGCTGGTGCGAGAAGAGGTGTTCGGCGCCGGAGGCAGGTCGCGAGGAGCCGGCGATGGACATGGCGACGCCCGAGGAGACGAGCGCCTTCGTGACGACCCACGCGGACTCCTCGAGCCCCGGCCTGACGAGGTCGGCGTTGTCGACCAGAATCTCGGCGGTCATCTCCGAGAGCGCGGCCGCGTACTCCGAGTACTCCACGTCCTTCAGCCGGTTGGCGAGCCGCCAGTCCATGACGGCCGTGTAGTTCGAGATGATGTCGGCACAGCCCGCCGTCGTCAGCTCCCACGGCGCCTCCGCGAGGAGTTCGGTGTCCGCGACGACCGCCAGCGGCGGGTCCGCGGCGACCGAGTGACGGGTATCACCCTCGGGGACAGACCCGCGCCCGGAGACGATGCCGTCGTGGCTCGCCGCGGTCGGGACCGAGACGAACCCGCGGCCGATGTGGTCCGCCGCCATCTTCGCGATGTCGATGGCCTTCCCGCCGCCGACGCCGAGCAGGAAGCCGGCGTCCATCTCCTCGGCGACTCCGATGACGCGCTCGACCGCGTCGAAACTGGCCGTCTCGACGACGACCGTCTCGGCGTCGAGCCCGGCCTCGGCGAACTGCTCGTCGATGGCCTCGCCCGCGATCTGGCGCGGTGTCGGGCTCGTCACGATGAGGGGTCGCCCGTGCAGGTGGAGCTCCTCGACGGCCTCGACGGTCTGGTCGAGGACGCCGTGGCCGACCACGACGTTGCGTGGCAGCCGGATCCACGTCGATTTGGTGAACATACGTGACAGTCATCGGTGAGACAGGTAACTCTTTTTCGTCTCGATTCCGGGGCCGGCGCGTGACGGAGACACGGCTATCCGCCGGCAAGGGGCCTCTCAGGCCGGGTACCCGATGAAGAAGCGCTTCTGTGCCAGCAGCCCGTCGTCGGTCTCGACGGTCAGGACCAGCCAGTTCCCGTCCTCGGAGTACTCGTAGTCGACGTAGTCCTCGGGACCGTACTCCTCGACGTGGCCGGCGTCGTCGTCCTCGACGCAGAACGTGGGGTTCTCGTCCGGGTCGTGCGGCAGGTCTGGTTGCTCGGGGACCATGCGACTCCTTGGCACTGTGCCGGCATAGCCACTGTCGACGCCGCGGTGAGGTATCAGTTCCTCACAGCGTGTCGAGCACGCCCAGCACGCGCTCCTCGTTCTCGCGACCGGGGTCGTGCTCGCTCCCGTCGCGCTCGGAGTCGAGGTGGTCGTCGACCGCGCGCTGCATCGCCTCGGCGAGCGGGGTCGACTCCCAGCCCAGTGACGCGAGCCTGGTCGTATCGAGGACGTGCGGGTAGTCGCGATAGAGCACGTAGTCCTCGCCCGAGAGGTCGCCGATGGAGAGCTCGCGCTCGGAGGCGTGGACGACCTCGACCTCCGTATCGAGGCAGTCCGCCACGAGTTCGACCATCTCCTCCAGCGTCACGAGGCGCTGGTCGCCGACGTTGTACACCTCGCCGGCCTCGCCCTCCTCGGCGACGGTTCGGAGCGCGGACGCCACGTCCTCGACGTAGGCACGGTGCCAGACGTTCGTGCCGTCGCCGGGGACGACGACGCGGTCGTACTCGTTCACGCGGTCGATCCAGAAGTCCAGTCGCTCGGAGTAGTCGTGCGGGCCGTAGACGATGCAGGGCCGGACCGACATCGCGTTCACGCCGTCCTCGGCGGCCGCGAAGACGGCGCGGTCGCCCTCGGCCTTGCGGTTGCCGTAGGTCTCGTCGGAGTCGTCCTTCGCCTGCTCGTCGGTGCACTCGCGCATCGGCGTGACGCCCTCGCGCTTGGGAATCTCCTCGCGGCCGTACGCGTCGCCGGAGGAGATGTAGACGTAGGCGTCGACGTCCGAGAAGACGCGGCAGGCCATGCGGACCTCGCGCGGTCTGTACGCCACGCAGTCGATGACGACGTCCGGGTCGACCTCGTGGGCGGCCGAGGCGAGGTCGCCGTCGTCGGTGCGGTCGCCCGCGACGTGGGTCACGCGGTCGTCGTCCGCGAAGGGGTTCTCGTGGTTTCCGCGGTTGAATATCGTGACCTCGTAGTCGTGTTCGAGGAGTTCCGAGACGGTGTGGCGGCCGATGAAGCGGGTCCCGCCGATGACCATCGCTGTGTCCATGGCTGGTGGGATGGGAGAGGCGGGAAAAACGGTGCTGATTCCGGCGCGGTGCGTGGTGTTTCGGACCGGGCCTCAGTCGTCGCTGGAGGCGAACCCGGCCGCGGCGGACTCGCTCTCGACGGTCGCGCTGTCGGGCAGGTTCTCGCGCACGTCCTCGGCGTCCTCCTCGGTCAGCACGCGCTCGTAGGCGTCGGGCATGACCTTCACGAAGGCGTCGAGCGTGGCCTCCCAGTTCTCGAGCAGGTCGGCCGCGCGCCCGGAGTCGACGTAGGCGCGGTGGTTCTGGACGAGGCGCTTCAGCATCGCGCGGTCGCGCTCGTCGAGGTCGTGGTCGACGTGGACCATGCCGGTGTTGACGTGGTCCTCGAAGTCGCCCGCTTCGTCCAGCACGTAGGCGATGCCGCCGGACATGCCCGCGGCGAAGTTCTTCCCGGTGTCGCCGAGCACGGCGACGACGCCGCCGGTCATGTACTCGCAGCCGTGGTCACCGACGCCCTCGACGACCGCGGTCGCGCCGGAGTTCCGGACCGCGAAGCGCTCGCCGGCCACGCCGTTGACGTAGCACTCGCCGTCGGTCGCGCCGTAGAGCGCGACGTTGCCGACCGCGACGTTGTCGACGGGCTCGTAGCCGGCGTCCATCGGGGTCTCGACGGCGATGCGGCCGCCGGAGAGGCCCTTGCCGACGTGGTCGTTCGCGCTACCGGTGAGGTGGAGCGCGACGCCGGGTGCGAGGAACGCGCCGAAGGACTGGCCGGCGGTCCCGCGCAGGGAGACGTTGACCGTGTTGTCGGGCAGGCCGCGCTCGCCGTACTCGCTGGAGATGGCGCTCGAGAGCATCGCGCCGACGGTGCGGTCGGTGTTGGTGACCTCGGTGGCGATGCCGACCGGTTCCTCGCGGTCGATGGCCGGCTGGGCCTCCTCGAGCAGGTCGTGGTCCAGGTGGTCGTCGAGTTCGTGGTCCTGCTCGCGGACCTTGGTGCGCGGGCCCTCGCCCACGTCGGCCAGCACCGACGAGAGGTCGAGGTGGCGGGCCTTCGGGTGGTCGGTCTCGCGCTGGGTCAGGCAGTCGACCCGGCCGACCATCTCCTCGACGGTCTCGAAGCCGAGTTCGGCCATGATCTCGCGCAGCTCCTGGGCGATGAACGTCATGTAGTTGATGACGTGCTCGGGCTGGCCGGGGAAGCGCTCGCGCAGGTCCTCGCGCTGGGTGGCGACGCCGACCGGGCAGGTGTTCTTGTGGCACTGCCGGGCCATCACGCAGCCGGAGGTGACCAGCGACGCGGTCCCGAAGACGTACTCCTCGGCGCCGAGCAGGGCACCGACGGCCACGTCGTGGCCGGTCTTCATGCCGCCGTCGACCGAGACGCGGATGCGGTCGCGGAGGTTCGTCTCGCGGAGCATCTGGACGGCCTCGGCGAGGCCGAGCTCCCACGGCAGGCCCGCGTTCTTGATGGAGGTGCGCGGCGAGGCACCCGTCCCGCCGTCGTGGCCCGAGATGTGGACCACGTCGGCGTTGGCCTTCGCGACGCCGGCCGCGATGGTGCCGATGCCGGCCTCCGAGACCAACTTGACGTTGATGTCCGCGTCGGGGCTGGACGCCTTCAGGTCGAAGATGAGCTGCTTTAAGTCCTCGATGGAGTAGATGTCGTGCAGCGGCGGCGGCGAGATGAGGCCGACGCCCGGCGTCGACTTGCGGACGTGGGCGATCATCTCGTTGACCTTCTCGCCGGGGAGGTGGCCGCCCTCGCCGGGCTTCGACCCCTGGGCCATCTTGATCTGGAGTTCGTCGGCGTTGGCGAGGTAGGTCGAGGTGACGCCGAAGCGCCCGGAGGCCACCTGCTTGACGGTACACTCCTTCTCGGTGCCGAAGCGTTCCGGCGGCTCGCCACCCTCTCCTGAATTACTCTTCCCGCCGATGCGGTTCATCGCGATGGAGTTGTTCTCGTGGGCCTCCGGCGAGAGGCTCCCGAGGCTCATCGCGGCCGTCGAGAAGCGCTCGACGATGTCCGCGATGGGTTCGACCTCCTCGACCGGGATGGGCTCGCGGTCGGAGTCGAAGTCGAGCAGGCCCCGCAGCGTCTGGAGTTCCTCGTTCTGGTCGTTGACGAGTTCGGCGAAGTCCCCGTAGCGCTCGTAGTCGCCGGCCCGCACCGACTGCTGGAGCGTCCCGACCGTCTCGGGGTTCCAGCCGTGGCGGATGCCGTCGGAGCGGTGCTCGAACTCGCCGGAGCGGTCGAGGTCGGGGTCCTCGCCGTAGGCGGCGGCGTGGCGGTCGCGCAGGTCGGCTTCGATGTCGTCGATGCCGATGCCCTCGGTGCGGTTCTCGGTGCCCTCGAAGTACTCCGCGACGAAGTCGGAGTCGAGGCCGACGGCCTCGAATATCTGGGCGCCCTGATAGCTCTCGACCGTCGAGATGCCCATCTTGGCCATCGTCTTCAGCAGGCCGCTCTCGACCGCGTCGATGTAGGCGTCGATGGCCGCCGCGAGTTCCGCGCCGTCGGCGCCGGCGGTGATGTCCTCGATGGTCTGGAACGCGAGGTACGGGTTGATGGCGTCGGCGCCGTAGCCGACGAGGGTCGCGACGTGGTGGACGGTGCGGGGGTCGCCCGACTCAACCACGACGCCGGCGTGGTTGCGCAGGCCGTTGCGGACGAGATGGTGATGCACCGCGCCCATCGCGAGCAGCGACGGGACCGGGAGCCGGTCCTCGCCGACGGTCCGGTCCGAGAGGACGACCACGTCCGCGCCGTCGCGGATGGCCGCCGCGGCGTCCTCGCGGACGCGCTCGACCGCGCTCTCGAGGTCCGAATCGGGGGCGAAGGTCGTGTCGACGACCGTCGAGGAGAGCCCGTTGGTCGAGAGGTCCTTGACCGCCGCCGTCTCGGTGTCGGTGAGGACCGGCGAGTCGGCGACGAGCTGGCGGGCGTGCTCGGGCGACTCGCCGAGCATGTTGCGCTGGTAGCCCATCCGGGTCTCCAGCGAGGTGACGAGTTCCTCGCGGATGTAGTCCAGCGGCGGGTTCGTCACCTGCGCGAACAGCTGCTTGAAGTACGAGAACAGCGGGCGGTTGTAGTCCGAGAGCACCGACAGCGGCGTGTCGTCACCCATCGAGCCGACGGGGTCCTTCCCCTTCTTGCTCATCGGCTCGATCATGTGCTGGAGTTCGTCGTGGGTGTAGCCGAAGACGGCCTGCGTGGCGCGCAGGTCGCCCTGGAACGCACCGGGTCGCACGTCCTCGGGGTCGGCCTCGTCCTCGAGCTCGACCTGTTCGTCGGCGACCCACTCGCCGTACTTCTCGTCGGTGAGGTCCTCGAAGACCTCGGCGTCGGGGACGACGCGACCTTCGGTCGGGTCGGCGAGGAAGAGCTGGCCCGGCTGGAGCCGGCCGCGCTCCTCGATGTCGGCCTCGTCGATCTCCAGCGCGCCGGCCTCGCTGGCCATGACGAGCCGGTCGTCGGTGGTCACGTCGTACCGGCACGGACGCAGGCCGTTGCGGTCCAGTACCGCGCCGACGCGTTCGCCGTCGGTCGCCGCCACGAGCGCGGGGCCGTCCCACGGCTCGACGAGCGAGGCGTGGAAGTCGTAGAACTCCTTGCGTGCCTGGTCCATGTCGTCGTCGCCGCGCCACGCCTCTGGGACGAGCATCCGGAGGGCGTGGGGCAGGTCGCGGTTCTGCGTGAGCAGTTCGAGCGCGTTGTCGACGCTCGCGGTGTCGGACTGGTCCGGGTCCTGGATGATGGGCGTGACCGCGTCGAGGTCGAGGTCGTCGGACTCGAGGTCGGTCTCGCGGGCCCGCATCCAGTTCACGTTGCCCTGGATGGTGTTGAACTCGCCGTTGTGGATGATACCGCGGTAGGGGTGGGCGAGGTGCCACGCGCCCAGCGTGTTCGTCGAGAAGCGCTCGTGGACCATCACGAACGTCGAGGTGACGCGGTCGTCGCGCAGGTCGGGGTAGTACGAGGGGACCTGTTCGCCCGTCAGCAGGCCCTTGTAGACGACCGTCTTGCGGTCCAGCGAGCAGATGTAGAAGCGTTCCGCACCGTCGTACCCGTCGTCCTCGACCCTCTTCTCGATGGTTCGTCGGGCCTCGTAGAGGGCGCGGTCGAACTCGTCGCTGGAGACGCCATCGGCCGGGACGACGAACGCCTGCCAGACGTCCGGTTCGGAGTCGAGTGCGGTCTGGCCGAGGCCGTCGTTGTCGGTCGGCACGTCGCGCCAGTGCAGCACCTCGAGGTCGCGCTCGCCGAGGTGGGACTCGACCAGCGACTGGAGGTCCTCACGGGCCGCGGTCGACTGCGGGAAGAAGAAGGAGCCGACAGCGTACGCGTCGGGGAGGTCGACCGGGACCTCGTCCGCGAAGAAGGCGTCGGGCGTCTGGAGCAGGATGCCGGCCCCGTCGCCGGTGTTCGGTTCGGCGCCGGTCGTCCCGCGGTGTTCGAGGTTCTGCAGGAGCTGGAGTCCGTCCGCGACCACGTCGTGGTCGGTCGCGCCGTCGAGGTTCATGACGACCCCGACGCCGCAGTTCGAGCGTTCGTCGGTGGGGTCGGCCAGTCCCTGCGAGGCAGGGGCTGCCCGGTGTGGCTGAGTCATGTGCATTGCTGCCACGCACTCGTATAAGAGGCTACTCCTCAATGACTAAGGGTATTAATAACACATACTAGTGGATTTAAGGAGTATAGTTGAGCGATTTGTAGAACCGAGGGAATCCGTCAGCACTGGACCGTGACACCGGCGAACTCGAATCGGGCACCGCCCGCCGCGCCGGTCGTCACGGCCGCCGTCCACCCGTGGGCGTCGGCGATGCGCTCGACGATGGCCAGCCCGAAGCCGGTCCCACGGGGGGCGGTCGTGTAGCCTGTCTCGAACACCGTCTCCTGTTCGCCCTCGGGGATGCCCGGCCCGTCGTCGGCGACGTAGAAGCCGTCTCTGGCGTCTCCCTCTTGGGCGTCTTCGTCGGCTCCGTCGTCGCCGGCGGCGAGGGCCCCGACGGTCACCGTGGTCGAGCCGTCGGCGTGGGTCGCGGCGTTCGCGAAGAGGTTCTCCAGCAGTCGTTCCAGCCGGCTTTCGTCCGCCACCACCGTCAGGTCGCCCTGTACCACGAGCGAGAGGTCACCCGTGTCCGCCGTCTCCCAGGCGTCGCGGGCCACCTCGGCGAGCCCGACCCGTGACTGCTCGTCGACCGTCCGGCCGTCGCGGGCGAGCGCGAGCAACTCGTCGATGAGGCGCTCCATGCGGTCGAGGCCGTTCCGGGCGTCCCCGACGTACTGGGTGTCCCCGGTGTCCTCGACGAGGTCGAGGAACCCCCGGACCGCACCGAGCGGGTTCTTCAGGTCGTGGGCGACCACCGAGGCGAACTCGTCGAGGCGTTCCCGCTCCGTGGCGAGTTGCCGGCGCTTCTCGGCCCGGTCGAGGACGGCCGTCGTGTTCCCCGCCAGGATCTCGGCGAGGGCGACCTCGCGCTCGGTGAACGCGCCGTCTGTCTTCCCGACGCTCAGGAGGCCGTGCTCGCCGAGTGGGACGTACATCGTCTGGACGAACGAATCGCGGTCGAAGCGGTCGTCCTCCGGCACGTCCTCGACGACGGTCTCGCCGCGCCTGAAGGCCCGGCCGTGGGGCGAGTCCGCCACGTCGTACGGGGGCCGGCTCTCGATGTCGCCGACGCGCCCGCCCAGCGCGACGTGGTGCAGGGTCTCCGTCTCGGCGTCGTAGGCCCGGACGCCCGACCCGGGGAACCCGAGCACGTCGCTGGCCGCCTCCCCGGCGACCGTCAGGATGTCCTCGTGGTCGTCGGCACGCAGCAGCCGCCTCGTCGCCGCGTGGAGTTCGCCGAGTGATTCGTCTTCGGTATCGAGCGCTGCGTCCCGCCCCGCCGTCGCCGGTTCGTTGCTATCACTCATCGTTCGTGGGGCCCCGCCGCGGACCCGGTCGGTGGCAACTGCAGCGTACTGGTACTTTGCTCTTGGCACCCGGCAGTCGCGTTACAGAAGAGAAGAGACAGGCCGCGTCAGTAGGACTTCGCGAAGTAGGCGATCTCGGTGGCCTCGTCACCGCACATCGTACACTCGTCGGCGTCGGGTTCAGCCTCCTCGTTCATCGGGAGCATGACGATCTCGGCGTGGACCTTCTCCTTGACGACCTCCTCGCAGGCCTCGTCGCCGCACCACGGCGTCTTCACGTAGCCGCCGTGCTGGCCGATGGTGCCGAGTATCTCGTTGACCTCGTCGACCTCGCGGACGTTCTCCTCGAGGTTCTCCTCGGCCGCCTCGTAGAGCTTGTCGTACACGGCGTCGAGGTGTTCGTTGGTGGCCTCGACGATGTCGGCGCGGTCCTCGACGACCTCCTCGCCGTCGGGGCGGTGGACCACGGTGACCTCCTCGTCCTCGACCTCGTAGCCGCCGATCTCGAAGCGGACCGGGACGCCCTTGAGCTCCCACTCGTTGAACTTGAAGCCGGGATTGCGCTCGTCGCGGTCGTCGACGTGGACGCGGACGCCGTCCTCCTGCAGTTCGGCGGCGACCTCGTTCGCGTACTGGAGCACGTCCTCCCGGGTGTCGTCGTTGTAGATGGGGACGACGACGACCTGCTCGGGCGCGAGTGCCGGAGGCAGGACGAGCCCCTGGTCGTCCGAGTGCGTCATGATGAGCGCGCCGAGGGCACGCCACGAGAGCCCCCACGAGGTCGTCCACGCGGTCTGCTCCTCCTCGTCCTCGTCGGTGAACGTCACGTCGTACGCCTCCGCGAACGACTGGCCGAGGTGGTGGGAGGTGCCACCCTGCACCGACTTCCCGTCGGGCATCAGCGCCTCGACGGTCGTCGTCTTGTTCGCGCCGGGGAACTTGTCGTGGTCGGGCTTGCGGCCGCGCATCACCGGGATGGCGAGCACGTCCTCGTAGAGCTGCTCGTACTGGCCCAGACGCATCATGACCTCGTCCATGGCGTCGTCCTCGGTGGCGTGGGCGGTGTGACCCTCCTGCCAGAGGAACTCCTTCGTGCGGAAGAACGGCTTGGTCTCGGTCGCCTCCCAGCGGATGACGCTACACCACTGGTTGAGCTGCAGCGGGAGGTCGCGGTAGCTGCGGACCCACTGGCTCATGAAGGGGGTGATGATGGACTCGCTGGTCGGGCGGACCGCCAGACGCTCCTCCAGTTCGTCGTGGCCGCCGTGGGTGACCCACGCGACCTCGGGGTCGAACCCCTCGACGATGTCCTTCTCCTGTTCGAGGTAGCTCTCGGGGATGAGGACCGGGAAGTAGCTGTTCTGGACGCCCGTCTCCTTGAACCAGCCGTCGAGGTGGTCCTGGAGGCGCTCCCAGAGTTCGTAGCCGCGGGGGCGGGTGACGATGAACCCGCCCATCGGCGCGTAGTCCGCGAGCTTCGCCTTCTGGACGAGCTCGGCGTACCACTCGCCTGTCTGATGCTCCTTGCTCTTGGTCATCCCGAGTTCCTGCTCTCCACTCATTGTATGAGCAAACTCCCGTCTCTATCTTAAACCCCTTGAAGGTGTGCCAGCCAGCCACGCCCCGGCCACACGCCCGGTAACGGCCGACTCACGTCGTTACTCACGGCATACTTATCGTCCTGCCAGACCTCTCTACAGGACATGATATCGGGGGAACCGGTGCAGGGGGCGGGACAGTGACGAAGATGCTCAAGGGGGAGTGGCGCGTGCTCGGCTTCCGGGCGGAGGAGGAGAAACTCCTCTTGCACCCGCTGTTCGAGGTCGAGGACCCGGGCAAGTACTGGGTCGGTGCGGCCATGCCGGTCGGGACGGCGAACTACGGTGGCGACCTGCAGGAACTCGTCGACGCCCTCGAACCGGGCAACCGGGTCTACGCGGGCGTCTACCCCGGCCGGCCGGGGCGGTTCGCCGAACTCGAACTGCTCGCCGACCAGCGCCTGCTCATCGGCTTCGAGTCCGAGACGGTGCCGACGTTCGTCCACGAGATCTGGCTCGAGGCGCTCTCGACCCACGACGGAGCCGGCCCGGTCGCCGTGAGCCGGCGGCTGGACGTGCCCGGGACCGTCGCGGAGCTGTACGTCGCCTCGGCGACCGACCAGCGCCCCAACGACCTCTGGTGGGTGTTCGTCGGCGGTGGCGGCGACGACGCGTTCTTCGAGTCGTTCGAGCACGCCGAGGGCACGCCGGCCGAGTTCGTCGCGGCGAACCCCGAGTCGACCCCGTACTTCTGGGTCGTCAAGTTCGGGGACCGCGACACCGCGGTCGCGAAGAACCTCGCGAACCAGACCGGCATCGTCCGCGACCCGGAGGCGGCGCTCGAGGAACTGCTCGAGAAGCACGGGATGAGCGGCAGCGTCGTGCCGAAGTAGGGAACGCCTACTCCCACACCGGGGTTTCGGAGGGTGCCGGGAGCGACTCGCCGACCGTGAGTTCGTACGCCAGCAACTCGTCGCCGTCGTCGTCGAAGTCGAACCGGCCGTGGACCGACTCCTCGTCGAGCAGGTGCGGGAGCCAGTAGCGGTCGTCCTCCCACATCTGGTCGTAGGGGACGCTGTCCTGTCGGAACCATTCCGGGTCGGCCTCCGGCGTCTCGGTCGGCGTGCCGGCGTACGATTCCGTCCGGTAGCAGTGACACCGGAACAGGGGGTCCTCGCCGAAGTAGAACGTGATGTCGCCGAGGCGGCTGAGGTCCGACACCTCGAGGTGGACCTCCTCGCGGACCTCGCGGACCACGGCCTCTCGCGGCGTCTCGCCCGGTTCGACCTTGCCGCCGGGGCCGTTGTACAGCCCGGCACCGATGCCGCGTTTCTTCTCGATGAGCAACACCTCGTCGTCCTCGCAGACGAAACAGAGCGTCGCCTGGTCGATGCCTCCGTCGGCTCCCGCGTCGTCCATACCCGGGGTCGGGACCGCCGCCGGATTAGTTCTGCCGACGTCGGTCGACCAGCCAGACCACACCCGCCGTCGGCACCGCGACCAGCGACGGCCACCGGCTCGAACAACCGTTTGCGGTTCCCGTCAGCCGACTAGCTGGTTCCCGCGTCGAGTCCCTCGACCAGTTCCTCGCGCAGGATGGTCCGGTGACAGCGCTTCTTCTCGGTGTTCTCGAAGCAGACGAGGACGAGGTCTTCGCCGTCTCGGAGGCGGTCGCGGAGGCCCTCGACCGCATCCCGGGCCGCGGCCGATTCGCGGAGGTGCTCCCGGTAGCGGCCCGCGAAGTCCACCGCGTCCCACGCCGCGTTGTGCGCCTCCTCGTCGCAGATGCCCCGCATCTGCAGGGCCTCCTGTTCGTCCTTCACCTCGTCCAGCAGGTCGGCCGGGGGGCCGAGCGCTGGCAGGTTCTCGTCTACCGCGCCGCCGAACCAGCGCGTCGGCCGCCGGACCACGCCGACCAGCGTCTCGTCGGGCTCCGGTTCGAACAGGTCGTGCTGGAGCGCGGCGAGGTAGGTGTCCCGGACGTGGCCGGGGTCGGCCGTGTCGGTCACGGTTCGTCCTCACCTCGCGGTGGCACCGAGAAGGGGCTCTCGCGTTCGGTCCATTCCCAGCCGGGGATGACCTCCTGGAAGCCCGCGGCGAGGGCCGCGTCGAGGTCGTCCGCGCCGGCGGCGTCCCCGTCGTCGCCGTGGGTCATGATGTCCGCGTAGTGGAACGTCGCCTCGCCGAGCAGCCGGAGTGGCTGCGTGCCCGCGATGGTGGCCGCGAGCTCGCGCCCGAGCACCTCGTCGACGACGAAGCCCGGGTAGTCGCCCTCCACGTCGAGGTCGCGCAGGATGGCGACCATGGCCGCGACGTTCACCGCCCGGTCGCCGTCGGCGAACAGCTCGTCCACCGCGGCGACGTACTGTGCCTCCGAGATGGGGTCGACCGGGACCGCGAACTGGTCGGCCAGTCGCTCGCGGATGTCGTTGACCAGCGGGACGACCACGTCGGCCCGGTCTCTGACCCAGTCTCGCTCCTGTACGACGCGCGCCGGTGTCACCTGCATACGCGGGTGTTCGGGAGTGACACCCCTGAGTATTGCGAAGGCTTTTATAACTCGAATGGCATACCGTCGAGTAAGCGGGTTCTCCCTGGGTCCTCCCGCACAGACGACTGTCTGGGACGGGCTCCAACCGCAGGTACCACGAACATGTACCCGGCCGATACTCCAGACTTCCAGCGTTTCCACCGTGACAGCCACCACGGCACACAGCCACGCGACTGTCCGGTGTCGAACGCCAGGCCGGGACGGCCTGCGACCGGAATCCAAGGACCCGTCCGCAGGTGCGGTGGACGACGCCGCCCGCATTCGGACAGCATGGCACTACCTTTTCCCGAGATATGAGTTCCGTAGACCAACAACTCGAAGAATTACGAGCAGAGATCACGAGCGAAATTCCCAACGACATCTCCGTCTCCGCGGTCAAGTACGAAGGCCCGGAGCTGGTCGTCTACACGCGCGACCCGAAGAAGTTCGCCCAGCAGGGCGACCTCATCCGGAAACTCGCCTCGAAGCTTCGCAAGCGCATCACCGTCCGTCCCGACCCGGACGTCCTCTCGCCGCCGGAATCGGCGCGCGAGAAGGTCATGAACGTCATCCCCGAGGAGGCGGGCGTCACCGACCTCGACTTCCACGCCGACACCGGCGAGGTCGTCATCGAGGCCCAGAAGCCGGGGATGGTCATCGGCCGTCACGGCTCCACGCTGCGCGAGATCACCCAGCAGGTCGGCTGGACCCCCGAGGTCGTCCGCACGCCGCCCATCGAGTCCTCGACCGTCTCGAACGTCCGGAACTTCCTCAAGCAAGAGCGCGAGGAGCGCCGCGACATCTTAGAGCGCGTCGGGCGACAGATCCACCGCGAGGAGATGTCCAACGACGAGTGGGTGCGCATCACCACCCTCGGTTGCTGCCGCGAGGTCGGGCGCGCCTCTTTCATC
Source organism: Haloarchaeobius amylolyticus (assembly GCF_026616195.1). Classification (NCBI taxonomy): domain Archaea; kingdom Methanobacteriati; phylum Methanobacteriota; class Halobacteria; order Halobacteriales; family Halorubellaceae; genus Haloarchaeobius; species Haloarchaeobius amylolyticus. The sequence continues at coordinate 750,532 of NZ_JANHDH010000002.1, forward strand.
CTCTCGACGCCCGAGACCCGCATCCTCATCGACTGCGGTGACAAGCCCGGTGCCGAGGACGAGGTGCCGTACCTCCACGTCCCCGAGGCGACCCCCCTCAACTCCATCGACGCGGTCGTCCTCACCCACGCCCACCTCGACCACTCCGCGCTGGTCCCCCTCCTCTACAAGTACGGCTACGACGGTCCCATCTACACGACCGAGCCATCCCGCGACCTGATGGGGCTGCTCACGCTCGACTACCTCGACGTGGCGGCCAAGGAGGGCCGCACCCCGCCGTACGAGTCCGAGATGGTCCGCGAGGCCATCAAGCACACCATCCCGCTGGAGTACGGCGACGTGACCGACATCGCGCCCGACGTGAAGCTCACGTTCCACAACGCGGGCCACATCCTCGGTTCCGCCGTCTCGCACTTCCACATCGGCGACGGCCTCTACAACGTCGCCTTCTCCGGCGACATCCACTACCAGGACACCCGCCTGTTCAACGGCGCGGTGAACGACTTCCCGCGGGTCGAGACGCTCGTGATGGAGTCGACCTACGGTGGCCGCAACGACTACCAGACCGACCAGGAGGACTCCGAGCAGAAGCTCATCGACGTCATCAACAAGACCCACGACAAGGGCGGGAAGGTCCTCATCCCGGCGTTCGCGGTCGGTCGGTCACAGGAGATCATGCTCGTGCTCGAGGAGGCGATGCGCAACGGCGACATCCCCGAGATGCCCGTCCACCTCGACGGGATGATCTGGGAGGCGACGGCCATCCACACGACCTACCCCGAGTACCTGCGTGACGACCTCCGCGACCGCATCTTCCACGAGGACGAGAACCCCTTCCTCGCCGAGGAGTTCAACCACATCGACGGCGGTGAGGACGAGCGACAGGACGTCGCCGACGGCGGTCCCTGCATCATCCTCTCCACGTCAGGGATGGTCACCGGCGGGCCCATCATGTCCTGGCTCCGCCACATCGGCAGCGACGAGAAGTCCCGGCTGGTCTTCGTCGGCTACCAGGCACAGGGGACGCTCGGTCGCCGCATCCAGAACGGCTGGGACGAGATTCCGGTCAACGGCCGCAACGGTGGCGGGCGCTCCGACACGATGAAGATGAAGATGGACGTCGAGACCGTCGACGGCTTCTCCGGTCACGCCGACCGGCAGGGCCTGATGGACTTCGTCCGGACCATGAACCCGCGCCCGGAGAAGGTGCTCTGTGTCCACGGCGACGAGTCCTCGGTGCAGGACCTCTCGTCGGCGCTGTACCACGAGTTCAACATGCGGACGTTCGCCCCGAAGAACCTGGAGACGTTCCGGTTCAAGTAGGGCCGCGGTCCGCGCTCGCTCACAGGATGAGCGAGAGGACGGCGAGGATGAGGAAGATGCCGACGAGTATCTTGGCGATCTCCATCGAGATGCCGGCGACGCCGCGCATCCCGACGACGCCGGCCACGATGGCGACCACGAAGAACACGAGCCCGTAGTAGAGGAAGTCTCCCGAGAACAGCAGCGGGAGCAGCCCCTCGAGTACGGGCACCGTGCTGGCGGTCAGTGACATGCTTCGCCCTCCGTCGGGTCGCGGGCAGTGAACTGGTTGGTCATCGTCACATCGTAGCAAGGACACCCAGACGATTCAATCGGCCACCTACGCTGCATAGGGCCGACGACCCGGACTGTCAGGGCGCCTGAACCGTCCGGGAACCACGGTGGTCTCGTCTCCGCTCTGGTCCCCGAGTTCAAGTACGGAGCCGCGGCCACGCCCGGTGTGCCCTGCTCACGGCGGCACGGTGGTCGCGGTCGTGCGACACTCCCACCGTGTCACGGTCCCGCCCCGAGAGTGTCGCCTGCTCGTCATTCTGGAGTGACAATGCTTTTCCACGAGGGGGCGGTCCGGGGGACCATGCTCAACTCTCCCGTCTCGTGGGCGGTGCTGGCGATGCTCGCCTGGGGGCTCTGGGCCGTCGTCGCCGACCTCGCGACCCGGAGCGTCTCCCCGACGGTCGCGATGGTCGTCTCGTACTTCGTGGGGTCGGCCCTCGCGTTCGGCTACGTCCTCACGCGGCCGGAGACGGTCGAGTACACCCGCGACGGCCTGGTCGTCGCCGGCGTCGCGGGCGTGTTCGCCGGCCTCGGCGCGGTCGCCTTCTACGCTGGGCTCGCGAGGGGCTCGACCAGTATCGTCACCACCATCTCGGCGCTCTACTTCGTCGTCGCGGCAGCCATCGGTATCGCGGTACTGGACGAACCGCTGACGCTCCAGCGCGTCGCCGGTATCGGGTTCGCGGTCGTCGCAGTCGCCCTGCTGGCGCGGTGACCGGTCAGGCCGTCTCGGCCGCCGCCGGGAAGCACAGCCGCACCCGGGTTCCGTCGGTGTCGTCCACGTCGACCGTCCCGCCCACGCTGGTCGTGACCCAGTAGACCAGCCAGAGTCCGAGGCCGCTCCCGTGCTTGAGGGCCGTCTCCCTGGCCTCGGTGAGTATCGCCCGTTCCTGGTCGCTGAGTCCCGGGCCGTCGTCGTCGACGACCAGTTCCACCTCGTCGCCGTCGTCGACGAACCGGATCGAGACGTTCACCGACGGTCGCTCGCCGGCGTGCTTCTTCACGTTCTCGCACAGCTCCCAGATGGCGAGGACGACCCGTTCGTCGGCAGCGATGCGCGCCCGGTCCGGGAGGTCGAACGTCACGTCGATCTCCGGCGCCTCGCCGCGCGCACGCTCGATGCACTCCTCGACCACCCTGACGAGGTCGACCTGCGCTTCGGCGGACTCGAGCTCCACGGCTCGCCTGACGGTCCGGGCCTTCCGGCTGAGCCGGTCGAGCCCCGCGACGGTTTCCGCGATGTGGTCGAAGGCCGACCGGGCCGCCGGGTCGCCCGGGAGGTACCCGTCGAGGACCTCGAGGTAGCCGGTGATGACGGTCAGGTCGTTCCGGAGGTTGTGCCGGAACACCCGGTGGAGGACGTCGAGCAGCTGCTCGCGGCGGCGCTGGGCCGTGACGTCCCGGGCTGCCCCGAGGATGCCGACGACCTCGTCGTCGCGGCGGACGGGCGTCGTGTTCAGTTCGAGCACGACCCGGCGTCGGCGTTTCGTCTCGACGATGAGCTCGTAGTCATGGACGGTCTCGCCGGCGAGTACCCGCGTGAAGACCTCGTTGGCGGTGGGAAGGCTCTCCGGGGCGACGAGTTCGGCGAAGTGCATCTCGGCGAACTCGGCCCTGGTATAGCCGAGCGTCTCGACGGCGGAGTCGGAGACGAACTCGAGCCAGCCGTCGCCGTCGAGGCGGTACAGCATGTCGAAACTCGTCTCGGTGATGCGCCGGAACACCTGCTCGTTCTGGGAGAGTGCGGCGCTCTGGCGGAGCTCATCGCTCCGGTCGTGGAACACGCCGAGCAGCAGCGTCTCGTCCCCGGTACGGAGGTGCTGGAGGCTCACCTCGACGGGGATGACGTCGTCTCCGGTCGTCTGCAGTTCCCCAATCTGGACCCCGCCGTCGCCGATGGCCGCCTTCGGTTCGGTTGTGGCTGTCGAGAGGTGGTTCTCGACGCGTTCGGCGTCCTCCGAGAGCAGGAAGTCGGTGAACTGCCGGCCGACGATGGCCTCGCGGTCGTCTCCGAGTCGCCTGATGGCGGTCTCGTTCGCGTCGACGACCGTCCGAGAGTCGAGGTCCACGACGAGGACCATGTCCGGCAGCAGGTCCACGATGTCGTCGTAGACGTATCGCTCGTCCGCGATGGCTCGCGTCACCGCGGCGTCCAGCTCGTCGCCGTCGTCGATGGCGTCGAGTGGGATGTACTCGTCGGCACCCGCGGCGACCGCGTCGCTCGCGAGTCGTTCGGTGCCGTCACTGGCGATGAAGACGACGGGACAGTGTGCGGTCTGTTCGAGGACGGACAGTCCGTCGATTGCCGGTGGCTCGTGGACACATATCACGCACCCGACATCGTCTGTCTCGACCGCATCGGGCCCATCGACCGGGTGGACATCCCGACCGAGTTGTGACTGGAGTAGTGACAGAATACGGTCGTTACAGCCGACGTAGAGCACGTCTGCCCCCTCGGTCGAGGGACTATACGACATTGGCACGAGTTGGTAGCATTAGATTATATACCTGTCGCCCGACGAACCTTTATCCTGGGAGCGGCGAGTGCTGCGCCTGCGCGAAGTTACTTGCCCGGTCCACGCGCAACGAGACGTATGCGACTCGCACTCATCGCCCACGACGAGAAGAAGCCAGACCTCATCGACTTCGCAGACAATCGGACCGACGACCTCGCGCGCTTCGACCTGATGGCCACGGGGACCACCGGGAAGCGGCTCATGGAGGCGACGGGGCTGGACGTCGAACGCAAGCAGTCCGGGCCCATCGGCGGCGACTTGCAAATCGGGGCCGAGATAGCCGACGACGACTGCGAGGGCGTCATCTTCCTGCGCGACCCGCTCACCGCACAGCCCCACGAGCCGGACGTGGCGGCGCTGTTGCGCATCTGTGACGTACACGAGGTCCCACTGGCGACGAACCTCGCGAGTGCCGACGCCGTGCTCGACGAGCTGGTGGACCGACTGGAAGCCGGGGAGGAGTAGGCGCGCTCACTCGGGCGCGTCGGCGGGGTCGACGACCTCGCCCGTCTCGGGGTAGACGCCGACCTGCTCGCAGACGTCCGCCATCGGGCAGGCCTCCGGGTCGTCCAGGCAGGCGGGCTTGCGGGCGGTGCAGTACTCGCGGCCGAACTGTATCATCGCGGTGTGCCCGAAGCCGCACTTCTCGGCCGGCACGTCGCGTTCGAGGAACTCGCGGACCGTCTCGTGGTCGGCGTCGGCGGGGGCGATACCCAGCCGGCGCGCGATGCGATGGACGTGGGTGTCGACCGGGAAGACGCCGCCGCGGCCGCCCGAGAACAGCAACACGCAATCGGCGGTTTTCGGGCCGACGCCCTTGACCCCGAGCAGGGTATCCCGGACGTCGTCGGGGTCGCCGTCGCGGACGAACGCGTCGAAGGCGGTCGTCGACCCGAACTCGTCGAGGACCCACTCGGCGGCGCGCTGGATGACCTCGGACTTCTGGTTGTAGAGGCCCGCCGCGGAGATGGTCTCGGCGAGGTCGTCGCGGGCGACATCGACCAGCGTCTCGGCCAGTTCGTCCTCCGGGCCGTACCGGGCCATGAGCTGGTCGTGGGCGGGCTGGCTCGCCTTGTCGCTCGTGTTCTGGCTCAGGATGGTCCGGACGAGGCACTCGAAGGCGTCCTGTCCGCCGTAGGCCTTCTGCCAGTACATGTCGCCCAGGCGGTCGACGACCTCCTCGGCGCGGGTGCTTCCCTCACCAGGCTGGAACTCGGCGGCGACGCCGCCGCCACCGGGACCGCCGGAGATGTTCTCGGCAGGCTCGTCGTCTGACATGGGCGGGCCTTGGGACGGGAGCGGCAAAACCGCCGCGCTCCGGGCGGGGAGCACGGCGAGGGAGAATCAGGCGTCGACCTCGAGGGTCACGGTGGCCTCGGCTCCCTCGGCGAGTGCGGCGACGAGGTCGCGGTCGAAGCCCTCGGCGGCGTGGGGGGCGGCGAGCATGATGGTGCGGTCGTCGACGTAGTCGGAGGTGCGCCCGACCATGCTGCGGTCGCTGGTGACCTCGAGAGAGGGGTGGCCGAGGCCGGTCACCGAGTCCGAGTAGCCGCCGGCCTCGATGGTGAAGGTGATGCGTGCGCCCTGCGTCTGGCACGCCTCGACGAACGCGGGGTCGAAGTCGGCGGGGCTGCGGTCGGCGTCGACGGCGAGGATGCAGTCGCCGGCGGGCGTGAGGTAGTCGTCGGTGGTCACCTCGAACGTGCTCGTGTGCTCGGCGGAGACGTTCTCGTGACCGCGGGCGTGGATGACCTCCTTCATGCCCCGGGGTTTCCGACCGGTGGCCTTAGTCCTCGCGAACGACGGTGACGGTGACCGCACCGCAGGTGCACTCGTAGGCGCGGCGCGCCCCGCCCTCGGTCCGCATGGTGAGCATGAGGCGGTCCGCGTCGAGTGTGGCGTCACAGCCCTCGCAGGTGGCGGTCAGGTGTTCGAGCATACTAGCGGAATCGGCACGGTCCCATGTAAGGGTCCGCCAACCGCGCGGTGAAAGTGAAAGTGGTCGCAAGACCTTTCGTGGTCGCGGGTGGTGTGTGTGTCCATATGCCGAGTCAGTGGGAGGGCGGGACGGTCGTGACGGCCCGTGACACGGAGCCACCGGTGGTCGACGAGTGGGCTCCAGTTTCGGTCCCCGGGCGGCCGGCCCGGTTCGCCGGTGAGGACGCCGTCGCCTACCGGCTCCAATTCTCGGACCCACGGGCGGCCCGGGACCAGCGCACGCTCCTCGACTTCCGCGGGGTGTACGGCCGGGCACGCTTCTGGCTCGACGGCGAGTTGCTGGGCGAGCACGACACCTACTTCGACCCGGCCCGCTTCGAGTTCGAGCCTGGACCGGAGAACGAACTGATCGTCGAGTGCCACCGGCCGACGGACGGGTTCGGCGGGGTGTACGAGACCGACATGGTGCCCGGGGAACTCGCGGTCCCGGGCGTCTGGTGGGGCGCACACCTCCGATTGCGGCCGCCCGCGTTCGTCACCGACCTCGTGGTGAACCCGCGACTGACCGACGACGGGGCGGTCATCGACACCGCGGTCTGCGTCGACGCGGCGGAACCGGTCGACGAGTCGGTCACGCTCACGCTCCGCCCCGAGGGCTTCCGCGGCGGCGGCACGATGGAACGGGTCCAGGTCGATGCCGACGCGGGCGAGCGCGTGACCGTCACCCGGACGCTGGAACTACACGACCCCTCGTACTGGTGGCCGCAGGGGTACGGCGACCAGCACCGGTACACGGTCCGGGCGAAGTTCCGGGACCACGAGCGCACCCGGACGACGGGCATCTGCCCGGTCCGGTACGAGGGCGGGCTCTGGGCCAACGGCCAGCGCGTGCAGGCCCGGGGCGTGAACCTCCTGCCGAGTGACTCGCCGCGGGCGGACCTCGCGGCGGCCGCGGAGGCCGGCTTCAACCTCGTCCGTGTCCACGCGCACGTGCTGCCACAGTGGTTCTACGACGCGGCCGACGAGGCGGGGCTTCTGGTCTGGCAGGACCTCCCCCTCACCGGCCCGGCGGCGGTCGACCCGGCCCGGGGGCAGGCCCTCGCCCGGACGCTGACGGGCGAGTACGACCACCACCCCTCGGTCGCCATGTTCGGCGTCCACGACGACCCGGTCGAGTCGTTCCCGGAGCGCCTCGGGACCGGTCGCCTCGCGCGGCTTCGCTTCCGCCGGCGCGTGAGCGGGACGACGTTCGACCGGGCGACAGCCGACGCCATCGCGAGCGCGTTCCCCGACGACGCGACGGTGTTCCCGGTCTGCGGGCCGCCGGGGTGTTCGCCCGACGCGGCGCACCTCTACCCCGGCTGGGACTACGGCGACGCCGACACGGTCGACTGGCTGCTCGCGAAGTATCCCGAGTTCGGCCGCGTCGTCACCGAGTTCGGCGCTGGCTCGCTCACGGAACGCGGCGCGCGACCGGTCGGTCTGGACCGGGAGCGCCACGACGCGGTCGTCGGTGACGACGGTGCGGGCGCGTCGCAGGCGACACAGGCCAGGATCGTCAAGCGGGTCGCCGAGGCGCTGCGCATCGACGGGGCAGACGTCCTCGCGGCGTTCTGCCTGCGGGACGTCGCTTCCGGCGGCGGGATGGGTGTGGTAGCCCACGACGGGACACCGAAACCGGCCTACGACGCGCTCGCGGACTCGTTCCAGCCCGTCGTCGCGCTGTGCGATGGAACCCCACCAGGGTCCGTCGACGTGACCGTGGTGAACGACACACCGGACCAGCTCGACGGGACCTTCTCCTGGACCGCCGGTGAGGCGGGCGAGTCGGTCCCGGTAGTCGTCGCACCGGGCGCGAGAGAGCCCGTCGGCACGGTCTCGGTCCCGGCGGACGCGGACACCCTCGAACTGGTGGTCGACGGCGAGGGTCGCCGGACCGTCAACAGGTACTCTTTATAAGCACGACCTGCTAGTGTGCTACCACTTTACACACCCTGTGTCGGCGCTGGCTATCGATTCCGGGAATACAGGCAATCGGTACATTTAAATTACTTGCCGTGGTACTAACTGGTACCAGAACGCCGCCGGTGTTCCGGTAGCATCGTTAGCCGACCAGAATGACACGGAATCTTGTCCCCGAGAGGTCGCAGGCCGCCAGCGATTGCTACCGTTCCGGCGCGGGACGGAATCGAGGTACGACTAAACAATGGCTGATTCGATAGACACATCCAAGAACGTAGAACTCACAGAAGACGACCTTGAGAACAAATCCAAGGGTCAACTTATCAAACTCGCAGGACAACTGCGAGACCGCCGTAACGATCTCAACCAGATGGCTTCTGAGCGTGCTTCCAGCCGTGACGACCTGAACGCGAAGACTCGCGAGAAGGTCGACGAGGCACAGGAGCACCGCGAGAAGCGCGACGAGCTCAACGAGCTGGTCCAGGAGCACAAGCAGAAGCGCAACGACCTCAACGCCGAGGCCAACGAGCTCTTCGACAAGGTCGAGGAGATGAAGTCCGACCTCGAGCTCGACGACGGCAAGGACCTCGAGGAGCTCGAGTCCGAGATCGAGGACCTGGAGTTCAAGCAGCAGACCGAGGTCCTCTCCTCCGAGGAGGAGAAGGAGCTCATCGAGAAGATCGAGTCCAAGCGCGAGGAGTACCAGAGCCGCAAGGAGAAGATGGGCCAGAACGACGACCTCGACGAACTCGTCGAGGAGGCCGAGGAGGTCCGCTCCGAAGCGTCCAAGCACCACCAGAAGGTGACCGAGCTGGCCGACAAGGCTCAGGAGCACCACAACCAGATGATCGAGGCCTACCGCGAGGCCGACGACATCCGTGACGAGGCCGACGAGATGCACGAGAAGTTCGTCGAGGCCCAGGAAGCGGCCGACCGTCACCACGAGGACTTCGTCCGCGTCCAGAAGCGCCTGCGCGAGCTGGACAAGAAGGAGGAGGAGGCCAAGCAGTCCGAGCGCGACCAGAAGCGCGAGGAGGTCGAGGCCGAGGCCGAGGAGATCTACCAGAAGTTCAAGGAAGGCGAGACCCTCGACACCGAGGACCTGATGAAGCTGCAGAAGGCTGGCCGCCTCTAAGCGCCCGACTCGGGGACTCTCTCTGTTTGCGGTCCCAGCGCGCAGCGAACTGATACCGTTTTTCTGACCACCGAGAGCCCCGCGGCTGTCGGTCACGGCAGTTTTTTATCCCTTTGCGTGTTCGCATGCAGTAGTGGCTACGCTGGTCGTGTGTGTCGACCGGACCGACGATATCGGACGGAAGACGGGCCTCGAGACGCCCGTCGTGGGCTGGGAGGCCGTCCGCTCGCTCGTCACCGACGTCGGTCTCGCGGACCCGGAAGACTCCAACGTGAACTGCCTGCTGGAGACCCTCCGGGTCGCGCGGGACCTGCGCGACGAGGACGAAGAGACCGTCGTCGCGGTCGTCTCCGGCGCGAGCGAGAACGTCGTCGGAGCGGACCGGTCGGTCGCGCACCAACTGGACGAACTCATCAGCCGGTACGACCTCGACTCGGCGGTCGTCGTCATCGACAGCGCCCAGGACGAACGCCTCGTGCCGGTCGTCGAGTCCCGACTCCGCGTCGACTCGGTCGACCGCGTCGTCGTCAGGCAGGCCCGGGACATCGAGTCGACGTACTACCTGCTGAAGCAGTTCCTCGCCGACGAGGAGCTGCGCCAGACCGTCCTCGTCCCCCTCGGGGTCGCGCTCGTCGCCTTCCCGGCGCTGGCGTTGACCTGGGGGCCGGCGGTCGGTGCGGCGACCATCACCGCCATCGTCGGGGTGTTCCTGCTGTACAAGGGCTTCGCGGTGGACGAGCTGGCGAAAGACGGCGCGGCACAGGTCCAGACCGCGCTCTACTCGGGGAACGTCTCCGTCGTCACCTACGTCGTCGCGGCCGGGCTGACGATGGTCGGGATGTTCGTCGGGGCGCTGGAGGTCTCGCGCATGACGGGCGTCGAGGGCGTCCTGTTGCCCTCGATGATGTTCGTCTTCCACGCCGTCCCGTGGCTGGCGATGGCGGGCGCGACCGCGAGCATCGGGCGCGTGCTCGACGAGGCCATCGACTCCGAGGGCGTCCCGAACGCGATGTTGAACATGCCGTTCATCCTCGTCGCGGTCTCGCTGGTCATCCGGGGCTTCTCGGCGTACTTCCTCGAACGCTCGGAACTCATCGACCCGCTGCGGGTTCCCCGGGTGACCGTCGGCCAGAGCGCGTTCGGCGCGTTCGACCTGCTGCCGGGCGAGCGCCTGGCCGGCTTCGTCGTCGCGGCGGTCCTGCTCGCACTCGTCGGGGTCCGCATCGCCGCCGCGCTCTCGGGGACGAACATCGAGGAGGCCGAACTCGAACAGGGCTCGTGAGGAGTCCGTCACACGTTTACTCTCGCGGGTCGCTTGCTCAGCTATGACAGCCGACGGTTCGTGGGTGAGCCTCTTCTCCGGCGGGAAGGACTCCTCGTGGGCGCTCTACCGGGCGCTCGAGGAGGACCTGCCCGTCTCGCACATGCTGACGGTCCACCCCGAGGGCGAGTCGTACATGTACCACGTCCCGGCGACGGAGCTCACGTCGCTCGCGGCAGAGAGCATCGGTCTGGAACACGTGAACGTCACCCCCGAGGACTTCGACGCGATGGCCGCGACGGATTCCGCGGCACAGGGTGACGCGGAACTGGAGCCTCTGGAGGCCGCACTGGTCGACCTCGCCGACGACCTCGACGGTGGCCTCGCTGGCGTCACGGCGGGCGCCATCGAGAGCGAGTTCCAGACCTCGCGCATCCAGGCGATGGCCGACCGCCTCGGCTGTGACGTGTTCGCGCCGCTGTGGCAGCGCGACCCGTCCGAACTCGCCGCGGAGATGCTCGACGCGGGCTTCGAGATCACCATCCTGCAGGTCGCCGCCCACGGCCTCGACGAGTCGTGGCTGGGGCGGACGCTGGACGCCGACGCATTCGCCGAGCTGGCGGCGCTCAACGAGGAGTACGGCGTCCACGTCCTCGGTGAGGGTGGCGAGTTCGAGACCTTCGTCACCGACGGCCCGCACATGGCGCGGCCCATCGAGCTGGAGTACGAGACGGTCTGGGAGGGGACGCGCGGGCACATCGAGATAACGGACGCCTCCCTCGGCTAGACTGTCGCTGTACTGTACTCATCCGCCGGCTCTGCCGGCGGTCTTTTTGGCCCAGCTTTTTCGAGGAGCGGTTCGCGAGCGAATGCGAGCGCACCCGACGACGAAAAAGGTGGTTCCTGAGACCTTCGTGACGGACGGCCCGCACATGGCGCGGCCCATCGAGCTGGAGTACGAGACGGTCTGGGAGGGGACGCGTGGGCACATCGAGATAACGGACGCCTCCCTCGGATAAGCCAGCGACCCCGCGAGCACGTCCGGGACCCAGAGACTTTACACGGGGACTCTCGAATGACACGGTATGTCAGAGAGCGGTGAGACCGCCCCACGGGTCAGCATCGTCGCAGGGGGCGACGAGTTCGGGTCGGTGCTCGCCTCTGCGGTGACAGATGCAGGTGGGGAGGTGGCGGTCGTGGACGTGCCTGACAGCGTGACCAGTCGCGAGCAGCCGCCGGACTGCGTCGTCGTGACCGACCACACCGCCGGGGACGACCGGCTCGGCGTGGTCCGCCAGGTCCGGTCGACCCACCCCAGCATCCCCGTGGTGTTCGTGGCACGGGACGGCGACGAGTACCTCGCCAGCGACGCCATCCAGGCCGGCGTCGCCGATTACGTCCCGTTCGACGACGGCGAGACTGACCCGGCGGCGGTCGCGAGCCGAGTGCTCGACGCGGCCACGGCGGCCGCGGCTGCGGGCGACGAGGAGAACGAGGCGCTGGCGCGGCGGGAACGCGCGCTCAGGGAGGCCTACGACATCGCGGCCGACATGGAGCGACCGTTCGAGGACCGGGTCGCGGACCTGCTGCATGTCGTCCGCGAGACGGTCGGGACCGACTACGCCACCCTCTCGCGGGTCCACGACGACGACTACGTCTTCGAGTCCATCGACGCGCCCACGGACGCCGACCTGGAGGCCGGCGACGTGATTCCGCTGGAGGCGACCAACTGCGAGCGCGTGGTCGAGACCGAACGGACCCTGGTGCTGGACGACGTCGAGCGCGACGCCCCCGAGCTGGCCGACAAGTCCGGGAACGCCGACTGGGGCATCTCGTGTTACCTCGGCGCGCCGGTCATCGTCGGTGGCGAGCCGTACGGGACGTTCTGCTTCTACGACACCGAGGCACGGGAGGAGGCGTTCTCGGAGTGGCAGGTGACGTTCGTGGACATCTTCGCGGACTGGGTGAGCTACGAACTCGAACGCCAGCGCAACGTCGACCGGCTGCGGGCGCTCGACGAACTCAACGGGGTCGTCCGGGCCGTGACGGGCGAGGTCCTCGGCGAGTCGACGCGCGCCGGCGTCGAGGAGACGGCCTGCCGGTCGCTGGTGTCGACCGAGACGTACGACTTCGCCTGGCTGTGCGAGGTCGACGACACCGGAACGGTCGCGTGCCGGGCCGCCTCCACGCCGGAGGGGTCGCACGCCGCCCCGTCACGACCGCCATTCCCGGACGAGGACTCGGGGCCGGTCGACCGCGCACACCGGACCGGCGAGGTCCAGGTCGCGAGGAACGTCACGGCGGACGGGCTCCAGGACGGCGGTGCGGACCACGAGTGGGCTGCAATCGCCGCCGTCCCCATCGTCTACGAGGGCGAGTGCTTCGGGGTCCTGACGGTCACGACGGGTCGCGGGACCGCCTTCGACGAGGAGGAACGACACGTCCTCGCCCAGTTCGGGGAGATACTCGGGCTGTCCATCGCCGCCATCGAGCACCAGCAGCAGGTCAGGAACGAGCGCGAGCGCCTCGAGTTCATGAACCGCATCATCCGGCACAACCTGCTCAACGGGATGAACGTGGTCCTCGCCAGGGCGGAGTTGCTGGACGGGCACGTCGACGAGACGATGGTCCCGCACCTCGAGACCGTCGTGGACCGCATCGAGGACATGATCGACCTCATCGAGACCATCCAGGCGTTCATGCAGGCCATCGTCCACGAGGGCGACCACGAACTGGAGCCGGTCCGGCTCGACGAGGTCCTCCGCGAGGAGACGGCACAGGCGAAGGCGAGCTACACCGACGCGACGTTCGAGACCGGCGAGTTCCCGGTGGTCGAGGTGGTCGGTGACGACCTGCTCCCGGAGGTGTTCGAGAACCTGCTGACGAACGCGGTCCAGCACAACGACAAGGAGACGCCGGTCGTCCGGGTGACCGCCAGGGAGACCGACGAGGGCGTCGAGGTCCGCGTCGCCGACAACGGCCCGGGGGTCGAGGACGACCTCGCCGGCGCCGTCTTCGAGAAGGGCAGCAAGGGCTTCGCCAGTCCCGGCACCGGCTTCGGCCTGTACCTCGTCAGGGAGATGGTCGAGAGCTACGGGGGGGACATCGACCTGCAGACCGGCGACCTCGGCGGGGCGACGTTCGTGGTCACGCTCCCCCGGGCGTGAGGGGTGCGAGACAGAGACAAACTTTTACTACGCTGCGAGTAAATGAAGCGTTCATGGGAATCGACTACTCGAACCTCCACGACCCGAACGCGGAGTACACGATGCGTGAACTCTCCGGCGAGACGATGGGAGTCACGCGCGAGCGCGGCGGCGGCCGAGACGTCGAGATCACCGACGTCCAGACCACGATGGTCGACGGGAACTTCCCGTGGACACTGGTGCGCGTCTACACCGACGCGGGCGTCGTCGGCACCGGCGAGGCCTACTGGGGCGCGGGCGTCCCGGAGCTCATCGAGCGCATGAAGCCGATGGTCGTCGGCGAGAACCCGCTCGACATCGACCGCCTCTACGAGCACCTCGTCCAGAAGATGTCCGGCGAGGGCTCCGTCGAGGGTGTCACCGTCACGGCCATCTCCGGCATCGAGATCGCCCTGCACGACCTCGCGGGCAAGCTCCTCGACATCCCGGCGTACCAGCTGCTCGGCGGCAAGTACCGCGACGAGATGCGCGTCTACTGTGACTGCCACACCGAGGCCGAGGCCGACGCCGAGGCCTGTGCCGACGAGGCCGAGCGCGTCGTCGAGGAGCTGGGCTACGACGCCCTCAAGTTCGACCTCGACGTGCCCTCGGGCCACGAGAAGGACCGCGCGAACCGCCACCTGCGACCCGGCGAGATCCGCCACAAGGCCGAGATCGTCGAGAAGGTCACCGAGCGCGTCAAGGACCGCGCCGACGTGGCCTTCGACTGCCACTGGACGTTCTCCGGTGGCTCCGCCAAGCGCCTCGCCAACGCCATCGAGGACTACGACGTCTGGTGGCTTGAGGACCCCGTCCCGCCGGAGAACCTCGAGGTCCAGGAGGAGGTCACGAAGTCGACCATGACGCCCATCACGGTCGGCGAGAACCGGTACCGCGTGACCGAGGAGCGCCGCCTCATCGAGAACCAGGCGGTCGACATCATCGCGCCCGACATGCCGAAGGTCGGCGGCATGCGCGAGACCCGGAAGATCGCGGACGTGGCCAACCAGTACTACGTGCCAGTCGCGATGCACAACGTCTCCTCGCCGGTCGCGACGATGGCCTCCGCCCACGTCGGCGCCGCCATCCCGAACGCGCTCGCCGTCGAGTACCACTCCTACGAACTCGGCTGGTGGGAGGACCTGGTCGAGGAGGACGTCATCGTCGACGGCTACATCGAGGTCCCGGAGAAGCCGGGCCTCGGCGTCACGCTGGACATGGACGCCGTCGAGGAGCACATGGTCGAAGGCGAGACTCTCTTCGACGAAGAGTAGCGAAGCGGCGCCCTCCCAGCCCATAGCACCCGTCTCGGCCCCCGGCCGGTTCAGCCATGAGCCGCGCCGACCGGGTCCATCTTCCCGCCCGAGTAGACCAGACTGGCGAGCAACAGCGCCACCCCGACGGGCAACAGCCACTCGAAGACGGTCAGGAGCGCCCCCGACGCGGAGACGCCGAGTGCGATGAGCACCACGGGGCCACAGCACGCGCTGCCCGAGAGCAGGGCGGGAACCGCGGCGAGGATGCCGGTCCCGGAGCCGGCCCCACCCCCGTCGATGCCGCAAGCTTTCGGGTGGCGCCACGTCAGGTAAGTGACGCCGAGGTTGATGCCCACGAGCCCGGCCAGCACCAGCCCGAGCCCGATGTTCAGGGGCGAGACGAGCAGCCGGACGACCTCGAGGTTCACAAGCGCGACGGCCTCCCAGGTGAACTGGCTCGTTGTCGGTTCGACCATCCGGGCCAGCGGGTCGCCGACGACGACGTAGCCGACGCCGAAGCCGCTCCGGATGGCGAGGTCGCCGATGGCCAGCAGGTAGACGCCGAGGTAGAGCACCGTCACGGCGAGGACGACGGCGAGGGAGTCGCGGCGGCCCAGGGCGAGCCGGACCGCGCGCCCGGTCCGGCTGAGGCGGTCGGGCACCGGCCAGCGCCCGTCCGTGGTCTCAGACATGGATCTCGGTCGAGGGGTAGAACGCGAACCACGCGAACCACATCGCGTCGAAGGCGGGAACGCGGTCCAGCGGGAGCGCGTCGGCGGTGTGGGTCGCGCCGTCGACCTCGTACCGGCCGTCGCCGGTCGCCGTCACCTCGCTGTCGGCCCGGTAGACGTAGCCGGTGTCGAGGGCAGGTTCGTACACCGCGACGACCGGCACGTCGCCGGCGGTCCCGGTGACGACCTGCTCCTGGCGGAGCCGTTGCTTCTGCACGGCGAACGCCCCGCTGGCGGTCCGGGCCCCGATGACGACCATCTTCGGCGGGTGCCGGCCGTCCTCCTTCTCGGGTTCGAACAGCATCCCGTCGGTCTTGTAGTAGCCCGCCTTCGGGTTGTAGGTCCCGTAGGGGTCGCGGCCGTAGTCGCGGATGTAGCCGGTGTCCTCGGTGAGCAGCGTGGTGTCGGGGTGGACCGACTGCCACTCCTCCCACGTGGTCCAGGTGACCCGGACGTGCTGGAGGCTGTGGTCCCGGTAGCCGCCCGAGATGGCGGTGCCCATGACCTGCGGCCAGCGGCTGTCGGTCTCGCGGTCGTACATCACGAGGTTGGAGTTGAGCAGGTTCCCCGAGACGCCGAAGGTGGTGTCGCCGCGACGGTAGCCGATGGCGGTCCCGGTCAGCGGGCAGTACGAGACCGTGACGTTCTCGTCGCCGAAGGTGTCGTTGACGATCTCGTGCCAGACGAGGATGGCCTGCGGGTACGCCTTCGCCTCGCCGTTCAGCTCGACGCCGAAGACCGGGTCGCCCGGGCGGACCCGTGACCCAACCTTCGAGGCGGCCTCGAACGTCGGGTCGTCGATGGAGGGGATACCGTCCTTCGGCGGGCCGCCGGAGATGACCCAGCCCGTGAGCGTGTCGTAGTCGTACTCGACCGTGAAGCGGTCCTCGGCCAGCGGGACCGCGGTCCCGGGGCTGCCACCCCCGGCCGTTGGGTCGGTGCCGGTGTCGGCCGCGGTGGGGTCGGTCCCACCGCCACCGCCCCCGCTGTCAGCGACCGCGGCGGTGTTGCCGCCCCCGCCACCGCCGAGGCAGCCGGCGAGGGCAGCGAGCGAGCCGCCGGTCGCGGCGAGCATCGCTCGGCGCGTGTGTCTCTGTACCATGGTTGTGGGGAGGCACCGAGGGTTCTTACCCGTATCCGGAGCGTGCATCCGCGTCGCACGAGCGGGCGACCGACCTGTACTCACGACGGTCTCGCCAGTGCTGTCGGTGTACTCGACGAGAAGTGTAGATACAGGCCCGTGAAGGGCGGCTGCGAGAAGGTGGCGCTATCGGCTGTGTGGCTCGGCGGCCGAGCTTACATGTAGCCGAGGTCGCGCAGGCGCTCCATAAGGTCCTCCTTGTCCTGGGCGCGGCCGGCGCGCTCGGTCGTGTTCTCCAGGTCCTGCAGCCAGGCGGGCTCCTGGTCGGCCTTGTCGGTCGAGACCTCGGAGCCGAGGCTCCGGAAGCCCTCGAAGTACTTCGGGGAGACCGGGATGTCCTCGTGGGTCAGACCGTTCGGCAGGTCGTCGTAGTCCTGCGGGACGTAGCCCTCGTCGGGGTAGTCCTCGACCGTCTCCGGCACCACGAAGTGCCAGAACGCCTCCCAGACGTCGGCCTCGGCGAACTGGAGGATGGGCTGGATGCGGTCGTGGGGCGGGTAGATGTCGGGGTCGTGGCGCGGGCTGAAGAACGTCTCGTCGGCGCGTGCCTCCTGTTCGTCCCAGCGGATGCCCGAGATGATACCGTCGATGTCCTCGGACTCGAGGGCGTCGTTGAGCGCGACCGTCTTCAGCAGGTGGTTGCCGACGTAGGTGTCGAGCAGGAACGGGAACGTCTCCTCCTCGTACTCGAGGATGTTCCGGATGTGGTGCTGGTTGTGCTCGGAGAGCGCGTCGACCGGGATGTCGTCGCCCGGTTCCAGGTCGTTCTCCTCGACGTACTGCCCGACGTCGGTGTTGCGCGCCCAGACGACCTCGAGGTCCCACTCGTCGGCCCAGTGCTCGACGAAGTCCATGAGCTCGTCGAAGTGCTGGTAGTGGTCGATGAAGACCGTGGTCGGGAGCTCGAGGTCGTACTGCTCGGCGACCTCCTTGACGAAGTAGAGGGTGAGCGTGGAGTCCTTCCCGCCGGTCCACATCACGGCCGGGTTCTCGTACTCCTCCATACCCTTCTTCGTCACGTCGAGTGCCTTCTCGATCTTGTGCTCGATGGACGGGTAGTCCTCGGGGGACTCGCCTTCGCCGTCCGTGTAATCGACGTCGAGGTACTCGGGGAACTCGGACATCTGTAATGAGATGTAATTACGAGGCCGGAAAAAGGTCTTTTGGGTTCGGTCAGGTTTGTCGGTAGTTACCACCATTGGTGCTTATAAACGCTTAGCGTCGCAGCCAGAACCTTGATACCTGCTGGTCGGGATTTCGCTCACATGGATACGAGGCGCGGCGTCGCCGCATTGGCGATCGCCGTACTGCTGGTTTCGAGCGGGTGCCTGGGCTTCGTCACCGGCGAGGAGCCACTGGAGTACGCGGCGAGCCAGGCGACGGTCGCCGACGGGGCACTCGGTGAGTCGGGCACCGGCTACGAACAGACGAAGGTCGAGAACCAGACCCTGCGGATCGACGGTTCGGAGGTCGGTATCGGTGACCGGACCATCGTCGTCGACAACTGGGTCGCCCAGTACGAGAAGCAGGACGACTTCATCGACCAGCAGGTCGGACTGTTCGCGGTCGTCTCGACCCACGAGGTCGACGTGGTCGGGCGACCGATGAACCCCGTCCGGAACATGAGCAACGCGGACCTCCTCGACCGGGTCCTCGGGCAGTACCAGACCGGGTACGGCTCCATCTCGAACGTCCGCCAGACCGGGACCGAACAGGTGACCATGCTCGGCCAGCAGACCGAGGTCGGCGTCTTCGTCGGTGAGACCAGCCTCAACGGCCAGACCGTCGAGATCAGCCTCTACGTCACGAAGGTCAAACACGGCGACGACTACGTCATCGCCATCGGCGGCCACCCGACGAAGCTCCCCAACGAGGAGGACGACATCTACACCCTGATGCAGAACGTCGAGCACGACGCCGACGAGGAGTAGCGACCCGCCAGCACTCAGTTCTCGCCAGCCCGGTAGTACTGGTACCCTCGCCACGCGCTGACCAGCGACAGCACGACGAACGACAGGGACAGCGTCGACACCGACCCGGACCCGACGACCGAGCCGACCGCGAGCGTCGCACCGACGACGGCGAACAGGCCGAACGCGCCCGCGACATGACGGTTCGTCCCGACCCGGAGCGAGAGCCCGAGGAGCGCGAGACAGACGCCGACGAGCGCCGTCGCGACACCGACCATGCCGCCGATGGCCGTTCCCGCGGCGATTCCGACGATACCGACGAGAAGAGAGAGGACGACCGCTGCGCGATATCGGATCCGGTGGAGGTCCATCGACTCGGAACTCCACCGCCTGTCGGATACGTGTTCTGCCACGGCTCCTGTCCAGCCACCACCGACGGGACGGCGCACTTTTGTCCCACTGTCGCGTCCGCCAACCTGATGCCAGACAGCCCGGACCCGCCGGTCGCACACGACGCCTACGAGCGACTCGCGTCGGGGTACGACGAACTGGGCGATACGAAGCCCTGGAACGCGTACCTCGAACGCCCGGCCACGCTGTCGCTGGTGCCCGAAATCGATGCCGACAGGGTTCTCGACGCGGGCTGTGGCGCCGGCCACCTGACCCGCGAACTCCAGTCCAGGGGCGCCGAAGTGGTCGGGCTCGACGCCAGTCCGGCGATGCTCCGCTACGCCCGGAACCGGGTACCGACCGTGGGATTCGTCCGGGCGAACCTCGGCTCTCGGCTCCCCTTCCGCGACGATGCCTTCGATGGCGTCGCCAGCTCGCTCGCCTTCCACTACGTCCGCGACTGGGGCGCGCTGTTCGACGACCTCCGGCGAATCCTCACCGACGACGGGTGGGTCGTCTGCTCGGTCCAGCACCCCCACGCCGACTTCGAGGGGTACGACGACGCCGAGGACTACCACGCGGTCGAGCAGGTCTCCGCGACGTGGGACTCCTTCGGCGACCCGGTCGACGTCCCGGCGTTCCGACGACCGCTCGCCGCGATGCTCCAGCCCGCACTGGAAGCGGGCTTCGAACTGGACGAACTGGTCGAACCGACACCGACAGCCGAGTTCCGCGAGGTCGACCCTGCTGGATACGAACGCGCAGCGACGGAACCGACCTTCCTCTGCCTGCGATTCCATCTGGACTGACCACAGTCACCGGTTCCCGAACAGAGAATACAACCGTCGACAGCACGAGCGGTTCGAAGGACCCGAGTGCTGTCGTTCAGTGGGCGCGAGCGAAGCGAGCGCCCAGCCTTTTTGGCCGAGCTTTTTGCGCGAGTGGTTCGTGAACGAAGTGAGCGAACCCGACGCGGAAAAAGGTCGTTCTGAAGGACCCGAGTGCTGTCGTTCACCGAGTGCGAACGGCGTGAGCACTCGGCCTTTTCAGCGTAGCTTTTTGGACCGAGTGGTTCTCGCAGGGGTTGAACGAAGTGAAACCCCGAGGAAACCCGAGGTCTAAAAAGGTCCTCTCAGTAGAACTCCCGGACCAGGTCCATCGCGTTCTCGGGTGCGCCGTCCGGAATCTCGGACATGTTCTCGGTGACGCCGTGGACCTCGTGGTACGGGACGGATTCCTCGTCCTGGTAGAGGACGCCCATGTACTCCTTGTCGCCTTCGAGGATCTTCTGCTTGGCCGCCTCGCGGTCGGTCGGGTCGTGGCCCTCCTCCTTGAGGTCGACCAGCGAGTCGCGGAAGTAGTCGTAGGTGTCGACGTCGTTGAACGTGACACACGGGCTGAAGGTGTTGACGAAGCCGAAGCCGTCGTGCTCGATGGCCTGCTGGATGATCTCGGCGTGGCGCATCGCGTCGGAGCTGAACGACTGGGCGATGAACGTCGCGCCGGAGGCGAGTGCGAGCGCGAGGGGGTTGACCGGGGGCTGCTGCGGGCCTTCCGGGGTCGTACTCGTCTCGAAGTCCGAGCGCGAGGTCGGCGAGGCCTGGCCCTTGGTCAGCCCGTAGATGCGGTTGTCCATGACGACGTAGGTCATGTCGGGGTTCCGGCGGACGGCGTGGACGAAGTGGCCGGCACCGATGGAGTAGCCGTCACCGTCGCCACCCGCGACCATCACTTCGAGGTCGGGGTTGGCGAGCTTGACGCCCGTGCCCACGGGGAGTGCGCGGCCGTGGACGCCGTGGAGGGCGTAGCTGTGCATGTAGGTGCCTATCTTGCCGGAACAGCCGATGCCGGCGACGACGAACGTGTTGTCGGGGTCGTTCCCCGTGTTCGCCAGTGCCTTCATCATGCCGTTCATCGTACCGAAGTCACCACACCCGGGACACCAGGTGGGCTGCTTGTCGGACTTGAAGTCGGTGAATCGAACGTCTGAGCTCATTGGTCTGCCTCCTGGGTGATCGCGTCCTTGATGTCCGCGGCGAGTTCGTCGGCCTTGAAGCGGACGCCGTTGTACTTGTTGATGCGGTTCACGCGCTGCAGGACGTCGTGTTCGACGAGGTCGGCGAACTGCCCGGTCGCGTTACACTCGACGACGACGACGTCGTCGGCGGCTTCGACCTCGTCGGTGAGGTCGGGGCGCGGGAAGATGTACGGGACGGTGAGGACGCGCACCGAGATGTCGTCCTCCTCGAGGTAGTCGAGTGCCTCGATGAGTGCGCCCTCGTTCGAGCCCCACGAGATGACGAGGTTGTCGGCGTCCGAATCGCCGAACTCGCGGTAGTCGAAGTCCTCCTGCTCCTTCGCGGTCTCGACCTTGCGGTAGCGCTTGTCGACCTGCTCGATGCGGACCTCCGTGCTCTCGGTCCGGCGGCCGAGTTCGTCGTGCTCGAGACCGGTGCTCATGTGGGCGCCCTGCTCCGTGCCGGGGAATGCGCGCGGCGAGACGCCGTCCTCGGTGTTGGCGTGGGGCGTGAAGCGGCCCTCGTCGTCGAGCCACTCCTCGATGGTGTCGTCGTCGACGACCTTGCCGCGGTCGACCTCGACGGCGTCCATGTCGAAGGTGTCCGGGGTGAACGTCTGCTCGGTGACCGCCAGCGAGAGGTCGGCGAGCAGGTAGACGGGCGTCTGGTACTTTTCGGCGTAGTTGAACGCCTCGACGGTCTTCCAGAAGCACTCGTCGATGGTGGTCGGGGCGACGACGAAGCGCGGGATCTCGCCGTGGCCGCCGAAGAGGGCCATGTTGATGTCGGCCTGCTCCTGCTTGGTCGGCATCCCGGTCGAGGGACCGGAGCGCATCACGTCGACGATGACCAGCGGCGTCTCGCTGGTGGCGACGAGGCCGAACGTCTCGGCCATGAGGTCGATACCGGGGCCAGAGGTTGCCGTCATCGACCGTGCGCCGGCGCGGGCCGCGCCGAGTGCCATGTTGATGGCGGAGAGTTCGTCCTCGGCCTGGACGACGTGGCCACCGAACTGCTCGATGCGACCGGTGAGGTACTCCATCACGTCCGTCGCGGGCGTGATGGGGTAGCCCGAGTAGAAGCGACAGCCGGCGGCGATGGCGCCCATCCCGATGGCCTCGTCACCGTTGAGGAGGACGTAGTCCTCGTCGGTCGTCTCGAGGTCGAACTCGGTGTCGAGGTCGTAGTTCTCGCGGACGTACTCCGCGCCCATCCGGGCGGCCTGCTTGTTGTTCTCGACGAGCTTCTCGCCCTTCGAGCCGAAGCGCTTCTGGAGCGCCTCGTCGAGGTTCTCGATGGGGAAGTTGGTGATCTCGCAGGCGGCGCCCAGCGCGACGACGTTGCGCATGATGGCGCCACCGGCGTCGACCGCGATGGACTTCAGCGGGACGTCGACGCCCGTGATCTCGTCGGGGTACTCGGCGTCCCACGAGCGCTCGCCGTCGT
This sequence comes from Haloarchaeobius amylolyticus, assembly GCF_026616195.1. NCBI lineage: Archaea > Methanobacteriati > Methanobacteriota > Halobacteria > Halobacteriales > Halorubellaceae > Haloarchaeobius > Haloarchaeobius amylolyticus. Next base: position 773,017 of record NZ_JANHDH010000002.1, read on the forward strand.
AGATGATGACGCTGCCATCGTGGAGTTCGTCGAGGTTCTCGTCGATGGTGCGCTGTGTCAGGGCGACGAGCAGGTCGAGTCGGTCGACCACGCTCTGTACGGGGTCGACGGCTGTGCGGATCTTGTAGGCGGTGTACCCGCCGCGGATCCGTGATGCGAAGTCCTTCGAGGTGAAGACGTGTCGTCCAGCACGTGACAGTGCCTGGGCGAAGATCTTGCCGGTGGAGTCGATGCCGTCTCCGGCCTCCCCGCCGATTGCCCAGTTTAAGTCCTCGGCCATGTTGGTGCGGGGCTACCCCTCGTGGGAGTAAAAGGGTTCTGAAACACGGGGCAATGCGCCGGAACGGAAGGAATTTACTCGCGAACGTAACAGGTAGAATTATGGACGAGACGGTAGTATCTGTGCGGGGCGTTCGCACGGTCGGACCCGACACGGTCGCACTGGACCTCGAGACACCCGACGGTTTCGACGCGCTGCCGGGACAGTTCGTGTTGCTGCGCGCGACGATCGAGGGCGAGGAGCTGAGCCGCTACTACACGCTGTCGTCGCCGACGGTCGGCGAGACGTTCGAGATAACCGTCGGCGTCGACCCCGAAGGCGACCTGACGCCGTGGCTGGCCGACCTCGACGCGGGCGCGGAAGTCCGCATCGAGGGGCCGTTCGGGAACGTCCACTACGACGACGAGGGCGACGTGGTCGTCGTCGCGGGCGGTCCCGGCATCGGCCCGGCCGTCGCCATCGCGGAGCGCGCGGTCGAACACGGCCACGAGGCGACCGTCGTCTACCAGGACGACGAACCCGCACACGAGGACCGACTGGTCGAACTGGAGGACGCGGGCTCGCTGGTCCAGGTGTTCGACGACGACGCCGACGACGAGGTGGCCGACGCGGTCGGCGCGGCCACTGACCGCGGCGAAGTGTACGTCTTCGGTTTCCAGGACTTCTGCGAGCTGGTGCAGGACGCGCTTGCCGACGCCGGCGTGGACCCGGACGAGGCACACGTCGAGAGCTTCGGGTAACGAGCGGTTACCGGTCGGGAACCGGTCAGAAGCTCGTATTCTCGAAACGAGAAATCTGTACTCTTACCACTCAGAGACTGTTGAATTCGGCGTTCCAGTTACCCTAATGGTCTTTTATGATTAATTCGTATGGACGGCTATGCGACGCCGACAACTGCTCACCGCAATCGGTGGTACCGCCTCACTCGCAGCTGTTGGCTCCGTTGGGGGAGCCAGGGGACGCGACGCGACAGGCCGGCTGGATGCCCGGCGCCGGTACTACCGCCGGCGGTTCAGGGGCTTCGACGACCCCGAGACGGAGACGCGACCACAGGGAGGCGTCTTCCCCGAGGGAAAGACTCCCTTCGCGCGCGTGACGCTCGGGACCCGCGACGGGGTGGACTTCCCGGAGAACCAGACCGCCCGCACCGTCCGGCTCTGGAACGACAGCGAGGAGACCCGCACCATCGGCTACCGTATCAGGGACGGGGCACAGCTCCGCCTCTGGCAGATCCGCGAGTTCCCGGCGGGCGGCTGGCTCGAGATCACCCTGAACCAGCCGACCGACTACGTCGTCGCGGTCGACGTCGAGGGCGCCTTCGGCGGCGAGGTCGAGGTCGGGGCCTTCGACTGCAACGTCGCGACGACGACCATCCGGGTCGACGACCTCGGCACGGTGAGTTCGACCACGAAGTCGACGCTCATCGGCTGCCCCGGCGCCGAACTGGTCGAGACCACCCTCAGCGCCGAGAGCGGCCGGTGTGGCACGCTCGAGGACGCCGACGTCATCCGGGAGGACGAGGCGGTCGTCGTCGATGGACTGGTGCTCACGCCGAACCCGTGCTACACCGCGAAGGTCGTCGAGACGCGCCTGGAGGACGACGTGCTCCACGTCACCATCGGGGCCGAGAAGTCGACGGACGTGGCCTGCATCCAGTGCGTCGGGCACGTCCCGTACCAGTCGCGGATGCGCTTCCGGAACGCCTACCCGCGCCGCGTGGTCGTCGACCACGAGGTGAACGGGCGGCGGACGCGGATGCTCGACACGGAACTGGTGTGAGCGTCGCGGGAGGCTGGCGCGGTCACTCGCCGACCGTCTCGTCGTAGCAGACGAACTCCACGCGGTTCTCCTCCGGGTCAGAGAAGTACAGCGACCGCCACGACACCCACTCGTGGGTGGCGAGGTCGAGGTCGACGCCCAGCGATTCGAGCCGGTCGCGCTCGGCCTCGAAGTCCGCGAGGTCGACCGTGAACGCGAAGTGGTCGACCGTGGTCCGTGCCGGAGCCGGCGCGACGTACTCGGCCTCGTCGGACCGGTCGAAGAGCGCGAGGATCTGCGTGTGGCCGCCGTAGCCCTCGCGGAGGCTGAAGAAGGTGCAGTCGTCGAAGCGCCGGAGCACCGCGAGACCGACCACGTCACGGTAGAATACCGTCATCTCCTCGAGGTCAGCCACGCGGAGCGCGAGCTCACCGAGTTCCTTCACCGGGCGGTCGTCTGTCATGCCCTTCGACACGACTCGCCGAGATATCGCCGTTTCGGTCGGTCGGGTGCTGGCACGCGGCAGGCGGCCGCTCCGGGCGCGCCTCAGCGTGGCCGCGGGGCGAACGCGTCCTCATGGTCGGCCACGAACGTCCCGAGGTCGCGCGGCTCGCGCCCGAGCACCCGGCGGGCGTCGTCGGTCACCCGGCCGGCCAGCCCGAGCCTCGCCGTCGTGTAGATGCCGAGCATCGTGACGACGAAGCCGGGGGACTCGCCGCGGCCGAGCCAGCGCCGGGCGAAGGCGACCGCGGAGGGGTTCGGGTAGGTGATGCGCCGGTCGAGTACCTCGGTGAACACTTCGGCGGCCTCGTGGTACGTCAGGGCCACTGGCCCGGTCACGTCGTAGGCCCGGTCGGCGTGACCGCTGGTGGTGAGCGCCTCGCCCGCGACCGCCGCCACGTCTCGCGCGTCGACGAAGCTCGTCGCGCCGTCGCCGGCCGGGACGAACAGTTCGTCGTGTTCGACCACGTCCTCCAGGTGGGTCGTCAGGAAGTTCTGCATGAAGAACGACGCGCGCAGGAAGGTGTAGCGCATCCCGGACGCGGCCACGGCCTTCTCGATGCGGCGGTGGGGCAGGAGGGGGTTCTTCTCCGCGCCGAGGACCGAGAGCACCACGCAGTGTTCGACCCCGGAACGGGCGGCCGCCTCGACGAACGGCACGACGTTCTCGCTCACCCGGGTCGCCGAGGGCGGTCGGAGGAGGAACAGGCGCTCGACGCCGTCGAGGGCGAACCCCCACGTCTCCGGGCGCTCGAAGTCGAAGGCGACGGTCTCGGCCGCCTCGGGGAGGGTCACGGTCGCCGGGTTCCGGACCGCCGCCCGGACCCGCGCGCCACGGTCGAGGAGGTCGTCCACCAGCGGGGCACCGACGGTCCCGGTCGCGCCGGTGACGAGGATCGGATCGTCCATGGGTGTCCGGAGGGCGCCGAAGAACATTACAGTAGTCCCGAAAGTTCAAGCCGCGTGGGTGTCCCGGCACGGTTCCGTCCCCCTGTTCGACCGACTGCAGGCGGCCCGGCCGTCGGCGGGCCAACAGATTCATCCGCGGGCTTACCCGAGTCTTCTGCGAGGCAATGCCGCCTGCCCGCTACAACGCCAGAGAGGTCGCCAGACGCGTCGGCCGACTCACCGACGAGTACGACGAGGTGACGGTCGTCACGGAGCGCGAGGAACCGGACCGGGAGTTCGCCGAGTTGCGCCGCCACGCCGAGGACGGCTACATCGGGGGCGCCTACTGCTGGACCACCCGCCACGACGAGCGTGGCAGCGAGTGCCGCGACGCCGACACCGGTGACGACCGTCGTCGCGTCCTCCTCGGGATGGGCCGCGACCGCGATAGCTGGTGCCCGCCAGGGGGCGGGCTGGAGGGCTACGACCCCGCCGACCCGGGCAGCGGCGAGACGTTCGAGGAGACCGCGATCCGCCGGGTCCGCGAGGAGACCGGCATCGAGTGTCGGCTCACCGAGTGCGTCTTCGTCCACTGGGCGGTCGTGGAGGACCCCAGCAGCGAGGACGAGGTCCACATGGCCTACGTCGTCTTCGACGCGACCTACCGCGACGGGAGCGTCGCCATCGAACCCGCAGAACTCAACGGCGCGGCGTGGTTCGCCGACCTGCCGCCGAACCTGCACTACTTCGCGCAGCGACGTGCTGCCGGGTGGTAGACGGTCACGAGAATCAGGTACGCTTTTGTCGGTCGGTCGATTTCTCACGTAGTCCATGCCGCCCACACGTTACAACGCCGACGAGGTGACACGCCGCATCGAGCGCCTGCGGGAGGCCTACGAGGTGGTCCGCGTCGAGCGGCGACGCGACGAACCCGTGGAGACGTTCGCCGACCTCCGGGGGTACGCCGAGGACGGCTACATCGGCGGTGCCTACGTCTGGGTCGTCCGCGAACCCGAGCAGGCCCACGACCTCACCGAGTCGATGCCCGACGACGCCTTCGGCGACGAGGACCGGGTCCTGCTCGGGATGGGCCGTGGCTCGAACCACTGGGGGCCGGCAGGGGGCGGGCTGGAGGGCTTCGACCCCGCCGACCCGGGCAGCGGCGAGACCTACGAGGACGCCGCGGTCCGCGAGGTCGCGGAGGAGACCGGCGTCGAGTGCGAGGTCCACGGCCCGGTGACGGTCGACCGCCTCGTCGTCGAGGACCCCGACGGCGCGGACGAGGTCCACCTCGCCTACGTCGTCTTCGGCGGCCGGTACGCCGGCGGGAGCATCGACGTCCAGCCCGGCGAGCTCAACGGCGCGGCCTGGTTCTCCGAGCTGCCGAGCGAACTTCATCCGAACCTCGACTTCTGGCCCGAGTACTGGGCCGACAGGGGTGAGGACGCGTGACGACGCTCACGCACGACATCGGGGACCGGCCGGTCCACGAGGAGACGATCCAGGTCGATGCCGACCGCTTCGCCTCGTTCCGTGCCGAGGCCGACCGCGGCGTCCTCGGGGGCGGTCGCGTGCTGGTCGAGAGCGAGGCCGGCCTGCTCTTCTGCCGGGTGAAGGACGACTTCGACGGCTGGGACGTGGTCGGTGGCAGCTGCGAGCCGGCGGACGCCTCCCTCGCAGCGACGGCCCGCCGCGAGGCCCGGGAGGAGGTCGGCCTCGCCGTCGACATCACGGCCCTGCTCGCGGTGAACCGGTTCTCGTTCGCCCACGACGGCGCGGCGGTGACTGGAGACTGGGCCATCTTCGCCGGCGAGAGCGCGGCGACGGGGCTCGACGTGCAGACCGACGAACTCCACGAGGCGGGCTGGTTCGACAGCCCGCCCGAGAACGTGACCCGATACCTCGGCCCGGCGCTCGAGCAGTTCGCCCGCCTCGGCTGATCAGTGCTGGACGAACTCCAGCAGGACGCCGCCGGTGTCCTTCGGGTGCATGAAGGCCACGTCGTGGCCCCACGCACCGGTCCGGGGCTCCTCGTCGATGAGGCGGACGCCGTGGTCGCGGGCCGTCTCGATGGCGGCCTCGATGTCGTCGGTCGCCACCGCGAGGTGGTGGATACCGGCCCCGCGGTTGTTGAGGTAGCGGGCGATGGTCCCCTCGTCCTCGATGGGTTCGAGCAGTTCGAAGTACCCGTTCCCGCAGTCGAGGAAGACGACGCGCATCCCGTCGAACTCCTCCTCGTGTGCCACCGCGAAGCCGAACAGGTCGGTGTACAGCTCGGCCATCGAGGCGGCGTCGTCGGTCGCGACGCCGGCGTGGTCGAAGTGCATACCCTGGATGTCGACTGGCAGCCACAAGAAGGTATAGAATCCGGGTGGGCAAGGTGAAACGGCTCTCTCAGCCTGACGAACTGTTTAGGGGCCGGTGGGGCAAGTGAGGGTATGAAGCGACGAGCCCTCCTCACGAGTCTCGCCGGCGGCATCGGCGCGCTCGCCGGCTGTCTCGACGAGAGCGGTGTCGGCGGCCCGGGCGGGACCGATACCACGACGCGGGACACGACCCGCCGCACGACGACCGAGCCGACCACCGACGACCCGGCCACCACCGACGACAGGACCACCACAGACGACGACGAGACCACGACCGAGGGTTCCGACCGGTTCGAGTGGGACCCGGCTTCCGAGGAACCCTTCGCCGAGTCCGCCATCGGCGACCGCGACTCGGTCGCGTTCCCGGACAACAACCGGCCGGCCCACGTCCGCGTGTGGAACATGGCCGACGAGGCCCGCGACCTGCGCCTGACGGTCGCGGACGGGCTGACAGACGAACTGGACGGGCCGGGCAGCGTCACCTTCCCGGCCGACGAGTGGTACGAACTCACCCTCCAGGTGCCGACCCTGTACACGGTGACGCTACTCGACGGAGACGAGACGCTCCAGACCCTGGAGTTCGACCACGGCGACTTCGACTGCAACTCGGGCGCCCACATGGTCGGCGTCGAGGCCGACGGGACGACCCACGTCACCGCATTCTCGACCGCGGTCGGCTGTCCCGCGCCCGAGATCACGGCCACCTCGCTGGGCGCCGGCGAAGGGGACTGTGCGTCGCGCGATACGTCGACTGCGACCGTCTCCTTCACCGACGACGGCGTCGACATTGAGGGGACGCTCGTCACCGGCGACCCGTGCTACGAGGTGTCCGTCGGCGACATCGGCTACAACCCGAAGACCGACGAGCTGCGGGTGACCCTCACGACCCAGCCGGGCGACGGCTCCTGCATGAACTGCGTCGGGGCGGTCCCCTTCCAGGCCAGTGCCGGCCTGAAGCACGACCTGCCGGCCCACGTCGTGGTCCGCCACCAGAGCAACGGGGAGACGACGACGGTGGCCGAGGCGATGCGGAACGCCGACGCCTGACCGGGGTTTCCCGCCTCCTTCCTCTCGTCCGTGACCGAATCCGCCCGATTCCCGCCCGGCGAGAACAGTCTTGTGTATTTATGCCACTAGCGAACAACACTAGTACCATGGAACGAAACGTCGGCTCCACGGACCGCATCGTCCGCCTCGCACTGGGCGCAGTACTCCTCCTCGCGGCCATCGCCATCGGCGCTGGCCTCGTGAGCGTCGGCAGTGGTACCGTCGCCATCGCCGTCCCGCTCGTGCTGGCCGTGGTCGGCCTCGTGATGCTCGTCACGGGCTACACGCAGTCCTGCCCGGCCTACACCCTCATCGGGATGCGGACCCTCCAGCGCCGGTAATCCCCGATACCCCACCGGCTCGATACCTCACCACGTCCTGTTCTCCGACCACGACGAGCAGAAACACACACCTACCCACGCGACACACCACCGTACACGAACCACACATGCACCCCGCCGACCTCCGCGACGACATGCCCGTTCTGGACCGAACCATCTACCTGAACACCGGCGCGAGCGGCCCGAGTCCCCGCCGCGTCACCGACGCGGTCGAGTCGTGGTACGAGTTCCACGAGTTCGAGGCCCCGGCCGGCGAGGGGATGTACATGCCGGCCTTCGACCTGTTCGACGACGTTCGCGAGACCGTCGCCGGCCACGTCGGCGCCCGGTCACAGGAGATCGCCCTCACGGGGAGCACGACAGACGGCATCAGCCGACTCCCCCTCGCGATGGACTGGGACTCGGACGACGTAATCGTACGAACCGACGCCGAGCACGCCGCGGGCATCCTGCCCTGGCGCCGCCTCCGCGACGAGTACGGCGTGGAGGTGCGCGTGGTCGAGACAGACGACGGCCGCATCCCCCGCGACGCGTGGAAGGAAGCCGTCGAGGGTGCCACGCTCGCCACCTTCTCCTCCATCTGCTGGACCTCCGGCGCGCTCGCGCCGGTGAGCGACCTCGTCGACGTCGCGCACGACGCCGGCGCCCGCGTCCTCGTGGACGCGGTCCAGTCGACCGGCCAGCACGCCTTCGACGTCCACGAGTGGGGCGCCGACGCGGTCGCCGGGTCGGCCCACAAGTGGCTGCTCGGGCCGTGGGGCGCGGGCTACCTCTTCGTCGAGCAGGACTTCGCGGAGACGCTCGAACCGGCCCAGCTGGGCTACCGGAACCTCGAGGACCCCTACGCCGACCCCTACGAGTACGCGCCGGGGGCGAAGCGCTTCGAGTTCGGGACGGTCGCGCCGGCCCCCTACGCCGGCCTGCAGGAGGCCATCGAGATGATGGAGGACATCGGCATGGCCACCATCGAGGACCACATCGCCGACCTCACGGACTACTTCAAGGGGGAACTCGGCGAGGACCGCCTCGTCTCGCCCCGCGAGTACCACTCCGGGCTGGTGTCGTTCTCGGACCCCGACCCCGAGGCGGTGGTCGAGCAGGCGGCCGAACAGGGCATCAAGATCCGGTCCATCCCGACCGCGAACGTCGTCCGGGCGTCGCTGCACGTCTTCAACACGCGTGACGACGTGGACGCGCTGCTGGACGCGCTCTGAAGACCGAAACGTAGACGCTCCTCCTCAGACCGTGCCGCCGGGGTGGTACTCCCCGAACACGTCCCGCATCACGTTACAGACCTCGCCGACCGTCGCGTAGGCCTTCACGGCGTCGACGATGTACGGCATGACGTTCTCCTCGCCCTCGCAGGCCTCGCGGAGCGCCTGCAGTTTCGCGTCGACTTCCTCGTCGTCGCGGGCCTCGCGGACGTCCTCCAGCCGGCGGATCTGGCGCTGTTCGTCCTCCTCGGTGACCTCCTGGACGTCCATCTCGGGCTCCTCGTCGACCTCGAACTCGTTGACGCCGACGATGACGCGCTCGCCCGACTCGATCTCCTGCTGGCGGTCGAAGGCGGTGTCCTGAATCTGGCGCTGGACCCACTGGTTCTCGACGGCCTGGAGCATCCCGCCCTTCTCGTCGACCGTCTCGATGATGTCGAAGGCCTCCTCCTCGATCTCGTCGGTCAGCGCCTCGACGTAGTAGCTGCCGGCGAGGGGGTCGATGGTGTCGGCGGCGCCCGACTCGTGGGCGAGGATCTGCTGGGTGCGGAGCGCGGTGCGGACCGACTCCTCGGTCGGCAGCGCCAGCGCCTCGTCCTTCCCGTTGGTGTGCAGCGACTGGGTACCCCCGAGGACGGCGGCGAGGGCCTGATAGGCGACGCGGACGACGTTGTTCTCGATCTGCTGGGCGGTCAGGGTCGAGCCGGCGGTCTGGGTGTGGAACTTCAGTTGCTTCGATTTCGGGTTCTCGGCGTCGAAGCGCTCCTCCATGATCTTCGCCCACATGCGCCGGGCGGCGCGGAACTTCGCGACCTCCTCTAAGATGTTGTTGTGTGCGTTGAAGAAGAACGAGAGCTGGGGAGCGAACTCGTCGACGTCCAGCCCGGCGTCGAGGGCGGCCTCGACGTACTCGATGCCGTCACCGAGGGTGAACGCGAGCTCCTGGGCCGCGGTCGACCCGGCCTCGCGGATGTGGTAGCCCGAGATGGAGATGGTGTTGAACTTCGGCGTCTCCTCGGCGCAGAACTCGAAGATGTCCGTGATGATGCGCATGGAGGGCTCGGGCGGGTAGATGTACGTGTTCCGGGCGATGTACTCCTTGAGCACGTCGTTCTGGATGGTCCCGCGCAGCTCGTCGCGGTCGACGCCCTGCTTGTCGCCGACGGCGATGTACATCGCCAGCAGGACCGAGGCGGGCGCGTTGATGGTCATCGAGGTCGAGACCTCGTCGAGCGGGATGCCGTCGAAGACCGTCTCCATGTCGTCCAGCGTGTCGATGGCGACGCCGGACTTCCCGACCTCGCCCGCGGACATCGCGTCGTCCGAGGAGTAGCCCATCTGCGTGGGCAGGTCGAACGCCATCGAGAGCCCGGTCTGGCCCTGGTCGAGCAGGTAGTGGAAGCGCTCGTTGGTCTCCTCGGGCGTCCCGAAGCCGGCGTACTGGCGCATCGTCCACAGGCGACCGCGGTAGCCGGTGGAGTAGACGCCGCGCGTGTACGGGTCCTGCCCCGGGAACCCGAGGTCATCCTGGTAGTCGAGGTCGGCCACGTCGTTCGGCGTGTAGAGCCGGTCGACCTCCTGCCCCCCTGTGTCTGTCGTGAACTCCTCTTTGCGCTCGCCGAAGCGGTCGAGCACCGGGTCGACCGACTCGGATTCCCACTCCGATCTCGCGGAGCGAATCGCGTCGAGGTCGTCCTCGTCGAACATACGGGAACCGAGGGCCACCCCGGCCTTAACTGTTCACGAACGACCGTGATACCGCGCCGCGTTCACACGAGCGTTCAGACCTCGTCGTCTGGGTCGTGGGTCGCCGCCATGCGCTGGGCCTCGGTCGCGTACTGCTCGCGTTCCTCGGGGTCGTCGACCGGCCCGTAGCTGTCGGCAGGCACGTCGAGGGCCGCCTTCGTCACGCGGTGGTCGCCGGTGAAACTGGTCAGGGCGCGCTCGCGCCGGTGGTAGAACCGGCCGTCCTCGGTGGCGTAGACGAGGATGACGATGTTCTGTTCGTCGTCGGAGTAGGTTCGTTCGACCAGCCACATCCGCTTCGTGTCCGTCTCGCCGGTCTGTGCTCCCATACGTGTAGTATCGGCGTCGAAACCCAAACCGGTACCGGGCACTTTTTGCACGTCCGAACCCGAGCCACGTCCATGGACGCGCCACTGCCGGACGACGAACCAGAGGAGGGCGACGCGGGGCAGGCTGGCGCACCGATTCCCGACGACGACGACGAGGTCTCGCGCAAACAGGCGTTCCTGTTCATCCTCCCGTTCCTGTTGCTCGGTCTCGCCGACGTTGTCCTGCTACTGGGCTGGGGGCTCGACCCCCTCTGGGGCTTCATGATCCTCCCGCCCATCCTCGCCATCAGTTTCATCGGCTGGATCGCCTTCAAGTACGGCTTCGTGGGCGACAACAAGCACTACGACTACGCCGAGGACGAGGACGACGTCGCCACCGAATGAGCCCGAGCCCCGTCGTCGTCTGGCACCGCGCCGACCTCCGGGTGGCGGACAACCCCGCCCTCGCGGCCGCGGCCGACGAGGGCGACCCGGTTCCCGTCTTCTGTATCGACCCCCAGTACTTCGGCGACCGTGGCCTCGCCTGCGACGACCGGTTGCTGTTCCTGCTGGCGGCACTCTCGGACCTCGACGAGCAGTACCGCGAGCTGGGCTCGTCGCTGACGCTGCTGCACGGGGACGCGGTCGACCGACTCACGCGCCTCCACGAGTCGCTGGACGCGCCGGTGTACGTGAACCACCACACGAACGCGAGACACGGGCGAGAACGCGACGAGGCGCTGGCCGACCGCGGGTGGACGCGCTGGTTCGACGCCGACGCCATCCGGCGCGAGGTCCCCGAGCCGCGCGACGGCTGGCAGGCCCACGCCGAAGCGTACTTCGAGTCGGAGCCGGTGCCGGCACCGGATTCGCTCCCCGCGAACCCGGTCGAGAGCGACGTCACGACGGACGCGGTCCGCGAGGAGTACGACCTCACGTCGGAGAAGCGCGACGTGCCCCGGGGCGGCCGGACCGCGGCCCTCCGCCGGCTGCGCCACTTCGCGCGGAACCTCGACCGCTACCCGGCGAGCATCTCGCCGCCGGCCGCGGCCGAGCAGCACTGCTCGCGGCTCTCGGCGTACCTCACGTTCGGCTGTCTCTCGCCCCGGGAGGTGTACCGCAGGGTGCAGGGCCGGGGGCAGGGCGAGTCCCTGTTCGAGTCCCGGCTGTTCTGGAACCAGCACTTCCGGCAGAAACTCGAGGACTTCCCGGCCGCGACGGACCGCGCCGTCAACCCGGTGTTCCGGGGCCTGAACCGCGACAGCCACGACCCGGACCTGGTCGCGGCCTGGCAGGCGGGCGAGACCGGGTTCCCCATGGTCGACGCGGGCATGCGGGCGCTGGTCGAGACCGGGTACGTCAACTTCCGGCTGCGGGCGCTGTGTGCCACGTTCTTCAGCTACGTCCTCCGCCAGCCCTGGCAGGTCGGCGCGGACTTCATGTACTACCACCTCATCGACGCCGACTCGGGCATCAACTACCAGCAGTGGCAGATGCAGGCCGGGACCGTCGGTGCGCACCCACCGCGCATCTACGACCCCGCGAAGCAGGTCCGCGAGCACGACCCCGAGGGCGAGTACGTCCGGCAGTACGTCCCGGAACTCGACCCGGTCCCCGACGAGTACCTCGACCGCCCGGAACGCATGCCGAAGTCGCTCCAGCAGGAGGTCGGGGTCGTCATCGGCGAGGACTACCCGGCACCCATCGTCGACTACGAGGCGGCCCGCCAGCGGGCACTGGACCGGTACAAGCGCCTGCAGCCGCGGGCGGAGGAGGCCCTCTCCGACCCTGGGATTCGGCGACGGGCGTCGCTCTCCCGGCGGCACGGTCGCGATGGAGAAGACGGAGGCGCAGGCGAGGAGCAGGCCCGCAGCGAGGACCAGACGAGCCTCGACCAGTTCTGACTAGCTGCCGGTGTCGTACTTGTAGGTCGCCTTCTCGCTGTCGATGCCGAAGTCCTCGGGCGACACCTCGTCGGGGACGACCTCGGCCTTCGCGGCCTGTTTGAACCGCTCGCGCAGGCGGTCGGGCATCCGGAACTGGCCCACGCGCAACTTCATCGGTTTGGCCTTCGGCGCGGTCTCCTCACGCTTCTCGGAGAGGCGCTCCTGGAGTACCGGCGGCAGGTCGTCCTCGCTGATGGCGGTGAAGCCGAACTGGGCGAGGTAGCCGCCGCGGTCGGTCAGCGCGTACACCGTCTCGAAGCCCTTGTCGCGGGCGTACTCGATGAGGCGCTCGACGACGTGGGCGCCGACGCCCTGCTCGCGCCAGCTCTCCAGGACACCGATACTGGTCAGTTCGCAGACGTCCTCGGCGACCTCGACCTCCCGGCGGCCGCTCTGTTTCCGGTCGCCCTCGTCGGTCGCGTGGAGGCGGATACGGCCGAAGCCGGCCTTCGAACTCGAGTCCTCGTCCACGGCGATGACGTAATCGCGGGACCGGAACGCTGTGTCGTCGAGACCCATCTCCTCGATTCGGTCGAGCAACCAGACCTCGTCCCTGTTCTTCGCGTCCCGGACGTACATGGTAACTGGTAGTTCCCCGAAGGGCATAGGATTTGTCCCCAGCCGGGCGACGATTCGACCCCCGGCGCGCCCGTCAGTCGTCGCCTCGGACCGCCTCGAGCACGGCCGGGCAGGCGTCGATGGCGACCTCGGCGTCGCCCAGTGCCGACCCGCCGAGGCCGGCCTCGCGCTCGCGGTAGTCGTGGTAGGGCTCGCGGATGCCGTGGCCCGCGTCGGGGTGGTCGACCTGGACCGTATCTCGACCGGCCCGGTCGCGCCACATGGCGATGCGCTCGCAGAAGGCGGTCGCCGGCCAGACGGTGTCGTGGCCGCCGGAGACGAGGGTGACGTGCGCCACGTCGGCCCAGGGCAGGCCCGCCGCCTCCATGGCGTCGAAACTGGCGTCGTCGACGGCGCGCTGGAACCGGCTGGCGGTCGGTTCGGCGTCGGCCGCGTCGTCGGCAACCGGGAGGGGGTCGACCGACGAATCGGCCCCCACGATTCCCGAGAAGGCGTAGGCAGTCGGCGCGTACCCGACGACGGTGTCGACGGCGTCGTGGTCGGCCGCGACCAGCGTGGCGGCCTCGGTCCCCCGCCCGACGCCGACGATGGAGACGGGCGCGTCCACGTCCTCGCGCGACGCGAGGAGGTCCACGGCACCCTCGACCGGCGAACACCGGACCTCGTCGTCGCCCGCCGAACTGGCCCGGTACCGGGGCACGACGACGGCGACGCCGGCCGTGGCCAGCATCGCGACCTGTCGCCGGTGCGTGGTGGCGTCCTCGGGTGGCAGGAAGACGACGCCCGGATGCGGGCCGTCGCCCGGCGGCACGAACACCTCGCCGTCGAAGGCGGCGGCGTCCCCGACCGGCTCGGTCCGAACCGTGGGTTCGACGAACGCGCGGATCGTATCCTGCCGGGAGACCTCGCCGTCGACCTTCGCGGAGACGACCACCGGCGTCTTCTTCGCCTCGTCGAACACCGCGTAGGGGAACTGGTGGGCCGCCTCGGGTCGGGCGTGCGAGAGCGGCATCGCGCCCCCGATGTCCGGCCCCTCGACTACGTTCGCTTTCGTCGTGTCGAGGTCGCCGTCGGTCGTCGTCCGGTAGACGCTCTGGACGGTCAGCTCGCGGCCGGCGTCGTCGGTGACGGTCAGCCGGACCGACACCTCGGCCATGGCCGGGCCGCCGGAGAGCCGGACCGGCAGGGGGTCGCCGACGCGCGTCTCCTCGGGGAGCGAGAGTTCGGGCATGGTTCCGGGGTGGTCTGCCAGCGGGGTAAGGCTCACGACCCACCGCGAAAAGTCACGAAAGAAGAGGGCAATTTCTTTGTCACCCCCGCGAGTGTTTTCGGACGAGATGGAATCCCTGGAAGACGTATCCGAGGTGGCGTTCGAACCGTCCCGCGAGTTCGTCGAGTCGACGAACGTCTGGGCGTTCATGCAGGAACACGACATCGACGACTACGACGAACTCATCGAGCGGACCACACAGGAGGTCGAGGGGGTCGACGAGAGCGGGGTCGACTGGTTCTGGGACGAACTGGTCGACTACCTCGACATCGAGTTCTACGAGGAGTACGACGCGGTCCGAGACGACAGCGACGGCCCGCAGTTCACGGACTGGTACCCCGGCGGGAAGATCAACATCGCGCACAACACGCTCGACCGCTGGGCCGCGGTCGACGAGGAGACGCGCAACTCGGTCGCCTGCATCTGGGAGGGCGAGCCGGGCGACGTGCGCGAGGTGACGTACCACGAACTCCACCGACAGGCGAACAAGGTGGCGAACTACCTCGAATCGGCCGGCATCGAGACGGGTGACACCGTCGGCCTGTACATGCCGATGGTTCCCGAGGTCATCTCGATCCTCTACGGCTGTTTCAAGGTCGGCGCCATCGCGGTGCCCATCTTCTCGGGTTTCGGGGTCGACGCGACCGCGACCCGTATCGCGGACTCGGAGTGCTCGGTCCTGTTCACCGGTGACGGCTTCTACCGCCGCGGCAGCGAGATAACCCTGAAGGGTGCGGCCGACGAGGCCATCGAGGAGGCCGGCCACGTCGAACACACCGTCACCTTCCAGCGCCTCGGCCACGAGCCCGGCGAGGAGCTGCCCTGGGACGACGACCGGGACGAGACGTGGGACGAGGCGGTCGAGACGCAGGACGACGACTACGACACGAAAGAGCTCGACGCCAGCCAGGAGTCGATGCTGCTGTACTCCTCCGGCACCACCGGCAAGCCGAAGGGCATCGTCCACACCCACGCTGGCGTCCAGATGCAGTGCGCGAAGGAACTCTACTTCGGTTTCGACCTGAAGCCCGCCGACCGGTTCTTCTGGGTCAGCGACATCGGCTGGATGATGGGCCCGTGGACGCTCATCGGGAACCACTCCTTCGGCAACACGATGTTCATGTACGAGGGCGCGCCCGACCACCCCGAGCCCGACCGGTTCTGGGAGATGGTCGACCGCCACAAGCTCACCCAGTTCGGTATCTCGCCGACGGCCATCCGCGCCCTGCGCAAGCACGGCGACGAGTGGGTCGCAAAGCACGACCTCTCCAGCCTGCGGCTGCTCGGCAGCACCGGCGAACCGTGGGACCCCGAGTCCTGGCAGTGGTTCCTCGACAACGTCGGGGGTGGCGAGGCACCCATCATCAACATCTCCGGCGGGACCGAGATCTGCGGGTGCTTCCTCATGCCGATGCCCATCACCGACCTGAAGCCCTGTACCCTCGGCGGGCCGGGCCTCGGCATGGACATCGACATCGTGGACTCCTCCGGCGAGTCCATCGCGGACACCCACGAGCGCGGCTTCCTCGTCGCCCGTGACTCCTGTCCGAGCATGACGAAGTCGCTCTGGTCGGGCGACGAGCGCTACCTCGAGGAGTACTGGTCCTCCTTCGAGGACCCGCCGATGTGGGACCACGGCGACTGGGCCCAGAAGGACGCGGACGGCTTCTGGTTCCTCCACGGCCGCGCCGACGACGCGCTCAACGTGGCGGGTCGGAAGGTCGGTCCCGCCGAGGTCGAGGGCGCGCTCATCGAGCACGAGGCCGTGAACCAGGCCGCCGCGGTCGGCGCCCCCGACGACACCACCGGGACGGCCGTCATCGCCTACGTCATCCTCGAGGACGGCGTCGCAGAGACCGACGACCTCAGGGACGAGCTCACCGCGCAGGTCGGCGAGGAGCTGGGCAAACCCTTCCGCCCGCGGGAGGTCCTGTTCGTCGACGAGTTCCCGAAGACCCAGTCCGGGAAGATCATCCGGCGGGCCATCGAGGCGACCTACCGCGGCGAGGACCTCGGTGACATGTCCAGCATCGAGAACCCTGAAGCGCTCGAGAACCTCGAAGAGGCGCGCTGAGGGTTCAGAAAGCAGTTATCCTCCTCGGCTCCCTAGGGGCGCTGTGACTCGATGGGTGGGCGGACGGCGACGAGCACGTTCCTGCGTCTCCCTGGCGAGCGTCGGCGCGGTCGCGATGGCCGCCTCCGTCGGCTACTACGTCGTCGACCACGACGACCCGCTGCTCGACGCGCTCGAGGTCACGGTCCCGTTCCTCATCGGCGCGGCCATCTTCACGGTCGGCGTCAGGGTGGTCCGGCGCGGGTACCGCCCGGCCCGGGTCCGTCGGCTGACCGGGTGGACCGTCGCCGGCGGTGTCGCCGGTGGCCTGTCCCTGCTCGTCTTCTCGTCCATCCACACGCTGGATTTCGGCGGCCAGCTCGTCAGCGCGCACCTCCTGCTCGACGGCCTGACCGCCGGCATCCTCGGGGCAGGCGGTGGGCTCGTTCTCGGCCTCTACGCCGACCGGCTCACGGAGCGAACCCGCGAACTCGAGGCGGCGAACGAGCGCCTCGACGAGTTCGCGAGCATGGTCAGCCACGACCTCCGGAACCCGCTCACCGTCGCGACCCTGTCGCTCAAACTGGCCCGGGAGACGGGCGAGGAGAAACGGTTCGACGCGGTCGACCGTGCCCACGAGCGGATGGGCGTCCTCGTGGACGAACTGCTCGTGCTGGCCCGGCAGGGGACCGACATCACCGACCCGGTCCCGACCGACGTCGAGGTGGTGGCCCGGGAGGCCTGGGACACGGTCGCGACCGAGGGGGCGACCCTCGTGGTCGGGCTGGAGCGGACCGTGCTGGCCGACGCCGAGCGACTGCGGACGCTGTTCGAGAACCTCTACCGGAACAGCATCGAACACGGCCGCCGGGACGCGACGGTGACCATCGGCGAGACGGCGACAGGGTTCTTCGTGGAGGACGACGGCCCCGGCATCGACGTGGCCCGCCGCGGCGAGATCTTCGCGGGCGGCTACACCACCACGGAGCACGGGACCGGCCTCGGTCTCAGCATCGTCAGGCGCATCGCCCGGGCGCACGGCTGGCGCGTCAGGGTGACCGACGGGTCGACCGGCGGCGCCCGCTTCGAGTTCGAGGTGCGTCCCGGCGACGGCCTACAGGTCGAGTGACGCGAGGGCGAAGACGCGTGCTTCGGGTGCGTCCTCGCCGGTCGCGACCGCCACGTCGCCTTCCTCCGCCGGCCCGGGGAACAGGATCTCGCACCCGGTCAGCAACGCCCCGAGCACCCCCGCGGCGATCGTCCGCGGGTCAGCGACGGGTGCCCTGACGGCCACGCGCTCGTCGCCGGTCAGGTCGAGCGCGTCGCGGGCCTGTCGCGCCCCGGCGAGCAGGTCGGCGTGGGTGTAGACCCGCTCTTCTGTCCAGAGGATGCCGTCGTCGGGCCGGCACGGCTCCGGCGGCATGGTCGGGTTCTCGCTCCAGACGCCGCCCTCCCAGTACCAGTACGCCGGGTCCTCGGGGTCGTCGCCGTAGCCGATTCGCTGGGTCCCCGGCGGGACCTCGTACTCGTCGAGGCGGGCGGTCGGGGCGACGAGCAGTTTCGCGTCGACCGTCGGCGGCGGGTCGAACCGGGTCTGCGCGCCGAGCAAGGACGCCCCGAGGAAGGCGAGGACGGGCTGGGCCCGGGGCTCGGTGGCGACGGCGACGGTCGACCCGGTCCGGACCCCGTGGTGGTGCATGAAGTTCCCGGCCTTCCAGGCCGTCGTCAGGAACCGACGGTAGTCGTAGCGCTGGACGCCGTCCCCGGCCGCGGTCAGGGCGGGCGCGTCGCTCCGGCGGTCTCGGGCGAGTACGTCGGCGAGCGTCTCCATGCGCGGCGCTTCGGGTCAGTCCGGCAAAAACACCGCGCTCTCCGCCGTCGGACACCGCCAGCCCTACTCGATGTCGACGTGGATGCCCGCGTCGTCGTGCCGCGTATCGTCGCTGCCAGACCCGGCCCGCCTGTCGCTGGAGAACCGGGCGAAGAGTCCGCCCGCGAGCAGCGCGCCCACGATGGCGCCGGCCACGACGCCGCGTGCCAGACTGCGGCGCTCGTCCAGCCGCACGAACCGGGTCTCGCCGTCCGATATCTCCAGGGCGCCGACCGGCGTCGTCACGACGCCACCGCCGTACCCGCCGCCGCTGCCGCTTCCCTCGGACCCGTCGCCCTCGCCGAACCCGCCGCCGAAGCCGTAGGCCACCCGCGCGACCGGGACGACGGTCCGGTCGCCGTGTTCGACGGGGTCGCCGTAGACGGTCCTGACGTGGGCGCTGTCCCGGAGCGATTCGACGGTCGACTGCAGCGTCTCAGAGAAGTTCATGTGGTTGATACGTCGAGCAGCGAGATAACGATTCGTGCGCGACGGACCCGTTCGCGCTTCATATCGGGGCCAGTACAGTTTAGTAGCCGTTCTGCAACGTGACCTGTATAGGGCCCATGTCACGACGGATCACGACCGGAATCGTTCGCGAACTGTACCAGGCGGTGTTCCGGCCGTCGGACTTCGTGCAGGCACGGACGAGTTCGTACACCCAGTCCCGCATCGGGACGCTGGTCGAGGCGAACCGGCTGGTCGTGGTGTACATCGTGAACCTGCTGATGTACGCGGTGCCGCTGACGCTGGCCGGGGTCGGCATCCAGAAGAGCCAGCCGGCACCGGAGTGGTTCGCGAACTCGATGTTCGCGCTGCTCGCGGAACCGACCCCGCTGTGGCAGTTCTGGACCGCACTCATCGAGAACTGCTCGTTCATCACGGTCGCACTCATCATCACGCTCGTCAACTACCACGCGGCGGTCGCGCTGCTGTGGAGTTCGCGGGGCATCCTGCAGACGATGCACACCGTCGTCTACACCACCAGCGCGTACCTGGCTGCTATCTTCACGCTCGTCATGCACCTCTCGACGAGCCCCTCCATCCAGGTCGCCGACGACCTCGTCATCAACGTCCAGAAGGCGTTCTTCTACTTCTTCATCGACCTGCTCGGCTCGAACCTCGAGTTGCCACAGGGCAGGCCGGAGCAGATCGTCCTCACGAACGTCACGCAGGAGGGCCAGCTCGTCATCGCCGGGCTGGTCATCTCGCTGCTGTACTACCTCTACTCGCTGTACCTCGGCGCGCGCCTGAACCACGGCACGTCGCGAGTGACGGCCCTCCTCGTCATCGGGGCCGTCGGTGCCGCTCCGGCGCTGTACGTCGTCGGAATCATCCTCGCGAACACCTACGGAGCGATCTAACATGGCAGGAGATACCCACACCAACGTCGCAACGAACCGCGAACAGGGACTCGGCTCGCGAACCGTCATGCGGGTCACGCCGACAACCAAGCTCGTCCTGATATACATCGGGGTGCTGGCGGTCGTCGGGACCGCACTCGGGCTGTACTTCCTCACGAACAAGCAGGCACTCGGCGAGCAGGGCTACGGCGGCATCGCGGGATGGGTCATCATCCTGCTGACCGTCATCGGCCTCGTCCGGCTGACCATCCAGTTCCTCGTCCTCCGGCGGACCGAGTACGTCCTCACCGAGGACTCCATCCGGCGCGAGTACGACCTGCTCTACAGCGAGAAGTCCCGCGAACTCCCGCTCTCGAAGGTCCGCGGCGTCGAACTCCGCCGCGGTCGCCTGCAGGCCATGCTCGGCTTCGGCGACGTGTCCTTCCTCGCGGCCGGGACCAACCGCAGCATCGGCTACATCGACTTCGACAACACCGACAGCCCGCACGAGGTCCGCGAGAAGGTGTTCGAGCTGATGGAGAAGTTCGACGGCAACCCGACCCACCGGCGCAGCGCCCCGCCCCAGCAGGCCGCAGAGGCCGAGACGCCGGCCAGCGACCCGGTCCAGGGACAGGCCGAGGCGCCGGAAGCGTCGGGCGACGACTGACGCCGGTCCCGCGGACCGACGCGACGCTCAGAACGAGTTCTTGATCTTCTTCCAGAAGCCCTTGTTGACCTCGACCTCCTCGCCGCCAGCCTCGGCGAAGGCCTCGAGCGCCTCGCGCTGTTCCTCGTTGAGGTCGTCGGGCGTGACGACCTGCACCTGCACGTAGAGGTCGCCGTGACCGCTCCGGCGCAGGCGCGGCATCCCCTCGCCGCGGAGCCGGATGGTCTCGCCGCTCTGGGTGCCCGCATCCACGTCGATGTCGGCCGTCCCGCCGAAGGTCTCCAGCTCGATGCTGTCGCCGAAGACGGCCTGCGGGAACGAGATGGGCAGCCGGTAGTAGAGGTCGTCGCCGTCGCGCTCGAAGTCGCCGCTCTGGTCGACCGACACCTCGATGAGCAGGTCGCCCTTCGGCGCGCCGGGGTCGCCGGGCGCGCCCTCGCCACCGAGGCGGACCGACTGGCCGTCGCGGATACCCGGCGGAATCTCGACGGTCAGCGTCGTCTCCTCCTCGACGATGCCGCGCCCACGACAGTCCGAACACGTCTCGTCGTAGATCTCGCCCTCGCCCTCGCACTGGCGACAGGTCTGGGTCTGCTGGACGCGCCCGAGCGGCGTCTGCTGGACCTTCGTGACCCGGCCCTGACCGTTACAGTTCGAACACGTCTCGGAGTCGGCGTCGGGCGGGTGCCCGTGGCCCTCGCAGGTGTCACAGTGCTCGGGCCGCGTGATGGTCACCTGCTTCTCGATGCCGTCGTACACGTCCTCCAGGTCCAGGGTGACCCGGGTCCGGAGGTCGCGGCCGGGCCGGGGCCCGCGGTCGCGCTGGCCCTGGCCGCGCTGGCCGCCACCGCCGAAGAACTGCTCGAAGATGTCGTTGATGTCGCCCATGCCGCCGGCCCCACCGCCGAAGGGACCGCCGCCACCGCCGAAGCCGCCGGCACCGCCGCCCATGCCGCCGCGGCCGTCGAAGCCGCCGCGCTTCTCGGCCTCCTTGAAGCGGTCGTGGCCCATCTGGTCGTAGGCCTGGCGCTTCTCCTCGTCGGTGAGGACCTCCTTGGCCTTCTTCACCTTCTTGAACTTCTCTTCGGCGTCCTCCGCGTCGGAGACGTCCGGGTGATACTCGGCGGCCTTCTTGCGGTAGGCCTGCTTGATCTCGTCCTCGGACGCGTCCCTGCTCACGCCGAGGGCCTCGTAGAAGTCCTCGCTCATTGGTTACGCGTCGATAGCAGATTGAACCACTTGAAAAGAACGGGTTCGGTCCGCGAACCGGCGAACCGCTGGCGAGCGCCGGTGTCGGTGGCTGCCTCTACTCGTCTTCGCCTGCGCTGGCGGGGTTACTCGTCCTTCTCGTCCACGTCCTCGAAGTCGGCGTCGACGAACTCCTCGTCGTCGTCGCCGGGCGCGGCGCCGCCCATGTCGCCGGCACCGCCCATACCGCCGCCCATGCCACCGCCCTGTGCGGCGGCCTGCTGGTCGTACATCTGCTTGCCGATCTCCTGCAGCTCGGAGGAGAGGGCCTCGGTGGCCGCCTCGATGTCCTCCTTCGTCGCGTCGGAGTCGTCGATGACCTCCTCGACGTTCGCCATCTCGGTCTCGATGGCCTCGCGCAGGTCGTCGTCGACGTTCTCCTCGTTCTCGTCGAGGATGGTCTCGGCGCGCTGGAGGGTCGCCTCGGCGGAGTTCTTCGCCTCGATGCGCTCGCGGCGCTGGCGGTCCTCCTCGGCGTGCTCTTCGGCCTCCTGTTGCATCCGCTTGACCTCCTCGTCGGAGAGGCCGGCACCACCCTCGATGGTGATGTCCTCGCGGTTGCCCGAGCCCTTGTCCTCGGCGGAGACGTTCACGATGCCGTTCTCGTCGATGCTGAAGGTGACCTCGATCTGCGGGGTGCCGGCGGGTGCCGGCGGGATGCCGGTGAGGTGGAACTCGCCGAGCAGTTCGTTGTCGGCGGCCATCTCGCGCTCACCCTGGAAGACGCGGACCTGGACGGAGGTCTGGTTGTCCGCGGCCGTGGTGAAGATCTTCGACTCCTCGGTCGGGATGGTCGTGTTCTTCTCGATGAGGCGCTCGAAGAGGCCACCCTTGACCTCGATACCGAGCGAGAGCGGCGTCACGTCGAGCAGGACGATGTCGTCGACCTCGCCGCCGAGCACGCCACCCTGGATGGCCGCGCCCAGCGCGACGGCCTCGTCGGGGTTGACGTTCTTCTTCGGCTCGCTGCCGAGCATCTCCTCGACCTTGTCCAGCACCTGGGGCATGCGGGTCGAGCCACCGACCAGCAGCACCTCGTCGATGTCGTCCATCTCGTAGTCGGCGTCCTCGAGGGCCTGCTCGGTCGGGGCGACCGTGCGGTCGATGAGGTCCTGGGTCAGGTTCTCGAACTTCGCACGGGTCAGGCTCTTCTCGAGGTGGATGGGGCCGTCGTCGGTCGCCGTGATGAACGGGAGGTTGATCTCGGTCTCCTTGCGCGAGGAGAGCTCGATCTTGGCCTCCTCGGCGGCGTCCTTCAGGCGCTGGAGCGCCTGCCGGTCGTCGCGGAGGTCGATGCCGTGTTCGTCCTCGAACTCCTCGGCGAGCCAGTCGATGATGGCCTCGTCCCAGTCGTCGCCACCGAGGTCGTTGTCACCGTTCGTGGCGACGACCTCGTAGACGCCGCCGCCCAGGTCGAGGATGGAGACGTCGAAGGTACCCCCACCGAGGTCGTAGACGAGAATGGTCTGGTCGGAGTCGTCGTCGAGGCCGTACGCCATCGCGGCGGCCGTCGGCTCGTTGATGATGCGTTCGACCTCGAAGCCGGCGATCTCCCCGGCGTCCTTGGTCGCCTGTCGCTGTCGGTCGCTGAAGTAGGCGGGCACCGTGATGACCGCTTTCTCGACGTCCTCACCGAGGTACTCCTCGGCGTCCCGCTTGATCTTCTGGAGGATCATCGCCGAGATCTGCTCCGGCGTGTACTCCTCGTCGTCGATATCGACCGTGTAGTCGTCGCCCATGTGGCGCTTGATGGACGCGATGGTGCGCTCGGGGTTCTGGATGGCCTGGTTCTTGGCCGGCTTGCCCACGAGGCGCTCACCGTCTTCGGTAAACGCGACGACGGAGGGGGTCGTCCGGTTACCTTCACTGTTCACGATTATCTCGGGGTCGCCACCTTCCATGACGGCGAAGGCGGAGTTAGTGGTCCCGAGGTCGATACCGAGAATCTTGTTGCTCGCCATGTTACGGGGTTATACCTCCCTCGTCGGTTTAAAACTTGCTTTACTTAACTATCCGACGAATTAAACCTGTCAGGCGGCCGTACAACGCCCCAGAGAGCTATTTTTCGCGTTACTGCGGGTTAGCTTTACTCCAGATAGGCGATAGCTTCACTCCTGTTCGCCGATAGCTTCCCCGACCTCCTCGTCCGACGACGCCACGCTTTCGGGGGATTCGTCGTCGGGCGCGCCGCCGTCAGATGCGGCAGCGTCGGTGCCGTCGTCCTCGACCTCGCCGCCGAGAGGGACGGCCTCGTCGCCGTCGTAGTCCGACCCGTTGCTCACGGTGACCTGGGCGGTCTGGATGACCTTGCCACCCATCTCGTACCCCGGTCGGTAGACGTCGACGATGGCGCCGTCGGGCTTGTCGCTGTCCACGCGGACCATGACCTCGTGGCGCTGGGGGTCGACCTCGCCGCCGGGCTCGGGCGAGACCTTCTCGACGTTCTCGTCCTCGAGGACGCGGTCGAACTCGCGGAGGGTCGCCTCGATGCCGTCGCGGATGTCTGCGCTCTCGTCCTGTTCGAGTGCCCGGACGAGGTTGTCGCGGACGGGGACGATGCGCTCGACGAGGTCCTCCGTGGCGCGCTCCTGGATCTGCTCTTGCTTCTTCTTCGAGCGCTCCTTGTAGTTCTTGAAGTCGGCCTGTTTGCGGACGAGGCGCTGCTTGAAGTCCTCGCGCTCCTCCCGGAGGTCGTCTGCCTCGGACTCGAGTTCCTCGACGCGGGCGCGCAGCGTCTCGGTCTCGTCCTTCAGCTCGAAGGCGCGGTCGACGAGGCGCTCGACCTCGGCGCCGAGTTCCTCGTCGAGGGCGGTGACGCGGTCGACGAGGTCGTCGCCGACGGGGGTCGCCTCGGCCGATTCGGCGTCGGTCCACTCGAACTCCACGTCGTCCTCTCCCGACGCGTCGGCCGTCTCCTCGGCTCTCGCGTCTTCGCTCGTCCCTTTGTCGGTACCTGTCTCCGGCTCCGCGGCCGAAGCGTCCGCGTCGGGAGCGTCCTGCTCTGGGGCATCGCCGGCGGGCTCCTCCGCTGCCGGAGCGTCGTCGACCGCCTCGTCGGTCGGCGTCTCCGTGTCCTCGTCTTCGTTCATGTGCGGAACAAAACCCGCCAGACACCAAAAGGGTTCAGGTACGGCGTCGCGGCGACCCCGGCCCGCCGTCCCATCGTCCCGGGACCGACCTCCCGCACCGCTTTTATCGCCCGGCCGGTAACTCCCGGCAGATGCCGACCACGCTCCGGTACGAGGACGGGACGGTCCGGGTCGAGAGCGACCGCTCCCTCCCGGGCGTGGATCTCGACGCGCGAAGCGGGACCGGCCGGGTCCCGGCCGTCGAGTACGCCTCCCTCAGGCGTCGCCTCGACCAGCAGGGCGTCGCGTACCGCGACGAGGTCCTGCAGCTCCCGCAGGTCGGCGACCTCGAGTCGGCCTACGAACTCCGTGACTACCAGCGAGACGCCCTCGACGCGTGGAACCGGGAGGACCCCGAGACCGGGCTCTCCCGGCGTGGCTGCCTCGAACTGCCGACCGGGAGCGGGAAGACCGTCATCGCCATCGCGGCCATCGAGCAGTGTGCGACGCCGACGCTGGTCGTGGTGCCGACGCTCGACCTGGTCGACCAGTGGCGGCGCGAACTCGCGGCCGAGTTCGGCGAGCCGATCGGGCAACTCGGGGGTGGCGAGCAGCGGGTCGAACCACTCACCGTCTCCACCTACGACTCGGCGTACCTCCGGGCCGACGACATCGGCGACCGGTTCGAACTGGTCGTCTTCGACGAGGTCCACCACCTCGGCGGCGAGGGCTACCGGGACATCGGGCGGCTCCTCGCGGCACCCTACCGCCTGGGCCTCACGGCGACGTTCGAACGTCCAGACGGCGCCCACGAGACCATCGGGGACCTCGTCGGCCCGCTGGTCCATCAGCTCTCGGTCGACGACCTCGCCGGCGACCACCTCGCCGACTACGACGTGAAGCGACTCCGGGTCGAGCTCACGCCCGACGAACGCGAGCGCTACGAGGAGAAACAGGGCGTCTTCACCGACTACCTCGCCCGGAGCAACATCCAGCTCCGCAGCGGGAGCGACTACCAGGAACTCGTCAAGCGCTCCGGGACCGACCCCGAGGCCCGCGAAGCCCTGCTGGCGAAGCAGGCGGCCAAGCGCATCATGATGGGCAGCGAGGCGAAACTCGACGCGCTCGCCGACGTGCTCGACAGGCACCGCGACGACCGAATCATCCTCTTCACCGCCCACAACGACCTCGCCTACGACATCTCCGAGCGCTTCCTCGTCCCGGTCATCACGCACCACACCGGCACGACGGAGCGCCGGGACATCCTCGACCGGTTCCGCGACGGTCGCTACTCGCGGGTCGTCACGTCGAACGTCCTCGACGAGGGGGTGGACGTGCCCGACGCGAACGTCGCCGTCATCCTCTCGGGCACGGGGAGCGAGCGCGAGTTCACGCAACGACTGGGTCGTATCCTGCGCCCGAAGGAGGGCGGTGGGCGGGCGCTCCTCTACGAGATCATCAGCGAGGAGACGGCCGAGACGCGGGTCGCCGACCGGCGTCGCGGCTAGCCGCGGGAAGGTCGGTCAGGAGTCCTCCCAGTCGAGCGAGAGGTCGCCGGCCGCCGGGAACTCGAAGGTGTAGGTCTTCTCGCCGCCCGATTCCAGAGCCACCGATTGCCGGCGCTCCTGGCTCCGGTCACCCTTCGACCACGTGAGGACGAAGACGGCCTCCGCAGCCGTGGCACCGGTGTTCGTGACGACCACGTCGACGACGAACCCCTCCGTTCCGGTCGGGAGCTCGAAGACCGCCTGGAGGTTCGACGCGCCCCCCTCGTCCCCATCAGGCATGGCCTGGCCGCCCGAAGACCCATCGTAGCCCCCTTCGCCCGGCGGGGTGTGCCGGGCCCCCGGCTGGTCGCCCGGGAGCCGCCCGGCACAGCCGGCGAGGCCCGCGAGGGTACTGGCGAGAGCCGCGCAGAAGACACGACGCTGCATCGCCACCTGCTTCGCGGTGGGGGGACGAAACCCTTGTGACTCGCGCCGGGTGCGAGTGACAGGTTTTTGCGGGCCGCGCTCCGACGTGGAGCCATGCTGACCAAGGACCTGCTCCGGGTCTCGCGCGCCGGCGGTGGCTACCAGCCACGGTTCGTCGACGAGTCGGCCGAGGCCGTCGCGGCGCGCGTCCTCGGGGTCTTCCAGGGGCACGTCGGCGAGTCGGCCGAGGCCGTCGCGGCGCGCGTCCTCGGGGTCTTCCAGGGGCACGTCGGCGAGTCCTACGGCGAGCTGCAGGACGCGCTGACGGCACTGGAGGGCGAGGAGGCGGACTTCAAGCTCGTCCGGGGGTTCGCGAAACTGGTCGAACGCGAGGCGACGGTCGAGACCAGCGCTCCACTCCCCCCGGAGCGCGCCCGGAAAGCCGCCTTCTCGGCGGCCGAGGCGGTCGGGGTGGTCACCGCCGACGAGCGTGAGAAGGCGATGGCGCAGGCCGCCGAGTCGCTCGGGTCGGACCCCGAGTCGGTGGCGACCTCGCTGTACGCCGACCTCCCCGACGAGCAGGTCGTGACCACGGTCGACGCGCCGTGGACGCCTGCAGAGCTCGTGACGCAGTACAACCTCTCGCTGGCCCAGACCGCGCTCTTCGATGCGACCGTGGTCCGGGTCCGGTCCGGCGACCCGAAGGCACTCGTCTCCGCGGTGAAGCGCCTCCGGCTCATGTACGAGATCGAGCAGACGCCCGACGGTCGCGAGGTCGTCGTGACCGGGCCGGACAGCCTGTTCCGGAACTCGCGGCGCTACGGGACCCGGTTCGCGCGGCTGCTGCGGACGGTCGCGAAGACCGACGACTGGCGGCTCTCGGCGACCATCGACGACCGCGGGACCGAGCGCCAGCTGGTGCTCTCGGACGACGACCCGGTCCGCGTGCCGGGCACCGACCCCGTCACCGACGTCGGGTTCGACAGCGACGTGGAAGCCGACTTCGCGGCCCGGTTCACGTCGCTCGACCTCGACTGGAACCTCGTCCGGGAGCCGGAGCCGCTGGCGACGGGAACCCGGGTGATGATCCCCGACTTCGCGTTCGACTGGGCACCGGCCGGGCGGGGCGACGACGCCAGCGACTTCCGGGTCTACTTCGAGGTGATGGGCTTCTGGACGCCCGAGTACGTCGAGAAGAAGCTCTCCCAGCTCGCAGACCTCGAGGACGTGGAGATGCTGGTCGCGGTCGACGAGTCGCTCGGTGTCGGCGAGGCCATCGAGTCGCTCGACCACCGTGCCATCCCGTACTCCGGCGGGCGAATCCGGGTGAAGGACGTGCGCGATGCCCTCCGACGGTACGAGGAGGACCTCGTCGCCGCCAGTGCGGCGGCCCTCCCCGACGAACTCGACCCGGACGCGGACGTGGTGACGCTGGCGTCGCTGGCGGCGCGCCACGGCGTCAGCGAGGAGGTGGTCGAGGGCAAGTCGTTCCCGGCGCACGAGCGCGTCGGGCGGACGCTCGTCAGGCCGACGGTGCTGGACGAGGTGGCGACGGAACTCGCGGCCGGGCTGTCGCTGGCCGAGGCGGAAGCGGTGCTCGGTGAGTACGACATCGACGAGACGAGCGCGGTGCTCTCGCGACTCGGCTATCGCGTCGAGTGGGAGGGGCTGAGTGGTGGCACCCTCCGCACGACGGACTGAAAGGCAGGTGGCTGGTCAGGGCGAACAGACGGCACTGGCGAGATGGCCCCGTGGCGGTGTGCCGTGCGACCGCAGGCCGCCACGGGGTGGTGGTCAGGTCACGACGGGCATTGCTGCCCGGTCACGTTTGAACCCTGGTACGGCGACGACGCGCCTAGTAGGGCGGCGACTCGCTCTTGATGACCTCGGAGAGGTCGTTCATCTCCTGGTCGATGAGCACGACGAGGTCGTCGAGCGTGACGAACCCGGCGATCTTCCCGTTCTCGGTGACGGGCATCCGGCGGACGCTGTGCTCTTTCATCTTCGCACAGAGTTCACGGACGCCGGTGTTGGCGTCGACGCTGACGATGTTCTTCTCCATCACGTCGTTCGCGGTCGTGGTCTTCGGGTCCTTGCCGTCGGCGACGACCTTCACGGCGATGTCGCGGTCTGTTACGATGCCGATGGGTTCCTCGTTCTGGTGGATGACGACGGACCCGACCTGCTTGTTCTTCATCGTCTTCGCGAGGTCGCCGACGGGTGTGTCCGCGGTGGCTGTGACGACGGCGTCCTTCTGTCGAGCGATGTCTAACGTTGGCATTGGTGTACTCCCCGACGCCGGTCGTCCGGCGTCTGCTCTCTCTAGGGCGGAGCCGATGATATGTGTTAGCAAGCAACAACGTATCGATGTCTCACGGGGCTGGTGTTCGTCCACGAACCGACAGCGACCCGAGGGTCACACGTCGCGCTGGCGTCCCTTCGGGACCACCGACCGCAGTTCCCCGTACAGGAACAGCCCGACGCCGAGCGGTTCGCGCTCGCCGGCGAGTTCGTGGGCCGCGATGACGTAGCCCCAGTCGCCGTCGTAGTCGAGCTCCTGGTCCTCGCCGTTCGCGAACCGGCGGGCTTCCGCCGGGGAGAGGTCGATGACGTTCTTCGTGGCAAGTTTGCCGAAGCGCTGGACCGCGTCGGTCGTCGGTTTCCAGTGCTCCTGACGGGTGCGCAGGAACGTCATGCCGACGCCCTCGACCGCGATGTGGTCCGGCACGTCGCCGGCGAACGCCCAGATCTTGCCCTTGCCCTTCTCGTAGAACGTGTGGTCCGCGAAGGTCTCCGGCGGGATACCGAACCGTTCCTCCCACCAGCCGACGACCGCCTCGCGGGTGGCGCGTCCCTCGACCTCGCGCTCGTCTTCGGTCGCGGGCAGTCGGTCGAACCGGTGGCCCTGGTTCGTCTGTTCGCTCATGCCGTCACCTCCAGTTTCGCGGTGAAGAACCCGCCCGTGTCGTTGTGGTGCGGGTAGACGCGCTTTGCCTTCGCGACCTGCGGGTCGTACGCCTCGCCCTCCCACTCGGTGACGCCGGGGACGTGTTCCAGCGCGAGGTCGTAATCCACGACGCGGCAGTCCTCCTCCTCGAGGACGTGGTCGAGGACGGCCTCGTTCTCCTCGGGGGCGAAGGTACACGTCGAGTAGACGACGGTCCCGCCCTCGCGGGTCACCTGCAGGGCGCGCTTCAGGATGCCCTTCTGGACGCCCGCGACCGAGGTGACGTGGCCCATGTTCCAGTTGTCGAGTGCGTCCGGGTTCTTCCGGATGGTGCCCTCACACGAGCAGGGTGCGTCCACGAGGACGCGGTCGAACGCTTTCCCGTCGAACGGTTTCAGCGAGAAGTTTCTCGCATCCTGGTTCGTCACGACGACGTTCGTCACGCCGAGGCGCTCGCAGTTGAACCGCAGCGCCGAGAGCCGCCCGAGGTTGTTGTCGTTGGCGACGAGGGTGCCCGTATCGCCCATCCCGGCGGCCAGTTGCGTGGTCTTCGACCCCGGCGCGGCACAGGTGTCGAACACCCGCTCGCCCGGCTGCGGGTCGAGGACGGTCGGCGGGATGGCAGACACCTCCTCCTGCCCGGTGGTCCACCCGTGGAAGCCCGGCCACGTCGACCCCGGTTTCTCGGTGTCCAGCCTCAGCACGTGGGGGTGCCAGTCCGCCTGCTCGTACCCGATGCCCGCCTCGTCGAACGCCTCCGTGACGCGCTCCGTGGTGGTCTTGAGTGTGTTCACCCGGACCGCCATCGGTAACGGCCGTTCGCACGCGGCCAGGAACGCCTCGAAATCGTCGACGATGTCTCGATACCGTTCGAACGGCTCCATGCCGCCCGCTTCGGGGGACGGGGGTTTGTCGCTTTCGAACGGGGGGTGCTTTTTACTCGCGTCGGCGCTTCGGTTCAGGTATGGCACACGTGAAGCGACGAGCCGACATGGACCTCGAAGGCGCGGTACTGGTCGAAGGACTGCCGGGCGTCGGCCTGGTCGGGAAGATCGCCACCGACCACCTCATCGAGACGTTCGACATGGAGCTGTACGGGACCTGTCACTGCGAGGGCCTCGCACGCATCGGCATCTACCACGAGGACCAGCGCGAACTCCAGTCGCCCGTCCGCATCTACGCCGACGAGGAGCGCGGCCTCGTGGCGCTCCAGAGCGACATCCCGGTCGACGCCGAGGCCGTCGGCGAGTTCTCGTCGTGCATGACCAGCTGGATCGAGAGCGCGGGCGTCCTGCCGATCTACCTCAGCGGCATGCCCGCCCAGAAGGACGGCGTGCCGGAGATCCACGGCGTCGCGACCGCCGGCGGCGTGGGACACCTCGACGAGACCGACATCCCGCTGCCACCCGAGAACGGCGTCATCAGCGGTCCGACCGGGGCACTGCTCAGCCAGGCGGCCGAGATGGACGTCGACAGCATCGGCCTCGTCGTCGAGTCGGACCCGAAGTTCCCCGACCCGGAAGCCGCCCGCGTCCTCATCGAACACGGCATCTCGAAGCTCACCGACGTCGAGGTCGACGTCTCCGAACTGGTCGACCACGCCGAGGAGATCCGCGAGCAGAAGGAGCGCCTGGCCGAGCGGATGCAGGCGGCCAAGGAGGAGGAGAGTTCGAAGGCCCAGCCCCTCCGGATGTACCAGTAGGGGCCCTGTCGGCGCCGGACCGGGGCCCGACGGGGCTGCCCGGTCAGTGCAGCAGGTCGAGGACGTGCTCAGCGTGCTCGACGAACGCCTCGTCGGTCCGGCTGCGGGGCCGTGCGAGGTCGACGTCGACGATCTCGCGGACCGTCCCGGGGTTCTCGCTGAGGACCACGACGCGGTCTGCGAGTTTCACCGCCTCTTCGACGTCGTGCGTGACGAACAGGACCGTCTTCTCCGTCTCCGCCCACACCTCCAGCAGCTCGTCGTGGAGCATGTTGCGCGTCTGGGCGTCGACGCTGCCGAACGGCTCGTCCATGAGCAGTATCTCGGGGTCGACCGCCAGCGCGCGGGCGATGCCGACGCGCTGTTTCATCCCACCCGAGAGTTCCTTCGGGTAGGCGTCGGCGAAGTCGGCGAGGCCGACGAGGTCGAGCATCGCGGCGACCCGGGACTCGCGTTCCGCCGCGGAGACCTCCTGCTGTTCGAGGCCGAAGGCGACGTTCTCGGAGACGGTTCGCCACGGGAACAGCCCGTACTCCTGGAACACCATCCCGCGGTCGGTGCCGGGACCCTCGACGCGGTCGCCGCCGAGGAAGACGCCGCCGGTCGTCGGGGCTTCGAGGCCGGCGATGATGCGAAAGAGCGTCGTCTTGCCACAGCCCGACGGGCCGACGATGCAGACGAACTCGCCGTCTTCGACCGCGAAGGAGACGTCGTCGATGGCCTGCACGTCCTGTCGCCCCGTCTCGTAGCGCTTGCCGACGCGCTCGACCGAGACGGTCGCGGTGGTGGCGTCCTCGTCTGCCGGCTCGTTCACGCTCGCCATGCCAGCACCTCCTGCTGGACCCTCCGGAAGGCCGCGTCGCTCACCAGGAACACCGCGCTGATGACCAGCATGTAGGCCACGCTCACGTCGAGCGCGAGGTTCTGGGCGGCGATGAGTATCTGCTCGCCGACGCCGGGCGGGCCGACGAGTTCGGCGGCCACGACGATCATCCAGCACTGGCCGATGCTCGTCCGGATACCGGTGAATATCTCGGGCATGGCGCTCGGGACGACCACCTTCCGTATCATCGTGAGGTCGTCGTCGACACCGAGGCTCGCCGCGACCTCCTTGAGGTCCTGCGGGACGGCCTCGACACCGCTGTAGGCGTTGTAGAAGGTGATCCAGAACGCGCCGATGGCGACGATGAACGTCGCACCGGTGTGGCCCGTCCCGAACCAGATGATGGCGAACGCGATCCACGCCAGCGGCGGGATGGGCCGCAGGATGCGGGTCACGGGGGTCAGCGCGTCGTCGACCAGCGTGAACCACCCCATCGCGATACCGGTCGTGGTGCCGAGCGTGGACCCGATGAGCAGGCCCGGCAGGTAGTGCTGGAGGCTCTGGAACAGCCGGACCAGTAGCTTCGGCAGGGAGACGTCGGTACTGGTCAGTGGCAGCGTGTACGTCGCGTCGGTGGTCACCTGCCCGTAGAGCGCGCCGCCGACCTCGACCGGGGTCGGCAGGATGAACGGCTTGAGTGGCATCGCGGCCACCTGCCAGAGGACGAGGAACGCGAGCGTGCCGGCGGCACCCGCACCGAGACGCCGGGTGTCGACGCGACCGCGGAGCCCGGCCGTCTCGCCGGCCGTGCCATCGTGCTCGTCGGGCTTCGTCGCCGTTGCGTCGGCGGTCTCGGTGCTCATTCGTTCGCGACCTCGTCGTACAGCGAGTAGTCGAAGATGTCCGAGACGCCCAGTTCCTGCTCGGTCTTCCCGAGGCGGGCGGCGTACTCCGCGAAGATCTTCGCCCCGCTCTCGATGCGGTGGGGGTTCGAGATGAAGTTCGCGCCCTTCGACTCCATCGCCTGCCGGGCGATGTCGACCGGCAGCACGTCCTCGCCGATGACGGTCGCCGCGTCCTCGGCTGCCTTCCCGGGGTTCGCGTCGATGAACTCCGTCGCCTTCCGGTGCTGGCGGAGGAAGTCCTTCGCGAGGCCCGGACGGTCGTTCCGCAGCCGGTCGTGCATCATCGTCACGGCCGCGGGCTGGCCGGACATGAAGTCGCCGGCCCACGCGATGTTCTGGTAGCCCGCCCCTTTGGACTGGACGATGGTCGGTACCGGCTCCATGATACTCGTGCCGTCTATCTTGCCCGCGACGAGCGCCTGTCGAACCGGCCCGGCCCCGCCGAGGGACTTGATGTTCACGTCGCTCTCGGGGTCGAGCCCGAGTTCGCTGTCGAGCCAGTACCGGAGCAGGATGTCCGGGACCGACCCCGGCGGGAAGGTGCCGAAGGTGAACTTCCGGCCCTTCTCCTGCTCGAACTTCGCGAACGCGTCGCCACCGTGTTCCTCGTAGAGCCCGGCGAACTCGTCACTGGCCATGATGAGCATCGCCTCCTCGATGTTCGCACCGGTCACCTTCGCGAAGCCGGTCTTGTCGGCGATGATCATCGCGGGGACGACGCCGAACAGCGCCACGTCGTAGTCGCCCTTCGCGTACGCCTGCACGATGCTCGGGCCGTCGCTGAACAGCTCGGCCTCGACCGGCACGGGGAGTTCGTCGTAGTAGCCCTGCTGGTCCATCACGAAGTGCTGCATGTCCGGGTAGATGGGCATGTAGGCGACCGAGAGCGGTGCCTCGCCACCGCCGCCACCGGTGAGCCCACCGACACAGCCGGCGAGGCCCGCGATACCGGTGCCCGTGGCTGCCTGTACGAACCGCCGCCGAGAGACCTGCTGCCCGTCGAACGTACTCATTCGCCCGGATTTGACGGGCCACGCTTAACTGGCCACAGCACGCGGTAACTACCTCCGAGAGCGTGTGCGGGCGGGTAACCGGCACGTTATCCGGCCACGGTGGCCGAATCGACCGGGATTCGGCCCGCAGGCCGCGCCGAGCGCTGTTGTAGACACCGGCAATCGCTGCTGGTTCGGGGCTGCTGTGGCCGCCCAATCGGTACATATGGCAACAGCCCTCACATCAAGAGTTATCCGGTCCCCCTGCGCGTTCTATGGTATGACGGAGTTCTCAGACCGCATCGAGCAGGTCAGCATCAGTGGTATCCGGAAGGTCTTCGAGGCCGCGGGCGAGGACGCCATCAACCTCGGCCTCGGCCAGCCGGACTTCCCGACGCCGGAGCACGCGAAGCAGGGGGCCATCGAGGCCATCGAGGACGGTCGTGCCGACGCCTACACGTCCAACAAGGGGACCGAGTCGCTGCGCGAGGCCATCAGCCAGCGCTACGCCACGGACCGCGACCTCCACGTGGACCCCGACGACATCATCGCGACCGCCGGTGGGTCCGAGGCGCTCCACCTCGCCATGGAGGCCCACGTCGACCCCGGTCAGGAGGTCATCTACCCCGACCCCGGGTTCGTCGCCTACGAGGCCCTGACCCACATCGCCGCGGGCGAGCCGAAGCCGGTCCCGCTCCGCGAGGACCTCACGCTCGACCCGGCGACCGTCGAGGAACACATCACCGACGACACCGCGGCGTTCATCGTGAACAGCCCCGGCAACCCGACGGGCGCGGTCCAGTCCGAGGAGGACATGCGCGAGTTCGCCCGCATCGCCGACGAGCACGACGTTCTCTGCATCTCCGACGAGGTGTACGAACACATCGTCTTCGAGGGCGAGCACCGCTCCCCCATCGAGTTCGCCGAGTCCGACAACGTGGTCGTCGTCTCCGCGTGTTCGAAGACGTACTCGATGACGGGCTGGCGCCTCGGCTGGGTCACCGGCGCGACCCGTCGCATCGAGCGCATGCTCCGCGTCCACCAGTACGTGCAGGCCTGTGCGTCCGCCCCGGCGCAGTACGCCGCCGAGGCCGCCCTCTCGGGCGACCAGACGGTCGTCGACGAGATGGTCGAGACGTTCGAGGAGCGTCGCGACCTCGTCGTCTCCGGCCTCGAGGACATGGGGCTGGAGGTGCCGACGCCCCGTGGCGCGTTCTACGTGATGCCGAAGGTGCCCGAGGGCTGGGTGGACGAGGTCATCGACCGCGGCGTCGTCGTCGTGCCGGGCGACGCGTTCGGCGAACACGGCGAGGGCTACGCGCGGCTCTCCTACGCGACCAGCACCGAGGAACTGGAGGAGGCCCTCGACATCATGCGCGAGGCCACCGAAGCCGTTAGGTAATCGACAGGCTCGACCCTGTTCCCTATGTAATTAGGTCGTACTGCCTTTGTGGTTCTACGGCGTATCGAGACACCAATGGCTACAGAGTTGTCCGCGGACTCCGAGTCGGACACACGGCGGTCGGACGCCACCGTCCTCGTCGTCGACGACGACCAGGACCTGGCGGACACGTGTCGATACTGGCTGGAAGGCGATGGCTACAGCGTCCGGACCGCCTACAGCGGGGAGGACGCACTGGAGGCCATGGACGAGGAGGTCGACCTCGTCCTGCTCGACCGGCGTATGCCCCGCCTCTCCGGCGACGAGACGCTGGACGAGATCCGCGACCGCGGGTACGAGTGTCCGGTCGCGATGATGACCGCGGTGGCTCCCGACACCGACATCGTCGACATGCCGTTCGACGAGTACCTCGTCAAGCCGGTGGCCGAGGCCGACGTGCTCGACGCCGTCGAGGAGTTGCTCGCCCGGAGCGACTTCTCCGAGGACGTCCGCGAGTACTTCGCGCTGGAGGCGACCGCGGAGGCGCTCTCCTCGCGCGACGAGGAGAACCTGCGCGACGCCGGCGTCCTCGGCGACCTCCGCGAGGAGCTCTCGGAGGCCTACGAGGACCACGAGGAGGAGATCGAACGGCGCGAGGAGCAACTCGACCGGCTCGTCCACGTCAACCACGTCATCCGGAGCATCGACCGCACCCTGGTCGAGGCGTCGACCCGCGAGACCATCGAGACGGAGGTCTGCGAGGCGCTCGTGGAGACGAGCACCTACCGCGGTGCCTGGGTCGCGGAGTACAACGACCACAGCCGGGGCATCCAGACCCGCGTCACCGCCGGCTCCATCGTGGAGGACGTCGACGCCCAGCATGACGGCCAGCTCCAGGAGTGCGTGGCCGAGGCGGTCGAATCCGGGCAGGTGCAGGTCGTCTCCAGCATCTCCGCGGAGCACGCCGCGGCCGCCTTCGGCGACGGCGTCACCGCCGAGAACACCGCGGCCGTCGTCGTCCCCCTGACCTACCGCGAGAAGTCCTACGGCGCGTTGCTGGTCTACACCGTCGAGTCCCACGTCTTCACCGACCACGAGCTCTCCGTGTTCGTCGACCTGGGCGACCACATCGGTAACGGCATCAACGCGGTCGAACAGCGCAAGCTCCTGCTCGCCGACACCATCGCGGAACTGGAGTTCCGCCACACCGACACCGACGACCCCTTCGTCGCGCTCTCGCGGGACACCGGCGCCACCATCACGCTCCGCGGGGTCGCCTCGACGGACGAGTCCGGCCTGACCTGCTTCGTCGACGTGCGCGACGGCGACGCCCAGCAGCTCCTCGAACGCGCGGCCGAACACCCGGCCGTCGACCACGTCCGGCTGGTCACCGAGGGCGAGGAGTCGCTGTTCGAACTCTCGGTGACGAGCGCGGCCATCGAGACGCTCTCGGGCGTCGGCGCGACCGTGAACACCTTCCGGGTCGAGGACGGCCAGGGCCGTATCGTGGCCGAGGTCGCCCCCGACGCCGACCTGAAGGCCATCGTCGGCGCGGTCCAGTCCGCCTTCGCGGACGTCTCCGTGCTCTCCAAGCGCGAGGTCGAACGCTCCGTCCAGTCCACCGAGGCGTTCAAGCAGGGGCTCTCGGACAAACTGACCGAGCGCCAGCAGACCGCCCTCGAGACGGCCTACGCCGCGGGCTACTACGAGTGGCCCCGCGACAGCACGGCCGAGGAGGTCGCCGAGGCGATGGACATCGCCGCCCCGACCCTCCACGAGCACCTCCGCGCCGGCGAGCGCAAACTGCTTGACGCCTTCGTCGACGAGACGAACAACGACAACGGCGCCTGACCGCGCCCGCCCCCGACCCACGCCGGGACGACCGTTCCTGACACGATTCGATGGCCAGCCGGCAGCGTCTGGCGTGCCCCAACCCACGGAGTTATGTCATCTTCGTGCGAAGCGATACCACATGACGTTCTCGCGTCACGGAGCAGGGCTTCGAGCAGATGCGCAGGCGCTCGCCTCGCAGGTACATCCCGTGTTCATGCTCCCACCCATCGCCGCGTCGTGGTTCGGGAGCATCCTCGCCGGCGAGTTCGACCCGCTCCTCGGACTCCTCCACATGACGGCCATCTTCCTCGCGGTCTACACCGCCCACGTCAAGGACGGCTACGTCGACTTCCACGTCCGGGGCGAGGACGACGACCATCCCCTGACGGTCCGGGGCTGTCGCCTCGCGCTTCTCGGCGCGAGTCTGGCCTTCTTCGGGCTGCTGGGGGCACTCTGGGTGCTGGTCGACCCCTGGGCCGCCCTGCTGACGCTCCCCGGCTGGCTCATCGGCTACCACCACGCGCCACAGCTCGACACCAACCCGGTGACGACCACGACGGGCTACCCCCTCGGCATCGCGCTGGCCATCCTCGGCGGGTTCTACGTCCAGACCGGGACGCTCACCACGGTCGCGCTCGCCTTCGCCGCGGTCTTCCTCGTCCTCCTCTCGGGCGTCAAGGTCGTCGACGACGCGCAGGACTACGAGTACGACCGGTCCATCGAGAAGCACACCGTCGCCGTCCTGCTCGGCCGCGAGGGCGCCCGCCGCGCCGCCTTCAGCATCATGGGCGTCGGCCTCCTTGGCGTCCTCGGGTTCGCTGCCCTCGGCGTCTTCCCGCCGTCGGCCGCCCTCGCCGTCGTGGTGTTCGTCCCCGTCGCGTTCTTCGCCTACCGCGGTACCGAGGAACTGGCGACGATGCTGCTCGTGCGTGGCTGCTACGTCTTCCTGGCGGCGCTGCTCGTGGCGGTGTACTTCCAGCCGCTGACGTAGGTGCGGTGCCGGGCCGTGCGTCACCGCCGATGTCTCGGCGTCCGGTCCCTCCCCCGTCGCCGCCAGGGGGCCCGCCGGCCGAACATGGCACCGACCATCCCGAAGAACGCGGGGTAGGCGATGGCGGCGAGGGCGATGGCGAACCAGGGGTCCGGGCCGACCTCCTCGGTCGCGATGGACTCCAGCCCGGGGATACCGGAAGGAGCCTGCAGGGTCGAGACGAGCATGAACACCACCGCGACGAAGAAGTAGCCGACGAACACCGCGAGGCCGGCCCGGAGCCACGAGGTGTTCTTCGGGCGGCGCTTGGCCGTGACGTAGCCCGCGACGACGAGCAACGCGGGCGGCAGCAGGTAGAGCCCGAGGAGTCGTTCGTTGCTCGCGGCGAGGAGCGCCAGCGTGCTGCCACTCTCGGCGAAGGCCTCGCCGGGCCCGAAGGAGGCACCCCTCGTCGGTGCGAGATGGGCGTTGTAGTACACCCACGACGAGACGCGCCAGCGGCCGAGTTCGGCGACCGCCAGCGCCGCCTCGCCGTAGTAGCGCATCCGGACGAGGAAGTGGACGAGGCCGAGCCCCGCGAGGAACGCGAGCGCGCCGATGGCCGACCCCTTCACCCAGAGGAAGAGGGTCGCGACGCTGTCGACCTCGGTGTCGCGCTTCAGTTCGCGGTAGTCGTGCCCCTCCACCATCGGTTCTCGCCTGTCACTATCCGTACCTGAGTATTCAACCTGTCGGGGCGGGGTTGCGAGAGGCTTCGGACCCGAGGAGTTACCCCGGGCCGGGCCGTCGGTCGGGCCGATGCTGCTCTCGCTGGAGAACGAGGTCGACCCCGACGCCCGCTACCTCGGCGACGCCCTGCGCTCGCTCCTCGGCGAGCACGCCACCTACGACTACGTCCGCGAGGGCGGTCGCCCCGCCCTCGACCGGTTCGACGACCTCGACGGCGTGGTGGTCGGGGGAAGCACCGCCGGGGTGTACGAGGCCGACGACCACCCGTGGATGGCCGAGGAGGCCGCGTTCGTCCGGGAGCTGGTCGACCGCGAGATACCCGTTCTCGGGGTCTGCTTCGGCCACCAGCTCGTGAACGAGGCACTGGGTGGCCGGGTCGAACACCACGGTCTCGCCCACCGGCTCGTCACGGCCGACCTGGCCGACGACCCGCTGTTCGATGGCGTCAACCGGACGATTCCGGCGGTCCACGGCGACCGGGTGGTCGACCCGGGCGACGGGATGGCCCCAATCGCCGCCACCGACGACTACCGGTACTTCGCGACGCGGCACCGGGACGCCCCGGTGTGGACGGTCCAGTACCATCCGGAGTTCCAGCACGACCTGCTCGCGCGGATCCGCGAGGACTTCGGCTGGACCGACACCGACCGCTCGTGGGCCGACGTGACGACGGCGCGGACGCTCCGGAACTTCGAGCGACTGGCGGCCGCGCACTCGCGGTGAGGGCCGCACACTCGCGGTGAGAGCCGCGAGCCCGTCGCGTCAGGACTCTTCTGCGGCCGCCTGACACCGGTCTATCCACTGCTGCTGGTACGCCTCCGGGCTGACCAGTCGCCCGTGGAGGTCCGCGACCCGGGTGACGTCGGC
The DNA here is from genome assembly GCF_026616195.1 of Haloarchaeobius amylolyticus. Classification (NCBI taxonomy): domain Archaea; kingdom Methanobacteriati; phylum Methanobacteriota; class Halobacteria; order Halobacteriales; family Halorubellaceae; genus Haloarchaeobius; species Haloarchaeobius amylolyticus. Next base: position 812,593 of record NZ_JANHDH010000002.1, read on the forward strand.
GTCGCGGCACCAGTCGACGCAGCGCCGGTAGAGGTCCCGCGGGTGGTCGTCGCGGTCGTGGACGACCGTCAACTCGTCCGCGCCGGCCAGCGAGGCGACGAACGCCCGGGTGTGCCCGTCGATGAGGGTCCACTCCCCCTCGAGGTCGATGACCGGCAGGGGGTCGTACTCGGGGTCGTCGGGGTCGCACCACGAGAGCACCCCGTCGAGCTTCGCCTGGCTCAGGTAGAGCTGGCTCGGCTGTGGCTCGGCGATGGGGAGGGTGAAGGGCTCGGGCATCTACTTCGCGGTCGAGACGATCTTGACCACGTCGCCCTCTTCCAGCTCGTAGCTGTCGGAGATGTCCCGGTTGGACTTCGCGTCGACCGCGTGGAGGTAGCCGTCGCCGATGTCGGAGTGGACCGCGTAGGCGAGGTCGACCGGGGTCGACCCGTCGGGCAGGAGGAACGCGTCGGGGAGGACGTTGCCCTTCGCGTCGGTCCACTTGTTCGCGTCCTGCACCGGGAACGCGGTGATGTGCGTCAGCAGGTCGTAGACGGCGTAGTTCAGCGCCGACTGCACGCCGGTCCCGCCCCAGCGGTCGAGCGTCTCCTGTAGCCCCGAGAGCGCGTCGCGCTGGGCGTCGGAGATGTCGCCGACGATCTCGAACGTCTCGTCGCCGGGGTCGTAGTCGATGACGCCCGCCTCGGCCCCCTTGCGCAGGGCGAGTTCGCCCTCGGCCGTCGTGGGGATGACCGGCTTGTCGAGGTCGAGCAGGCGCTCTACGTTCTCCTCGGACGCCACGTCGGCCTTGTTCGCGGCGACGATGATGGGCTTCGTCCGGGCCCGGATGTCGCGGGCCAGCGCCTCCCGGTCGTCGTCGTCCCACTGGATGGGGTCGGCCGGGTAGTCGAGGTCGCGCAACACGGCCTGCACGTCGGCGGGGCTGGCCCCGAACCCGGTGAGCATGTCCGCGAGCGCGTCGTCGAGGTCGAAGTCGGGCGAGCGGGACTTGCGCTCGACCGACTCCCAGTTCCGGGTCACGATGCCGGTGAGCCACATGTCCATCTCCTCCTCGATGAAGTCGATGTCCTCCAGCGGGTCGTGGCTCCCCGGCTCGACCGGTTCGCCCTCGGCGTTGGTCGCGCCCGAGGCGTCGACGACGTTGATGATGACGTCGGCGTTCGTCAGCGCGTCGAGGAACTGGTTGCCGAGGCCCTTCCCCTCGTGGGCGCCGGGGACTAGCCCGGCGACGTCGAGGAGTTCGACGGGGACGTAGCGCTTCCCGTCGTGACAGTTGTCGTCGCCACAGCGCTCCTCTCGGTCCAGGCACGGACAGTCGGTCCGGACGTGGGTCACCCCCCGGTTCGGGTCGATGGTGGTGAAGGGGTAGTTCGCGATGTCCACGTCCGCCAGCGTCGCCGCCTTGTAGAAGGTAGACTTGCCCGCGTTCGGTTTCCCGGCGAGCGCGATGGAAAGCATGTTCTCCTGTAGCGTGGCTGGGGGAAATTGCCTTTCGGTCGCGCCGTGCCACCGTGGCTCTGTCTAACAGGAACCACGTGAGGGCGCCGCGATGAGGCTTCGATTCGAAACTACTTAACCCGGTTCCATTGGAGAAGCAACACGATGCGACGACGAACCCTCCTCTCCGGTGCCGCGACGGGAATCGCCCTCCTCTCTGCCGGTTGTACCACGAGCGTCAGCGTCGACGACCCCGGTGCGTCCGGCACAGACGACGAGACGACAGACCCGGCCACCGACACCATGGCGCCGACCACGCAGTACGCCCCGAACATGGACTTCCGTATCGTCCGGTCGGACGCCGAGACGGTCAAACTCGTCCACATGGAAGGCAAACAGGTCGAGGACGACGTGACCGAGAAGGTCACCGTCACCGTCGACGGCGAACCGGTACCGGTCCTCGACGAGTCCGGGACCGAACACGAGTACCTGGTCGCGGACGACTCGGCCCTCGGCGAGAACGAGTCCGCCGCGACGACCTACCCCGTCTCGACCGGCAACCGCATCTTCGTCGAGGCGTCGGCAGGCTCGCAGGTCGCCGTCGTCTGGTACGGTGAGGACGGCCGGACGGCGGTCCTCGAAGAGGAGACGGTCGACTGAGGCCCCTCCCGAACCCGGCCGCGTCACACTCGACCGCCTCCCCCGCTTCTCTCGCAGTTCCTGCTTTCGCTGACATTCTCGCGTGTACTTCCGTCCCCATTCCCCACATCATGTCATGAGAATAGATATCAAGAACCGGGAGACAGCGGCCCACTGGGCTTTCGATTCGTAACTCGTTAAACCGGTCGCTCGATAGCACCTCCTGGTATGAACCGCCGCAACTTCCTCGCTGCTGCCGCGACAGGACTCGGAACGCTCGCCGCCGGCTGCCTCGGTGGGCAAGAGACCGAAGGCTCTCCGAACACGGGCGAGACGGACAGCACCGACACGACCACGGAGACCGACACGACGACCACGGACTCGGCCGACCCGACGTTCGTCGTCGAACGAACCACCGGCGACCAGGTGAAGGTCGTCCACATGGGCGGTGCCACCGTGACCGACGAGGGCACGACCAGTGTGGCCGTGACGGTCGACGGCCAGCGCGTCGCGGTCGCCGACGATGCCGGCACGGAACACGCCTACTTCGCGGCCGACGACAGCGCCCTCGGCGAGGACCAGACCGCCGCGACGCCCTACCCGATATCCATCGGGAACCGCGTCTTCGTCACCGCGCCCGCCGGGGCGACCGTGCGGGTCGTCGTGACGGACTCGGCGGGCGAGACCACCGTCGTCGCCGAGAAGACGTTCGAGGGGTCGGCGGAGGGCACCGGTACGGATACCGCGACCGCGACGACCACGGGGACCGCCTCGGAGACGGAGACCGCGACGGGGACCGGGACCACCTCGGGCACCCAGACGACGCAGAACTGAGGCTGTCGGCTGCCGAGCGACGACGCTCTCCTCTTTCTCGATATCGAGTGCCACCGGCAAGAACGGCGTGGCTCGGCTCGTTGCGACCGGGAAGAAGCAGGACGACTACTCGATGTCGCGGTTCGCGATGCCGGCCATCGTGATGTCGCCCCGGGCGCGCATGGTCCCGTCGACCTCGGCGCCCTTCGAGAGCTGGAGGTCCGAACAGGAGACGTCACCGAGGACGAGCGCTCCCGGTGCGATGCGGACCTCGCCCGAGCGCGTGGTCACGTCGCCGTGGACGCGGGTGCCCTCGCCGATGAGGATGTCCTCCTTGGCGCGCAGGCTCCCGAAGATGTTGCAGTCCTCGCCGACCTCGATGGACTCGGCGCGGAAGTTTCCGTGCAGGCGGCACTCGTCGCCGATGCTCGCGGGCGTCGAGACGCGCCAGGCGTCGTCGCTCACGGTGGCGTTCCGTGGCACGACGAGCGGGTCCTCGTCCGGGTCCTCCTCGTCGGTCATCTCGTTGACCAGCTGTTTGGCCGCCTCCTCCTCGCCCATGAGCATGAGCTGTTTGAGGTAGACGAACAGGAAGACGATGGTCGGCATCGGGTTGCGGATGACGATCCAGCCGTTGGCCTCGAAGCCCTCGGCGATGTCGACCTCGTCGCCGATGTCGAGGTCGCCCGAGACCAGCAGGCGGCCGCCGATGTGGGTTCGCTCGCCGATGAACGCGTCCCGGCCGACCAGGACGTTCCCCGCCACGTCGGACCACATGTCGAGTCGACAGTCGGCTTCGGCCTCCACACCGCCGTCGATGCGGATGCCCTCGCCACCGAGGACGTTCCGTCCCCGGACGCCGAACTCGACCGTCGAGCGTCCACCGATGAGGACGTCGCCGTCGGTCACGAGGTCGTGTTCCTCGACCGTCGTACCCGATGGGATGGAGAGTTCGTCGAGTGGGTCCGTATGCAGCGACACACCCCCACATGGTCTCCAGGCCGTATTAAACCCCTCGTCGGCGTCTGACGGGCGTCAGACGCCTGTCTGCGGGGCGGTAGCGAACACCAGTCGACCGGCGGTTCGAGCGGTCTCATCAGGGTTTTATTCGTGAGTCCCATCTGCCAAGCCATGACCACGCTTTCGTTCGACGAGGAAGGTTGCGACGTCGTCTACGAGGGGACCGAGTTCCGTCTCGAGAAGGAGCTCATCGAGGAGGCGACCGGGAAGAACTACTACGACGTGACCGACCACGAGGTGCTGCAGATCGTCGAGAAGGACCCGGCCCTCGGCGGCGAGCCGCGACGCATCGGCGACATCCTCGCCTGACCCACCCTGTTCGTCGACGACTCCACTGTTCCTGTTAGCCAGTTTCGACGTTCGTGGGTGGCGTTCCCGGCGGTCCCCGTCCCAGACAGGCGACGGGTTTAGGCTGCCCGAATCCCTAGCAACGAACCAGATGCGTAAACAGGAGCTGCTGCACCTCCATCAGTTGCTCAGCCAGATACGTTCGGTCGTCGAGACAGACGAACCCGTCCCGCCCGGGGCGTTCACCCCCTACGACGAGTTCGGGGTCGGCCCGTACTCGTTCAACCGGCAGAAGGCGGACCACGAAGAGGCCATCTACCGGCTCATGGCCGGCATCGTCGCGACCATCGAGGCGAGCGAAGCCGAGACGGCGGAACCGGTCGACGAGATGACGCCGTAGCACCCGCCGGGGACGTTCTCCACGCCGACAGCCGGACGGTACAGCCAGCGGCATCGCCGGCCCGCGACCAGTCACTCGTCGCGTTCGCGGCGTTCGCTCGCGGTCTGGAAGCCGAACTCGTCCATCTCGCGTCCCCGCCGCTCCTCCAGGGCGGCGACGGCCTCCGGGTCGGGGCTGGCGTCGTCGGTCACCCGCGCCCACGAGTTGTGGACCTTGGCGTGACACCAGCGACAGAGGTAGACGGTAATCTCGTGACTCGTCTCGCGGTCCTCGCTGGCGTAGGAGAGGTGATGTTCTTCGAGAAGCGGCCGGGCCGACTCCTCGTGGGCCATGCGCTTCTCCGCGAGGCCACAGCGCGCGCACTCGCGGTCGGTCGCGGTCGCCCGGAAGTGCGGGCAGTCCGCCCACGTCCAGTCCGCGTCGGTGTCGTCGCTGACGACCGGGCAGGCGAAGTCCTCCTCGCGGCGGGCCACCGCGAACTCGCGGTCGTGCTGCGGGTACTCGAACGCGTACCGGCAGGTGCCCTCGCCGGTCAGGTGGTCGCACAGCTCGGCGTGGTCGTAGGGGTCGTCGACCCCGACCGAGGTCCCCGTCGGCGTCTTCTTCATCTGCCGTGGTGGTTGGGCCGTCGATGGTTTGGCTCTGTTGGACGGGTGGGGCGGCCGCCGCGGCCACGGTATCACCCCGGATTCCCGTTACGAACGGATATATCAAGCCCATATTCATAACGGCATTTGGAAATAAGAAAATCTAAGTAGTAGCTTCAGATAATTCGCGCGGTATACGAAGTGCGTCACCATGGAACAAAACTCGCTCCAGCAGACCAGGGAAACGTTCGCCGAAGAACTCGAGGGACTCATCCGCGAGGCCGAAGACGCGGGCGTCTCGCTCGAAGGTGGATACACGTTCCGCGGCGCGCCCGACGAGCAGGACCTCGAGGTACAGATCGTCCGCATCGCGAACGAGCAACCGGCCGACGGTGATTGACCGACGACACCGGCAGTAGAACCAAATACGTCCGCGCTGTTGGGGCGAACGTCGGGGCGAGAGGGCGGGTTACTTCACGTCTGCGTCGACCGGCCACTAAGGGGCGTCCCAGACGGCCCGAGACCGAGGAAGTACGACACTCGGTGGCCGACTCGTCGCAGACAGCGCCCGACAGTCCGAGTGTGAGGACTTCCTCGGCCCGCGCGGCGGCCGTCCCTCGGACGCCCCGTCGGGGTCTCGTACACCCGCCCTCGGTTTTCCCCGGTTCTCGACCGGCCGACAGCGCTGCCTGTCGGCGGTCACCCGTTCACTCCGAGAGGAACCGACCGAACAGTGGTGACGCTCGCACGCCCCGGTAGGCCTGCCAGAGCCGGTCGCCGCCGGCGGCCGGGTGCGGGAGGCCGAGGCGCATGTTGAGGGCGTCGTGGCGGCGCGCCGGCTCGAACACCGTGGGCCACTCGAAGTCCCAGAGGGCACACGGGTCGGCGGTGCTTCCGACGCGGTCGAGTATCGCGTTCACCGCCCGGCGCGCCGCCTCGTTGGCGCACTCCATGCTCGCGAGGTCGGTCTCGGTGCGGACGAAGTCGGCGGCGAGCACGAGGTTCGGGCAGTCGGTCCGGGCCTCGGGCCGGTACTGCTGGCTCCCGACCGTGTTGATGAGCAGTGGGGAGTCGTTGCGGAGCTCGCCGGCCTCGTCGTCCCACTGGATGGCGGGGTCGAGGGCGGCGTCGAGCAGCACGTCGTCGGGCAGGACCGCCTCCCCCTCGGCTGTCTCGCGGTTGAGGTGGGCCTGCAACTGCGCCCACACCTCGGCGGTGACCTCCTCGCGGGTGCACTCCCGGGCCGGTTTCCCGTACCGGATGCCGGGTTCGTCCCACTCCGAGACGATGACCGAGAGGACGCCCTCGCACTCGTCGTAGGCGTCGAAGTCGTGGGCGGGCCAGAACTGGCGCTGGCTGATGGAGGTGAGCGCCCACGGCGCGTCGTAGTAGACGCTGTGGCCGGCGACTGTCGGCACGTCCCGACGCAGGTAGAACTGGACGCCGTTCATCCAGCCGCGGTCGAGTTCGCGGACGCCCGCGAGCGAGGGAGCCGCCGCCTCCAGTTCCGGTGTCAGCAGGTCGACGACCACGTCGGAGGGCATCGCGAGGACGTACTGGTCGGCCGTGACGAGTCGTTCCTCACCGTCCATCCGCACCCGGACACCGGTCACGCGCTCGCCGTCGGCCTCGATGCCGGTGACGGTCGCGCCGGCGAGGAGCGTCGCGCCGAGGTCGCGCAGGTGGGCGACCCAGGGGTCGACGAACACGTCGTTGGTCGGGCCGTCGAGCAGTCGGTCGGCGTCGAGACTCGGGTCGAGCAGGCCGCGGATCATCTGGAGGTAGATGCGACCGATGGTCCGGGCGCTCGACACCTCCGGTCGCATCGCGACCAGCGACTGGGTGATGCCGTAGCCGAGGAACTTCTGGTAGGCCGGGGACATCTCCTCGGCGCGGATGAACTCCCACCACGAGAGGTACTCGTACTCCTCGTCCCACCGGCGCTCGCAACTCGACAGCAGCGTCACCAGTTTGTTCGCGAAGAACGCCGCCTCGTCGCGGGGCACCTCGGCGCCGAACACCTGCTGGAGCCGGTCGCGCCACGCGGCCGGCGAGTCCGGCACCGACACCTGGAGCTCGTGGGATTCGCCGGTCGCCACCGCCTGCAGCATCGTGTCCGTGGTGACGAGGTGGTCGTGGACCGTCCCGTCACCCTCCGGGATGCGCCGCATCGTGTCCGTGAGGTGCGTGTAGAAGCCGGGGAAGAACCGGAAGCCGTGCTCGGCCGGGAGCGCCGCGTCGCCGTCGTTCGGCCCGGGGAAGCTCCGGGCCTTGCCCCCGAAGCGGTCGTGGTGTTCGTACACCGTCACGTCGAAGCCGCGGGTCGCCAGTTCGTGGGCGGCACTCAACCCGCCGATACCCCCGCCGAGGATAGCGATCTCGTGTGTCATGTCGGTCGTCGTGGGGTGGAGGACCCCGTCGCTTGTCTGGGGTTAGGAAGGGGGCGACAAGTACCTTGCCCGGGATAGCTCTGGGGAGCCGTGGCGGTGGCCGAGGGACACAGAGGAGAAGGGCTTTCACGGTCCGGTACGTCGATTGCAGCATGACAGACGAGGCCGACCTCAGGGACCGTCTCGGCCAGTTCCTCGCGCGGAACTTCCCCCAGATAGAGCTCCACGGGGGGAGCTACGACATCGCCCACCTCGACGCCGACGAGGGCACCGTCACCGTGTTGCTCACCGGCGCGTGCGAGGGCTGTGGCATCTCGGAGCTGACCATCGGTGCAGTCCGGGGCCGACTGCTCAGCGAGTTCCCCGAACTCACCGAGGTCCACGTCGAGACGGGTCTCGGTGCGGACGCCGGGCCGATGCAGGACGACTTCTCGGACGTCCCCTTCTGACACAATCCCTATACCCCGTGGCGTCGAACCCCCGGTGTGCGACTGGTTCACAGCACCGGCGAGACGACGCGTGTCCTCGCGACCGAGGTCGACACCGCGGACTCGACGCTCACCCGGGCGAAGGGCCTGATGTTCCGACGGGCCATCCCCGAGGACTACGCGCTCGTCTTCCGGTTCGACGAGGCGAGGTCACGCGACGTGCACATGCTGTTCGTCCCGTTCCCCATCGACGTGCTCTGGCTCGTGGGGAACGAGGTCGTCCAGAAGAAGCGCCTTCGCCCCTGGCTCGGGCTGGGGCGGGGCACGGCCGACACGCTGGTCGAGTTGCCCGCGGGCGCCGCCGAGGCCGTCTCCGAGGGCGACATCGTGCGACTGGAGTCCTGACCGGCTGGTCCCGACAGGGGTCTGCCGCGGCGGCCATTACATAGCAGGTAGTCGAGTATTGGATGCAGGCACGGTAATCTCCAGTGGCGACTCCCCTATGTCGCCGGGCGGAGTCTCCCCCCTCTCACTCCGTCCCTATCGAACCCACCCACCAGAGCCGGCGCCTGCGGCGACACCGGACCCGGCAGGCGACAATATTTGCAAGTACGACAGGTCGACCTGTCGAACTGACCCGCTTAATCCCGTCGCCCCCCATTGACCGACTGGACTAATGACCGGTGAACGTTTTATTCGGGGGTTCCCCCGAACACACACAGCTGTCCAAATCTAACGTGCGATTCCTGGACACCACGCTCCGCGACGGCGAACAGGCCCCGGGCGTCTCGATGACCCCGGACGAGAAAGTGGAGGTAGCGAACGCGCTGGATTCGGCAGGCGTCTCGTTCATCGAGGCGGGGAGCGCCTGCACCGGCGAGGGCGAACGCGAGACCATCTCGGAGGTCACCGCCCAGCGCCTCGACGCGACGGTGACGAGCTTCGCCCGCGGCATCCAGCGGGACATCGACCACGCGCTCGACTGCGACGTCGACGGGGTGAACCTCGTCGTCCCGGCCAGCGACCGCCACGTCGAGACGAAGGTCGGCTCCTCCCACGAGGAGGTCCTCGACCGGACCGCCGACCTCGTCGCCTACGCCAAAGACCACGGCCTCTGGGTGGAGGTCATCGGCGAGGACGGCTCCCGGGCCGACCTCGACTACCTCGACCAGCTCGCACAGGCGTCGTTCGACGCCGGCGCGGACCGGGTCTGCTACGCCGACACCGTCGGCCACGCCGGCCCCGAGCGCACCGCCGAGGTCGTCGGCGTCCTGGCCGAACACGGGCCGACGAGCGCCCACACCCACGACGACCTCGGCCTCGGCGTGACGAACGCCCTGGCCGCCATCAACGCCGGGGCGGACCTCGTCCACGCCACCGTCAACGGCATCGGCGAGCGCGCCGGCAACGTCGCGCTGGAGGAGGTCGCGATGGCGCTCAAGCACGTCTACGACGTGGACACCGTCGATACGACCCAGCTCTACCGGCTCGGCGAGGTCGTCGCCCGGACCACGGGCATGCGGCCCGCCCCGAACAAGGCCGTGACCGGCGAGAACGCCTTCGCCCACGAGTCGGGCATCCACACCGACGGGACGCTCAAGGACGACCGGATGTACGAGCCGTACCCGCCCGAACAGGTGGGTCGCGAGCGCCGCATCGTCCTCGGGAAGCACACCGGGCGTGCAGGCGCACGCGCCGCGCTCTCCGAGCACGACGTCGAGGTCTCCGACGAGGAACTCGGCCGCGTCGTCGAGCGCGTCAAGGAGATGGCGAGCCGCGGCAAGCGCGTCACCGACGCGGACCTGCTCGCGGTCGCCGAGGACGTGACCGACCACGAGCGCGAGCGGCGCGTCGAGTTGCTGGAGGTCACCGCGACCTCCGGGAGTTCGACCCCGAGCGCGAGCGTCCGGCTCGACGTCGACGGCGAGGAGGTCGTCGCGGCTGGCACCGGCTCCGGGCCGGTCGACTCCGCGGTCGAGGCCGTCAAGTCCGCGGTGCGGGACTTCGGCGACGCCCATCTCAAGTCCTACCACGTCGACGCCGTCACCGGCGGCACCGACGCGGTCGTGACCGTCGAGGTGACGATGGCACGCGAGGACCGCGAGGTGACGGTCGCCCACAGCGACGCCGACATCACGCGGGCCAGCGTGAGCGCGATGGTCGACGCCCTCGACCGCTTGCTCACCGAGGCACCGCGAAAGGCGCCCACTGCGGACGACTGAGACGCCACGCGAGAGGACTTGCACGGTTTTTTAACCGAGAACAATCGTATATCCGAACGGGGATGCCTTACGACAGTCCGACGCAATCGCCGGCGCGGGCCCAGTTCGCCGACGAGACCCGCGCGAAGAAGCGGATCGTCGAGCGGACGGATGGGGTGGTCGAACGGCTCCGCGAAGAACTCGGCGACGACCTCAGCCTGGTCGCGTTCTACAACGAGGACGTACTGGAGATACACTTCGTCCACGACACGGTCAGGGAACAGTACCGACAGGAGGACCTCGACGCACTCGCGAGCGACATCTGCCTGGACGCGCGGATGGGGGACCCGTACCAGGAATCGCTCGTCCAGCTCGGGCAACTCAACTTCGTCGTCACCGGGTTCGACGACGGCCTGCTGGCCCGCGTCCCGCTCGGGGAGCAGGTCGGCGTCGCGGTCACGACGAACCTGAACGCGGGCGCCAAGATCGCCACGCTGGTCCCGCGGGTCGTCGACGAGCACGACATCGCCGTCGCGTCGCGGAACTGAGCCGCGGCGCGAGTCGGCACGGTCGCGCCGCGAGACGGCGCGGTCGCTCCTCGTCTTCAGCACGCACGTCGGGTGTCACGGCAAAAAGCGGTCAGTGTGCGCTCTGGCCTTCGTCGGCGGCTTCGAGCAGCTCCTTGTAACGGTTGCGGATGGTGACCTCGCTCACGTTGGCCACCGAACTCACGTCGTTCTGGGTGACGCGCTCGTTCACCAGCAGCGAGCCGGCGTAGACCGCGGCGGCCGCGAGGCCGACCGGGGACTTGCCGGACTGGAGGCCCTTCTCCTTCGCGGTGCGGAGGAGTTCGCGGGCCTGCATCTCGGCCTCGTCGGAGAGGTCGAGGTCGCTGGCGAAGCGGGCGACGTAGCTCTCGGGGTCGGCGGGGGCGACCTCCAGGCCGAGTTCGCGGACGATGTAGCGGTAGGTCCGCTTGAACTCCATCGGGTCGACGCGGCTGACCGCGGCGACCTCGTCGAGGCTGCGGGGCGTGCCGGCCTGGCGGGCCGCGGCGTACAGGGCCGCGGTGGCGACGCCCTCGATGGAGCGCCCGGGCAGGAGGTCGTCCTCCAGGGCGCGCCGGTAGATGACGCTGGCCGTCTCGCGGACCGTGTCCGGGAGGCCCAGCGAGGAGGCCATGCGGTCGATCTCGCCGAGCGCCTGCTTCAGGTTGCGCTCCCGGGAGTCGCGGGTGCGGAAGCGCTCGTCCCAGGTGCGAAGGCGCTGCATCTTGCGGCGCTGACGGCTCGAGAGGGCCCGGCCGTAGGCGTCCTTGTTCTGCCAGCCGATACTGGTCGAGAGCCCCTTGTCGTGCATCATCTGCGTCGTTGGGGCGCCGACGCGTGACTTCTCGTCCTTCTCGCCGGCATCGAACGCGCGCCACTCCGGGCCGCGGTCGATGCTGTCCGCCTCGACGACGAGCCCACACTGCGAGCAGACGGTCTCGCCGTGCTCCTCGTCGGTCTGCAGCCGGCCGTCGCACTCGGGACAGGTCTCTTCGTCGACCTGCTCGGTGGTGGGTGTCGTCTCGGACTCTGCGCTGAACGTCCGGATTCGTGTATCTGACATCGTGGGGGGAGGGCAAGCGGCCTTGCCGGTAGCGGGCCGCGCTTGCTAACTACAAGTTAGCGATGGTTAAATATAAATGTTTCGCGTGTACTTATATGTCTGCAGGACTTTCCAGCCGGTCGATGCGAGTCGAGACCGTCGGGTGCACGTCGAGCAACCGGCTGGTCGTCCCGGTCGGTTCGAGGATGAGACGCCGGGCCAGCAGCGTCTCAAGTGCCCGCGCCATGGCGTCGGGGCCGACGGCCCGGGCGGCCTCGCGGTCGGCCACGAACTCGGTCCGTCGGATGAGCTTGAACCACAGGAAGGCGTAGGGCAGGAGGGCGAGCCCGACGAGGCGGACGAGTTCCGGCCGGCCGAACTCCACCCCCACGAGCAGGGGCACGACGACCACGGCCGCCAGCCCGAACCGGGCGACGACGTGGTTCTGCCGGTGGTGGGCGACCTCGTGGGCCACGACCGCCGAGAGCTCGTCGTCGTCGAGCAGGTCGAACACCGTCTCGGTCACGAAGACGTACCGCAGGCCGGGGACGATGCCGGCCGCGAAGGCACAGCCGACCCGGGTCCGCGGGTCGACGATGCGCAGCCTGACCGACCCCGGGAGCACGTCGGCCACGCGCTCGCGCTCGGCCGGGGTCGGCGCCCGGGTCCGCAGGCCGATGCGGAGGACCACCGGCGAGAGCGAGATGGCGACCAGGACGACGCCGAGCGCCCCGACCACGCGTGGCCAGCCGTCGGGGACGACCCGGACGAAACCGACGATGACCGCCACGGACAGCGTGATCGCGACCGCCCGGGTCACGAACCACCAGAGGACGAACCCGGCCGACAGCGCGAGGTGGCGCACCCGCTCGCGGTAGGGGGCCACGGCGACGGCCACCGCGGCGAGCGAGGGGAGGATGCCGAAGACGAACACGCCCGCACCGACGACGACGGGCCTGAGGAAGAGCGGGAGGTCGTCGAAGAGCAGTTGCAGCGCCGCGGCAGTCCCCACCACCTGCGCCAGCAACAGGTTGACCGCGAAGGCGGAGGCATAGCCGAGCCGGCGCAGGTGGCGGAGTCGCGCCGCGGTCAACGGTTCACGGGCCGGCCGGCCCGAGAGCCGGGCTGCCAGCGACTGGAACAGGACGTACCAGCCGACCGCGAACAGCAGGTGCACGACGACGGCGGCGACGAGAGACACTACGGTCTCCTTGGCCACGTGGGGAATTGAACCTTGGCCCCCCGGAGACGCGGCAGGGACCGGACCTGTCACGGAGTGTGTGTCTGTGACAGAGACCCGAAGTCCGTGCTACCACTGACCGTGTTAACCATACACAATATATAAATAGCCACCCGAACGACGTTAATAGTAATCCATGTACGGGGGAACCGTGTTGCAGGCCGGCGGTTCGGGCGGCATCGTCCCGGAGGGGTCCCGTGCCGAGATATTCAGCCAGATCTTCGAGGTGTTCGTCGCCCTCGGCGCGCTCGTCGGCGTCGTCGTGCTGTCGTACATGCTGTACAACGCGTACAAGTATCGCGACCACGACGGGCGCGCCGACGAGGACGAGTACGAACGACCCGTCCTCGGCGAGATTCCGACGGGCGGCGGGCACGGGCGCAAACTCCTTCTCTCGTTCACCATCAGTGCGGTCATCGTCGTCTCGCTCGTCCTCTGGACGTACGGCGCGTTGCTCTACGTCGAGCAGGGCGCGGCCGCGGCCCAGCCGGAGCCGGACACCGCGGAGACGATGACCATCGAGGTGACGGGCTACCAGTACGGCTGGAAGTTCACCTACCCGAACGGTGAGCGCGTCGACGGGACCCTGCGCGTCCCCGAGGGCAAGGAGATACGCCTGAAGGTGACATCCGAGGACGTGTTCCACAACTTCGGGGTTCCAGCCCTGCGCGTGAAGACGGACGCCGTCCCCGGCCAGACCACCACGACGTGGTTCGGCCCGGCCGAGGCGGGCGAGTACCAGGCACAGTGTTACGAACTCTGCGGCGCGGGCCACTCCTTCATGGTGGCGGACGTCATCGTGATGGAGCAGTCCGAATTCGACCAGTGGTACGAGAACATGGGGAACAACACCACCAGCGGCGGCTCGAACAGTAGCGTCAGTCACCCGGCGGCAACGGAGGTGCGCGTGGTCGCATGAGCGACGACGAGCATCCCGACGAACCCAGGGCGGACGGCGGCGCCGAGCAACCCGACGGCGGGACCCTCGTCGGCGGCGACTCGCTGCCACTCGACGCACCATCCGGCCACGAGTCCGAGGACCACGGCCTCCCACCCCTCTACTCCATCCGGCGCTGGTTCGTCACGACCAACCACAAGGACATCGGCATCCTCTACACCGTCACGGCGCTGTTCTTCCTCATCTTCGGTGGCGTGCTCGCGCTCCTGATGCGGGCCGAACTGTGGGCACCCGGCGCGGACATCATGCAGGCCAACGGCTACAACCAGGCGGTCTCCGCCCACGGCCTCATCATGGTCTTCTGGTTCCTCTCGCCGTTCGCGTTCGGCTTCGCGAACTACGTCGTCCCGCTCCAGATCGGGGCGAAGGACCTCGCGTTCCCCCGGCTGAACGCGCTGTCGTACTGGCTCTACCTCGCCTCGGGCGTCCTCATGGGCATCTCGTTCTTCCAGGGCGGCACCTTCGCCGGCGGCTGGACGATGTACGCCCCGCTGAACATGCCCGTCTACACGCCGGAGGTGGGCGGTTCGACCGCGGTGCTGGCGCTGTTGCTGTTCGTCGTCGGTGTCACCGTCGGTTCGGTGAACTTCCTGACGACCATCCATCGCATGCGGGCGGAGGGGATGACTCTCCGGCGGATGCCCCTGTTCACGTGGAGCATCCTGCTGACCGTCTGGATGATGCTCTTCGCGTTCGCGGCCCTGCTCGCGGCGCTGATGCTCCTGAGTTCGGACCGGCTGCTCGGGACGACCTACTTCGCCTCAACCAGTCCGGGCGGCTCGATGCTGTGGGCGCACCTGTTCTGGTTCTTCGGCCACCCCGAGGTGTACATCGTCTTCTTCCCGGCGCTGGGCGCCATGGCAGAGATATTCCAGACGTTCTGTGGTCGCCGCATCGTCGGGCGCAAGTGGTTCATCGGCGCGATGGTGCTCGTGGCGATCCAGAGCTTCATCGTCTGGATGCACCACATGTTCCTGACCGGCATCAACCTCGAGATACAGACGCTGTTCATGGTGACCACCATCGGCATCTCGTTACCGTTCGACCTGATGGTGTTCGCGCTCATCTACACCATGTTGAAGGGGAAGATACGCTTCACGACGCCCTTCCTGTTCGCCTTCGGCGGCCTGATGCTGTTCATCCTCGGTGGCATCACCGGCGTGTTCCTCGGCGCGGTCGTCCTCGACTACACGTTCCGGGGCACCTACTGGGTCGTCGCGCACTTCCACTACGTCATGGTCGGCGGGGTGACCGGGCTCATCGGCGGCCTCTACTACTGGTTCCCGAAGATGACCGGCCGGATGTACGACGAGTTCCTCGGGAAGGTGAACTTCGCGCTGTACTTCGTCGGGTTCAACCTGCTCTACTTCCCGATGTTCATCGCGTGGGAGACGCCCCGGCGCGTGTTCAACTACGCCCCCGGCCTGACCAGCTGGCACCAGGTCGCGACCATCGGCGGGTTCATCCTCGGTGCGTCGTTCCTCGTTATGTTCTACAACCTGTTCAAGAGCCTCTTCGACGGCGAACCGGTCGACGGGAACCCGTGGGAGTACGCCTCGACGGCGGAGTGGGCCATCCCCTCGCCGCCGCCGCTGGAGAACTTCCCCGGCATCCCGAGCTACGCCGACGGGAAACTGACGTTCGAGTCGGCCGACGCGGCCGGGTCGAGCGGCGGAAGCGGCGCTGCGGCGGCCGACGGCGGCGCGGCGACCGACGGCGGCGTGGTCACGGCGACGCCCGGCGGCGAGCTGACGGGTACGGAGACGGACCACGGCCACGAGGAGAGCCACGCCAGCATCTGGCCGCTCGTCATCGGCGCCGGCTCGCTCATCCTGCTGTTCGGGCTCTCGGGTATGCAGGACGGGAGCTTCGTCCCCGGCGTCGAGGGCGGCATCTACATCGGGAACGCCATCGTCGGCACCATCATCCTGGTCGGTGCCTGTATCGCGATGGCCCGCGAGTCCTTCCACGGGCCCGCAGGCCCCTTCGGCGAGAGCTGGCCGTTCGCCGGCGTCAGCAACATGAAACTCGGCGTCTGGCTCTACCTGGCCTCGGACGTGGTGCTGTTCGGCGCGTTCATCGGCGCGTTCGTCTTCTCACGCGTCGCCTACGGCTGGACGGAGTGGCACCACCTCATCCCGGCCGAGCACGTGGTCCTGCCCGGGCTCATCAACACGTACATCCTGCTGACGAGCAGTTTCGCGGTCGTGCTCGCGCTCGTCGCCTCCGAGAAGGGCAGCCGGCTCGGCGTCGTCGGGTCGCTCGTGACGACGTTCGTCCTCGGTATCGCCTTCCTCGTGAACAAGGGACTGGAGTGGCAGCACCTCTTCCACGTCCACTCGGAGGCGTTCCCGCAGGGCTGGGACCTCTCGACGAACATCGCGTCGACCACGTTCTACGTGACGACCGGCCTGCACGGCCTCCACGTCGTCGTGGGACTCATCATCGCGCTCTACATGATCGTGCGGGCCTGGAACGGCGCCTACCTCGACGACGAGATGCCCATCGAGTACTTCGGGCTGTACTGGCACTTCGTCGACATCGTCTGGCTGTTCCTGTTCCCGCTGTTCTACATCCTGTGAGGTGACACAAAATGGCACATACCAGACTGTACACGGCGATATACGTGGTGTTGTTCGTACTGGCGACCGTCCAGGCGCTCGTCGAGATGATGGGCTTCCTGGAGTCGGCGTACTGGACCGCCTTCGCGGTCATCATGGTGCTGTCGCTGGCGAAGGCCGTGGTCGTCGCGGGCTACTACCAGCACCTGCGCTGGGAACCGCGCTCGGTGACCGCCCTGATGCTCATCGGCCTGCTGGCGGCGCTGGCGCTGACGACCGCGGCGTCGTACTCCATCCTCTAGGGGCCGACGCCGCCCGCCGTTCTCACCATGCACGTCCGCGAGGCGACCGAATCCGACGTCGAGGCGATTCGCAGCGTCCACGCCGCGGCCATCCGGGAACTCGGCCGTGAGACCTACTCCGCGGAGCAGGTCGCGGCGTGGGCTGCCGGCTGCGAGACCGCCGAGTACGAGGACATCTCTCACGAGGACTGCTGCTTCGTGGTCGCGGAAGCCGAGGACGAGGAGCGCCCCGGAATCCTCGCCTTCGGCTCCCTCTGGCTCACGCCCCCGGAGGGCTACGAGCGCCCGGCAGACGCCGAGGTCACCGCGGTGTACGTCGACCCGTCGGTTGCCCGCGAGGGGGTGGGGTCGGCCGTCCTGGCGGCCCTGGAGGACAGGGCCCGCGAGACGGCAGGTGTCGAGACGCTCGGGCTCACCGCCTCGACGAACGCGGTCCCGTTCTACGAGGCCCACGGCTACGAGTCGGTGCGCGAGCGAACCCACGAGTTCTCGGGTCACGAGTCGACCGGGGTCGAGGGCGTCGTCGTGGAGATGGTGAAGACGCTCTGAGTCCGGCTGGCCGGCCCCCACGGCCTCACAGCGACAGCACGATCATGTAGACGAGCACGACGATGGCGTACAGCGACCCGAGCGCCGCGATGACCTTCAGGTGGTAGAGGAACAGCTCGTCGTCCTCCTCGTCGCGGGCCTGCGCGAACGTCTCGTACTCCTCGGCGGTCAGGTCGTCCTCGTGGCGCTCGCCGAGGTGGAGCGCGTGGAGCTGCTCGTCCGGGAACGGCCGGCCGCAGTGGCGACACCGGGCGGCGACGGTCTCGTCGTCGCGGACCGTGGTTCCGGTCTCGGGCTGCTGGACGCTGCGCTCGGCGGGGGGCGATTCGGCGGGTCGTGGGTGGTCGACGTCGTGGGTGGCCATGGTCAGAGGTACGGGGGTGGGACGTAGGGCTGGGCGACGAGCCACATGCTGGTCATCGTGTAGAACACCATCACGAGGGCGAAGGGGTACTGGCTCCGGATGGGCTGGAGCTTCCCGGTGAACGTCTCGAAGGCGATGGCGTGGGCGACCCAGATGGCGACGAGGTGGCCGAGCACCACGAGCGCCAGCTGGACGCTGCCGAACCAGCCCGGGAGGACCGCGACCTGCACCGTCGCCGGCGGGTCCAGTGGCGAGAGCGCGACCGCCGACAGCGCCGGCGAGAGCGTCAGGAAGTACCCGAGGAAGTGCGCGAGGTGGTAGCCGGCGGCGATGGGCACCAGCGACCAGACGAACCGGCGCTGGATGACCGCGGGGTCGACGAACGACCCCGCGCTGCGCCGGGAGAGCCGCGCCGCGAGGCGGTACACCGCGAGGAACAGGGCGAACCCGGCGATGGCGGTCGCGAGGTACACCACCAGCGCGGGGACGCCGAGGCCGACCGCCGCCCGGACGAGGTCGGCGTGGGGGGCCGTCGCGACCAGCCCGTCGTATGAGGTCACCCACAGCAGGGCGACCACGAACACGACCTCGGCCTCGGTACCCTCGTCGTAGCTCCGGGCGAGGGCTGCGCCGGGGAGCGACAGCCGAATCCCCTCGTCGGTCCGGCGGACCGGGGCCATCCGGCCGTAGGTGTGGAACACCCGCGAGACGGGGTCGACCTCGCGGAACCACTCGTCGCCGAAGACGACCGCGCCGGCCAGCGTGCCCAGCGTGTAGGCGAGTATCACGACGGCCAGGAACTGCGGGTCCGAGGCGATGGGCGTGACGACCTCCAGCCAGACCAGTGCGAGCAGGCCGACTGCAGCCGGCCAGCCGCCGAGGTCGCCCGACCACGACCGCGACCCGACCCGCGGGAGCACCGACGCGATGGCCCGCCACGGGTTCAGGACCGGCCAGGTGTCGCCGACGAGGTAGACCGAGATGGTGTAGCCGGCCCACCAGCCCGCCCAGACCCCGAGGACGGCGAGGTTCTTCGTCGGGTCGGTCGCCTCGAGTTGCGGCGCGAACAGCCCGGTCACGACGAACAGCCCGAGGACGCCGACGCTGCCGACCCGCGCGAGCGCCACCACTCCGCGACGGACGGTCGCCGGTGACGGGACCGTGATGCCACGCCGGTTGATGCTCCGGATGAGGTCGTGGTCGGTCGCGAAGCTCGTGAACATGAACGACGCGCCGATGATGCCGCCGCCGGTCACCACGACGAGCCAGAACGGGATGGGGACCGAGGTGAGCGTCCCCCCGAGCGACCCGACGTGGGCCAGCGCCGGGTCGACGAACAGGACCAGCGCCGCGAGCAGCGCCCCGGCCGTCACCAGCCGGTCGAGGCTACGCCCCGCCACGAGATGGCACCCCCGGCCGCCAGTACAGCAACGCCACAGCCACCACGAACACCAGCGTCGAGAGGTCGACGCCGAAGGCGTAGACGGTCGCGAGCGCGGCCGCAGAGCCCGCGGTCCCCGACGCCAGCGACGAGAGCAGTGGGAACGCACAGCTCACGCAGGAGAACAGGCCGACCAGCCCGGTCGCGCTCGCCGCCAGGGAATCCAGGACGGTCGCGTAGACGAGGTACGAGAGCGCGAGGTAGCCGACGACGCGGAAGGGGACGAGCGAGAACTGGAACACGGCCCCGCTGTAACTCAGCGTCGGCCCCCACCCCGGCGACGGCATGGCGAGCGAGAACCCGTGGCTGGCGTGGGCCGCGTGGTCGTGCCCGGCCGGCACCAGCGACACCAGCCCCGCGAACCACGCCAGCAGCAGGAAGTACCCGATTCCGACGGCGATGCCGAGGCGCCGATGGCGCCGCGAGGTCGGAACCGGGTCGGTCGCGACCACCGCCAGCAGGCCGACGTTGATCCAGACGAAGGGGTAGAGAACGTACCGCACAGAGATGAGTTCGCTGCTCGTGAACCGGAAGTAGCTCACGACGGCGAGCAGTTCCAGCGCACAGAGCAACCCGAGCCAGAGCACGCGCTCGCTCGGGAGCGCGTCGAGCCGGGACCGGGCCGTGTTCGAGGACATCCTAGCCCACGATGAGTTTCACGGCGATGACCAGCACGAACAGGATGCCGAACGCCCACGCGCTCACCATCGCGGCCGTGGCGCTCGTCAGCCCCCGGTTCTTGCTGGAGCGATAGGTCCCGTAGACGACCCAGCTGGCGAGGACGCCGCCCGTGGCGACGATGAGCAGCCACTGGAGCGTCGCCTGCCCGGACGGGTCGGCGCTCACGTACGCGACCGCGCCGGCCGCGACCCCCCCGAGGATGAAGAAGAACCCGAGGGTCCAGACGAGTTGGCTCTGCAGCAGCTGCTGCCAGCCTGGGTCCGTCTTCGCACCGAACGTCGGCGTGTAGCCAGCCTGTCGCCTGACGCTGGCCAGCACGAACACGGCGGCGAGGAAGCCACCCATGACCAGCGCCGCCCCGGTGAAGTGTGACATGGTGTTAGGTATCACTTGTCACCTATCGACTTTAAGTTTATCTCCGCCAGAGCGACAGACGCGGGCGTGGCGGGCCGGCTGTGGGGGCTGGAGGGTCGGATTCACGGGCTCCCGAGCCGCGGGCAAACCGCTATCGGGGCGCCCACCGTCGCGGCGTCTATGGCAGAACTCCACGCCGAGGCTGTGGGAGGACTCATCGAGTGGGCGGGACCGGCGGCCGACGAGGTCCTCGAGGCGATGACGGCGCGAGCCGAGCGAGACGGGTTCCCGACGGTCGGGCCGGAGGTCGGCCGGGCGCTCGCGCTCTGTACCCGGCTCTCCGGTGCCCGGTCCGTGCTGGAACTCGGGTCCGGCTTCGGCTACTCCGCCTACTGGGTCGCCCGCGCACTGCCCCCCGATGGCCGTATCGTCCTCACCGAACGCGACGGTGCCCTCCTCGCCGATGCCAGAGCCTACTTCGAGCGAGGCGACCTCGCCGACCGCGCGACCTTCGAGCAGGGTGACGCCCTCGACATCGCCGAGGCCCGCACCGACACGTTCGACCTCGTGGTCCTCGACCACGATACCGCAGACTACGTCGCCGGCTTCGAGGCCGCGCGCGACCTCGTCGCCCCCGGCGGCGCCATCCTCGTCGACAACGTGGCGGTCTACGGGGACGTGCTCACCCCCGACGGGCTACTCGCCACGCTCGACGGCGAGGAGCCTCCGAACGACCGAACCCGGGTCGTCGCCGAGTTCCTCACCCACCTGCGCCAAGACGACGCGTTCGAGACTTACTTACTTCCCGTCGGCGAAGGACTGGCGGTCGCTACCCGGGTACAGCCGTCGAAAGAATAGCGAATCGGAGCCGGGCCGCTCAGCGAGATACGGAGGGACGGGTCCAGCCGGGGTCCTGCCCCGTCTGTTCGATGAGGTCGGCCCGACACGCCGGGCAGATGTCGGGCGTCGTCGTCTGACTCCGGGGAACGTACACCGCGCCGCTACACTCTACACAGGCGTCCGTGACGATGGTCACGCAATCCGCGCAGAGATTGAAATCGTCGACTGTGAGGTCCCGCAGGGGTTCGAGTTGTTTGTCCAGGATGTACTCGTCGATTACCGCCTGACAGTTCTGGCACGGTCTTCTCATAGCGATGCACTCGCAACCATGCGGCGAGTTCACAAATACCTGTCCGCCGCGGCGACCTGAACCGCTACGTGCTGGTGGTGGCTCTGTGCGGGAGAATTGGGTAGCTAAAGGGTTGACTGGGCGTCGAGAGGGAGAATCGGACGGCAGAGGGAGATCTGAACCTCACTCGCTCCGCGTTCGCTTCGCTCGCTGGTTCAAATCTACGTACTGGGTTTTTCCATCACAGACGACTCGCTACGCTCGTCGTTTTTGTGATGGAAAAACGCCGAGAGGGAGATTTGAACTCCCGAGTCCGTGAGGACAGTAGATTTCGAATCTACCGCCTTGGCCAGGCTAGGCTATCTCGGCTCACTCTCACGTTGCCGACTGCCTTTATTATGAATTTCGATTTATCGCGTGGGGAGGTGACAACCGCCAAGAATTTATTCCAGTAGCCCGGTCACGAGAACATGGACGTAGACCAAGCGCACGAGGACTGCAACGCGGTCCTCGATGCCATCGGGAACGCGGTCATCGCAGACCGAGAGTTCCTCGAAACCGTACTGCTCGGTGTCGTCGGTCGTGGCCACGTGCTCCTGGAGGACGTGCCCGGGACCGGCAAGACGCTGACCGCACGGTCGATGGCCTCCGCCCTCGGATTGTCCTTCTCCCGCATCCAGTTCACCCCCGACCTCCTCCCCGCCGACGTCACCGGTACGCACGTGTTCAACGAGGAGACCCGCGAGTTCGAGTTCCAGGCGGGTCCCATCTTCGCGAACATCGTCCTCGCCGACGAGATCAACCGTGCGCCGCCGAAGACCCAGGCCGCGCTCCTCGAAGCCATGGAGGAAGGGCAGGTGACCGTCGACGGCGAGACGCGAATGCTCCCCCAGCCGTTCTTCGTCATCGCGACGCAGAACCCGGTCGAGCAGGAGGGGACCTTCCCCCTGCCCGAGGCGCAGGTCGACCGCTTCATCGTGAAGTCCTCCATCGGCTACCCCGACGAGGCCGGCGAGTTCGAACTCCTCCAGCGCCGCGCCGGTCGCGTCGAGCAGTCGCCGAGCATCGAGCGCGTCCTCACCGACGACGAGGTCGCCGACCTCCGACAGGTCCCCGAGGACATCCGCGTCGACGACGACCTGCTGACGTACATGACGAAGATCTGCCGCGAGACCAGACAGGACGGCCGCGTCGAGATCGGTGTCTCCCCACGTGGGACCCAGCGCCTGTTCGAGTCCTCGCGTGCCTACGCGACCATGATGGGTCGCGAGTACGTCACGCCGGACGACATCAAGCGCGTCGCCCAGCCCGTGCTCGCACACCGACTGGTGCTGACGCCCGACGCGATGGTCAACAACGTCGAGAAGCGCGAGGTCATCGCGAACGTGCTCGACTCGGTGCCGGTACCGACCGTCGAGTAAGCCGCGGTCTCGACCGGTTCGAGCCCCGACTGTACACATTCTTTGAGGACCACACCCACCGCGCAGCAGCCGGCCTGTCACGGTAACTGGCACCTACACCCCACTGGAGCCATTAGGATTATGTCAGGTCGGTCGATTGGGTAGTCCAATGCGTCGGCGGAGATTTCTGATGGGACTGGGGGCTGCCTCGATTTCCGGGTGTCTGCGGTTGCAGAGTGGGGCTACCGACACGCCGGGGCGGTCGGAAGCGGCGACGGCCGGGACCGGCACACAGACCAGCAACACCGCTCGGACGGCACAGACCGAAGAGACGACCTCCACGAGGGGCGAGCTGACGTTCCCGAGTGGCCTCTCAGAAGCAGGGGTCACGGAGTTCCTCTACCCGACCCACGTTCAGGCGCTGTTCCAGACGAGCTACCGGGCGAAGTGGGTCAAGCAGGACCGGACGAACTCGACCGTCACGTGGCAACAGCAGTACCTCGGCGACCAGGGAACCGCCCTCGGGAGCTGGCAGAGCGATGCCGGCGGCCGTATCGAGATGTACCGGTCCCTCGAGGGTGACTTCTGGCGAGAGGAACTCGGGAGCCGGGCGACGTTCGGCAAGGACATCGGCAGGGGGGACCCGGCCGTCTGGGGGGAGGAGGTTCGGCCGCTCGTCGCGGCCGGTGACTGGAGCGCGCCGACCCGTGTCGACGACTCCAGACCGGCGATCTGGACGGTCACGACGAGCACGGTCGGCGACGAATCCGTTCTTCCTGGCCGGAGTCACGGCCAGCCGGGGACGGTCCTGTCGATTCCCTCTGCGGAGATGCACGTCGACGAGCGCGGTATCATCCGGAAACTGGTCGCGAGCTACCGGATTCGCGACGAGGGCGTCGGCGAGTTCGCCTACGATACGCACTACACCATCGACCGGGTGGGGGAGGTCGCCCTCACAGCGCCGTCGTGGCTCTCGACGGCCGAAGAGCGGGTCCCCGACGTCACGGCGACACTCACGGACGATTCGCGATACGTCCGGTTCGAAGTCCAGTCGGGCAACCGGCTGGAGCCGGGCACGACCGTCGTCGTCGACGACAGCGGCGAGGGTGGTGGGTTCAGTCGTATCCTGGAGTCGCCGGTCGAACCGAACACACCGATGTATCTGTACAGGCCAGGGGGGTCACGAGACGGGGGCTACGTGAACGCCGGTCTCTCACGGGGCTCTCGACCGTCCGATGCGAGCCCTGCGACGCTCGATAGCACCTACGCGCTGACTGCCCGGCGAGGGGACAACTTCTATTTCGACCGCATCGGTGGTCTGCGCTGACGGCTCTCGTGAGCCGGCGTCACCCTGGCGCACCGGAACTCCCGACACTCACGACGACTCCAGTTCGAACTCGACGCGCCAGTCGACCTCGGTCGACGGGCCCTGCCCGACCCCATCGCGTTCGTAGCTGAGCGTCTCGGCGACGGTGTAGCGGCCCGGCGCGTCGAAGGCCAACTCGCGCAGTGCGTCGTGCTCGAACGCGGGACGCAACTCGTACTCCTTCTCGATGGTCTCACCCGGTTCGACCGGCGTCGAGATGCCGATGGAGCACGTCATCAGTGTCGCCTCGCCGTCGACCTCGGCGAAACTCACGCAGCCCTCCTCGGTGTAGTCTCGCCAGAGCAGGGCGCGCTGGTCGTCGCGGGGCCCATCGGCGAACAGGACCGAGAAGGGCGGTACCGTCCCGCTGAAGACCGACTGCGTCTGGTCCCCCGTGTTCGTCAGGGAGAACGCGATGACTCCCGGGTCGCCGGGAGCGAGGTGGTCGTCGACGAGTTCGGCGTCGAACTGGAGGGCCGGGTCGCCGTCGGGGTCCGCCTGGTAGACGGCGACCCCCCAGTGGCTGGCCGTGTCGTCGCTGTCCGTGTTCGCCTCCCAGGTGAAGAAGTCGACGCGCTCGGTCAGCGCCTGGAGACCGTCCGGAACCGCCTCGCGCCAGAGTTTCCCCTCGCTGAGTATCTCCTTCACGACTGCCCGGTGCTCGGGGTTCTCGATCTCCGAGACGTCCATCACCGTCTGGTCGCCCTCCTCGCGTTCGACCGCCTCGGCAGAGTAGACCGCCGTGATTCGCAGGTAGTACGGCTTCGTCGGGCCGACCTTCGTCGTCGCCAGGTCGAACTCCGAGACGGTGAACTCGGCCGTCGTGCCACCTGTTCCGGCCGGCGTGTCGGTCGGAGGGTCTCCGGCCGTGGTGGTCGTGGTCGCGGGGTCGTCACCCGTCAGGGTGGTCGTACAGCCGGCGACGAGGGTCGCACCGAGGGAGGCGAGGACGTTGCGGCGGCGCATATGTCATCGGTTCGGGTGGACGGCTGAAAGCCCTTCAGGTAGCTGAAAGCGCGATTGTAGCGTTCGAGTCGTCGCTGCCGCGTCTCGACGTGCTCGCTCGCACCCCGGCGTTTCGAATCCATGGTACGTTTCACATGTAGATACTTACGGGAATCCGTCGTATCTGGTCGTGTGCCATGATACCACTTCAGCAACAGTCAGCATTCGACCCGCAGCAGTACGTCGACCCGGTCGTCGACGCGGCAGTCACCGTCGTCCTGTTCGTCGTCGTCTTCGCCGTCCTCTACGTCGTCGGGAAGTCGTTCGCGACCAGCACCACGCGAAGCGCCCTCCGGCGGCGGGGCTACGACGACACCCTCGTCGGGCTGGCCGTCAGCACGGCCGGGGTGGTGGCGACCGTGGTCGCCGTCGCCCTGGCGGCGACCGTCGCCGGGTTCGGCGTCGTGCTCGCGGCCTTCGCGACGCTGGCCGGCGCCCTGGCGCTGGCCGTCGGTTTCGCCGCACAGGACCTCATCGCGAACTTCGTCGCCGGCGTGTTCATCATCCAGGACGAGCCGTTCGAGGTCGGCGACTGGATCGAGTGGGACGGGAACTCCGGGGTCGTCCGGGAGATCGAGTTACGCGTGACGAAACTCGACACCTTCGACAACGAACTCGTGACGGTCCCGAACGCGGACCTCGCGGGGACGGCCGTGGTGAACAACGTCGCGAACGAGACCCGCCGGGTGACCTACAACTTCGGCATCGGGTACGGCGACGACGTGGAGCTCGCCCGGGAGGTCATCGTCGAGGAGGGCGCGAGTATCGACGGCGTGCTCGCGGAGCCAGCGCCGACCGCCCCAGTCACCGACCTCGGCGATTCGGCGGTCGTCCTGCAGGGCCGCATCTGGATCGACCCGGACGAGAGCAGCTACGGCGCGGTCCGTACCGAGTTCGTCGAGCGGGTCAAGGACCGCTTCGACGCCGAGGGCATCGACATGCCCTACCCGAACACGGAGCTCTCGGGCGGGCTCGAGGTCACGAATGCCGGTGAGTTGCAGGCGGTGGCGGACGACTGACCCCGCCCCGGCAAGGCATTTCCCGTGCGAGAGAATGGAGGCGCCTATGACCGGTTTCCGCATCCGTCAGGCGACACCAGCCGACGCGGACGACCTCGCGCGAGTGTACCGGAGTGCGTACCAGGAGAACCGCGAACTCGGGTTCCCGGCGAAGGCAGCGTCGGTCGAGGAGTCCGAGGTCGAGCAGTGGATTCGAGACCACTGGGTCCTCGTCGCGGTCGCCGCCGCCGACGATGCGGTCCTCGGGGGCGTCAGACTCGAACCGACCGGCCCCGACAGGGTGAAGCTCAGCCGGCTGGGCGTCCACGAGGACTGGAAGGGCGAGGGCCTCGGGAGCGACCTGGTCAGCCGGGCGGAGACGGTCGTCCGCGAGGGTGGCTACGAGACCATCTGGCTCACGACGCCGGGAGCGCATCCCTACCTCCCCGGGTTCTATCGTCGCCGTGGCTACGTCGAGACGGGCGAGTACCCGCTCGAGTACCGGGACTACGACGAGATCATCATGGAGAAACAACTCGAGTAACGTCGATTCGCCCCTCGCCGCCACGCCGACTAATCGTCGTGGGTCGACACCCTGTGTCGGTCCGTCGCGCTGGAACCTCGGGTTCCGGTGGGCGTGTACCGTGCCTACTGCCGCAGCGCCGTCGTCAGGATGACCACGGCGAGCAACAGCAACGCCAGCGCGGAGACGGGCTGGCCCTCGGTCGCGACCTGGTACACCGCGTAGGCCACGCCGCCGGTCAGGGTCCCGACCACGGCCGACCCGCCGATGTGTGCCAGTTCTGCCCGCGTCGTCTCGGCCTCGCGGCCGAGTTGCTCGCCGAGGCCGATGGCGTTCTGGCCAACGTCCCAGGCGAGGACGGTCGCGGTCGTGCCGACGAGCATGAGCAGTTCGGCCGAGGGCGCGGTCCCCGTCGCGCCGGCGAAGACCAGCCCGGCGAGCAGGCCGACCGCGCCGAGGTGGACCAGTCGGCGGGAGCCGAGCACCACGCCGGGGGCGAGTGCGAGCATGCCGAGGGCGCCCCCGAGCACGCCGACGGAGGCGGTCAGGATGGCCGCGAGCGCGGCGAAGGCGCCGGCGCCCAGGGCGACCATCGCGGAGAGCCGGGCCGGCCGGTGGTCGATCTCGGCCGTCATCAGGCCCACCTCCGGGAGCCGCGGGCGAGGGCGTTCGCGAGCCCTTCCTCCGGGTCCCAGTCGATGACGCGGATGCCGCCCTGGCGGAGTTCCGTGATGCGGTTACGTCGCTCCACGCGGGCGATGCGTTGCCCGATGGTCTCGCGGTCGGTGGCGTCCGGGCTGACGATGGTCACCTTGTGCCCGTGGGCGTGGAGCAGGCGGGCGGCCTGCACCGCGTCGTCGTCACACAGCGGCGTGAAGAAGACCAGCTGGGCGTCGCCGGGGAGGCGCTTCCGGAGGTTGCGCACCCCGAGCGTCACCGAGAAGTAGCCGGTCGGCTTCTCCGAGGAGAGCGCCGGGTGGTGGGCGAACAGTTCCTCGACCTTCGCGCGGTGCTCGTTACCGAGGCCGGGCCGGAGCCACACCGACTGCGGGGCGAGCGCGGTGATGCCGACCCGGTCACCCGTGTCCAGCAGCGCGGTGAACACCCGTCCGGCGGCGTCGATGCCGAGGTCGGCCGCGTGCAGGCCCTCCTCGTCCCGGCGGACGTAGGCCTCCTTGCGCAGGTCGAGCAGGCACATGACGGTCGCGGCGCGCTCCTCGCGGAACAGCAGGGTCGCGAGGTCACCGGTTCGCGCGTACCGTTTCCAGTCCACCCGCGAGAGGGGGTCGCCCCGGCGGTACTCGCGGGTCGAGTGGAACTCGACGCCGTCGCCGCCGATGTCGGTGTTCACGCGCCCGGCGTACTGCGACGCCTGCTTGCGGAGTGGGACCGGAATCGTCGCCTCGAGCGAGGGCGTACACACCATGTCGCCGCCGGTCCGGAAGCGGGTGTGGGTCTCCTCGGACCCGGACCAGCCGCGGACGATGGCCTCGCAGGTCTTGAACTCGTGGGTGCCGCGCTTGGCGGTCACGGTGTAGGAGAACGAGTCGGTCTCGCCCGGCCGGAGTGCGGTCCCGAGCCGGGCCGAGCCGTCCTTCACCGAGAGTTCCTCGGGCACGCCGTCGACCAGTCGCACGTCCGGGAGCATCTGGCTCCCGTCGTTGGTCACGCGGACAGTCACGGTCACCTCGTCGCCGAGGTCCGGCGCGGGGTCGCTGAGTTCGCGGGTGATGCGGAGGGTCACGGGCGGCGCCTCGGTGATGCGAGCGTAGGCGAGGTAGCCGACGCCGACGACCGCCGAGAGCAGAAGCGCGGGCTGGCGCGTGATGACGCCGACGGCGCCCGCGACGAGCGTCACGGCGGCGACGCCGCGCCAGTGGTTCGTCGCCTCGGTCGTGTCGGTGATGACGCGCTGGGTCTGGACCGCGTCGGTGCCCGGGGCGTCGGCCTCACTGGCGGCTGCTGGCTGGTGGCCGCTGTCGGCACTCCCCTCGTCGCGTCCGGTCGATTCCTCGGCGTCGGTCGTCACTGACTTGCTCATCTGTCGAACTCCTCCGACATGCGTGCGATCTCGGTGGCCGCGTGGACGGCCCACCGGTGGTACTGCGAGCGGGTGCCCCCGAAGAGGTCGACCCGCGAGAGGAACGACCCACCCTCGAGTTCGCCGGTGAAGAAGGCGGCGGCGTAGGGGTCGTCGGTCCACTCGCCGGACTCGACCCGGCGGCGCGCCTCCGAGAGCGAACAGCTCTGGGTCCGGGCGATGGTGGCGATGGCGGCGCGCTCCAGCCGGGTCGCGACCTGCTCGCGGCTGTCCATCCGGCGGCGGTCGCCCCCGGCCTCGCGGAGCAGGTCGTCGAACTCGTCGCCGGGCGTCGGCAGCTCCTGGGACTGCTCCGGGTCCGGCGTCTCCGCCTGCACGTACCGGGTTCGCAGCCGGGAGGCGCCGATGCGGACCCCCTGGACCAGCGCGAGGACGCCGAGCACGACGAGGATGGCCTCGCCCATCGACATCCCCGCGGCGACCTGCGGGAACAGCACCAGCGCGAACGCCACGCCGGCGATGGCGACCCCGAGGACCGAGAGGATGGTGCGGAGTTTCATCGCGTCTCACCCTCCTCGTGGGCCTCGATACGCCTGAGTGCTTCGACGGCCTGTTGCTCGCGCTCGGGCGTCGCCGCCTCGTGACCGTACCGGACCGTCTCGAACAGGTCCGTGAGTTCGCGCACGTCCTCTGGGGCCATCCCGGCCTCGACGGCGGCGCGCTCGAACTCGCGGGGCGTGCTCGTCTCGGGGTGGTCGACGGGCAGGTACCGGGTCATCTCGACCCAGGCGCGGTAGATCTCGTTGTCCACGTCCGCGTCGGACTCGATGCGGTCTGCGGCCTCGCCCGCGGCCGTCGCGATGTCCTGCGTGTCGGCCGGGTCGGGGTCCGCGTCCTCCTCGCCGGGCGGTTCCGCGAACACGTCCTCGTCGTCCTCCTCGTCGTCCCGGCTCACCGACCAGGCGCCCACGAGGACCACCGCGAGGATGCCGACGCCACCCAGGAGCAGGAGCAGCGGCACGTCGAAGGTCTGCTGGGTCCGGTCGTCGGCGCCACTGCCGGTCCCCGAGCCGGAGCCGTCACCCTCGCCGTTCTGGTCGGGGGTCTCGCCGGGTGCGCCCTGTCGCTCGGTCTGCGGGGTGTCCGCGGACGGACAGACGAAGAGGAACGGCGAGAGCGACGCCAGCACGACCGCGACCACGAAGAACGAGGCGATGGCGACCACGCCGTCGTACCGCCGATACATTCCACCGGTGACGGCCGCGGTGACCGCGACCAGCCCGACGCCGACCCACCACGGGAGCTTCGAGGAGGGGCACTCCTGACGGAGCGGCGGCTGTTGCTGTGAGGTCGTCTCGGTCACCGTCTTCCCCGACTGGGTGTTCGTCTCGGTCGTCACCCCGTCGGCGTCCACCGGCGACGCGTCACCCCCGCTCCCCCCGGGCTGGGTCGTCTCGCCGAGGGTCCCCGCCGCGATGGCGATGGCGAGGACACAACAGATGGCGACGACCACGATGCCCACGTTCCTTTGTTTCACGACCACCACTAGCTGGAAACGTCACTTAGGGGTGCCGGATTGTCAAACGGTGGCTTGACTCATCGGTCGGGCCGGCCCGTAGCCGTCCCGGACTCAGTCGTCGCCGGGCGTCGCGCCGTCCTCGCCCGCCGGGGAGCTACCGGAGCCACCCGTCGCGTGGGCCGCCTCGATGGCCCGGAGCGCGTCGATGGCTCGCGTCTCGCGGTCGCTCGTCGGGGCCTCGCCGCCGTAGCGGACCTCCTCGAACAGGGCGGTGAGTTCGTCGACCTGCTCGCGGGTCATGCCCGCCGCGACGGCCGCCTCGGCGAACTCCGCGGGCGTACTCGACTGCGGGTCGGGCACGTCGAGGTGCGTCGTCATCTCGCGCCACGCCCGGTACACCTCGTTGTCGACCGCGGTCGTGTCCTCCAGCCGGTCGGCGGCCCGGCCCGCGGCGGCCCCGACGGCGGCCATCCGCTGGCGCGGGGACTGCGACGCGACCTCGGCCTCGTACAGCTCCTCCTCGTCGGGGTCCTCGTCGTCGCCCCGGAGCGCGACCCAGAGGAAGAGGAGCACGATGGCCACGACGAGCGCGAGGATGAGCAGGGCGACCTCCGGGGTGACGTTCCCTGGGTTCTGGCTCAGCCCGAGCGAGGAGGAGACGCCCTCGGTCGGGTCGGTCACGTCCGAGGGGATGATGGAGAGCTGCTCGGGGTCGTTCTTCGGGTTACAGTTCGTCAGCAGCAACCAGAGGAAGAAGGCGGGGAACCCGAGCGCGCCGACCAGCCCGGTGGCCGCGAACCCGTCCTTCGTGCGCTGGACGTACAGCCAGACCGCGGCCGTGACCACCACGACGAGCGCGAAGAACTCGGCGCTCAACAGGAACGGGACACAGAGGTTGAGCGCGAAGAACAGGTTGCCGGGCTCGGTCAGGGGTCGCTGCGAACTCGACCCGTCCTCGCCGTTCCGGTCGGTCGCGGTGTCGTCGTTCGGGTTGACGACCGATGACCCACCCCCACCGGGTCTGTCGGGTTCGACCAGCGTCGCGGCCGCGAACGCCAGCGCGAACACGCAGACGAGTGCGAGAACGACCGGGACTGCTTTCTCCCGCTGCACGCGAGACGGTAAGCCCGTCACCCACGAGAACGTTTCGCTAGGTACAGTCGACGCTGATGCCTTCGTGGCCCCCTCGGGGGTGGCGTGCCGGGGTTCCGTCGTCCCGGGACTACCGTCGCCCGGAGATGACCTCGACCGCGCCGTGCTGGACGAAGGTCTCGGCCTCGTGGTCGCGCAGGTACGCGCGCAGGGCTGTCTCGAACGCGTCCCTGTCGTCGCCGAAGCGCGCAGGCGAGCAGAAGGAGAGCGAGAAGACGTAGCCGACGACGCTGTCCGGGTCCCACTCGCGCTCGTACGGGAAGGTCACGGTCTCGACGTCGGTGAAGCCGTGGGCCTCGAGGAGTTCGTCCCACGGGTCGTCGTACTCCGCGACCGGGCCGGTCCGTTCCGGGATATCGTCGAGGTACTCGGCCGCGAGGGCGTGGACACCGGCCTGCCAGTGGTCCTCGGTCCCGTGGGTGAGCCACTCGCCGTCGGTCAGCAGGGCGACCCCGCCGCCCGGTTCGAGCAGGTCGCGGAGGTGGTCGAGGGTGCGGGGCTGGTCCATCCAGTGGAACGACCGCCCCATCGTGGTCAGGCGGAGGCTGTCCTGTTCTATATCGCCGGGGAGGTCGCCGTCGGCCCCCTGGACCCACTCGACGTTCGCCTGCCCCGCGGCGTCGGCCTGTGCCCGAGCCTCGCGGAGCATCGCCTCGTTGGGGTCCATCCCGACCACCGTCCCGGCGTGGGCCGCCATCGGGATGGCGATCTGGCCCGCGCCACAGCCGAGGTCGAGGACGCGGCTCGTCCGGTCCACGTCGAACCGGTCCACGAGGTACGTGATGGGGTCGTCGCCGTACCGGGGTCGGTACCGGGCGTAGTACGGTTCCGTGCTGGCGAACCGGTCGGCGCTGCCGGCCGTCCCGGTGGCGGTCGCCGCGTCGTCGCTCTCGGGGGTATCGGGGTCCTCTGTGGGCGGCATGGCGGGAGTACGGTCTATCATACTCGCGACTGATAACGATTCTGGAAAATTCTGGGCTGGCTGTCGCCGGCTGGTGACGGGGCGATCGCTGCTGAGCTAGCCGGCGGCGTGCTGGCCGCGTCAGGTCCAGTCCGGCGACGGCTCGTAGCCGGGCCCGACGCGGAGTTCGAGCGACCGCGGTCGGGCGGACAGCGTCAGTTGCTCGTGCTCGCTGAACTCGCCGTCGCGAGAGAAGGTGATAGGGGCGGTATGGCCGGCGACGGTCACCTCGCTGGCCGAGATGTGGGTCACGCCCGGCGTGTCCTGCCCGAGGAGGCGGTGGCCGATGGCCTCGGCGACCAGCGAGCGCGTCGGCATCTGCTCGACGACGGCCACGTCGAACAGGCCGTCCTCCATGTCGCCCTGGCCGCCCTCGCCGACGAACCGGCGGGCGTTCCCGACCAGCAGGCACGCGGCCTCGCCGTCCCAGCTCTGCTCGCCGTGGTCGGCGGTCGCGTCGACCCGGATGTCGAGGCCGTCGAAGGTCATCGCCTCCTGGACGCCGGTCACGAGGAACGCGAGCGTCCCGAAGCGCTTCTTCAGGTCGCTGGAGGCCGCCACGCTCGCGTCGGCCGGGAGGCCGGCGATACAGGAGACGGCGAAGGGTTCGTCCCCGGCCATCCCGAGGTCGACGGTGCGCTTCTCGCCGGTGTCCGCGACCGCGACGCCCTGCTGGATGGACTCGATGCCGACGTTTCGCGCGAGGATGTTCGCGGTCCCGGCGGGCACGACGCTCAGCGTGACGGACTCGAGGTGGCCGGCGTCGTCGAGGCCGCGGAGTACCTCGTTGACGGTGCCGTCGCCGCCACAGACCGCGAGTTCGGAGACCGCCTCCTCGCCGGCCGCCTCGGCCAGGCGGCGGGCGTCCCCGGCCACCTCGGTCTCGACGACGTCGAAGCCGCGGGCACGGAGGAGCCGGGTCACGTACTGGGCGTGGTCGCCACTCCCACTGACGGGGTTGAGGATACAGCGGCGGGAACCGACCTGCATTGGGCGACAGTACGGGGGGCTGGTTTAGAAGGGCTGTGTTCTGTCGGAAGACCTGTCGACCGGTCAGAACGTCGGGCTCGGCGATGCCTCCGGCCCGGTCTCGAACTCGTCGAGCCAGCCGGTCCCCGGCTTCGAGCCGGTGACGCCCGCGCTCTCTGCGTCGAGGGCCTGGCGGTGGAGCGCCCGGGCGACCGCGCGCGGCGCACACCGGCCACCGACCGGGCCCTGGACGGCCGACCGGAAGACGGGTCCCCGCAGCCGGTAGTTCCCGTCGCGGTTGCGGAACGCGGTCGTGCCGAACAGCCGGGCGGGGTCGCGCGACCGGACCTCGAAGCCGTGGTCGTCGTTCCCCACGGCGCTCACCCGGACCATCGTGAGCCGCCCGTCGTTGTCCACGTCGAGGCCCGACCCGCCGTTGCCGAGGGCGACGCTGCACCGGAGTTCCGTCTCGGTGAAGTCCTCGACGTCGAAGCCGTCGCCCCGGTTGTCTATCGCGCCGGAGCGCCAGACCGACAGCGCGGCCTCGTCGTCGCCGTCGAGGACGAACCCGTGGCGGCCACTGTCACGGGCGAGACACCGGCGGAACTCGAGGTCCTGCTCGGTGTCGGCGACGACGCCCGAGGCGCGACCACGGCGGCCGCAGCCATCGACGGTCGTCGCCGAGACCCGCGCCCGCACGTCCTTCAGGCGGAGTCCGGAGCGCCGGGTCCCGACGACGTGCAGGTTGTGGAGCCGGACCGAGGCGTCCTCGGCGTCGACGCCGACGCCCGACCGGCGTATCCAGACGTCACGGACCCCGAGCCGGCGGGCGTTCTGGGCGCGAACCCCGGCCCGGCCGCCGACGATGCGGAGGTCCTGCAGGAACACCCCGCGGGACCGGCCGACGTCGACGCCGACGCCGTTCCGGCGCGGCGTGATGGTGTAGCCGTTCCCGTCGACCGAGACGCCCGGGGCGGCGATCTCGAGCGGGCCCTCGACGTCGCCGTCGAGGACGTAGAGCTGGCCGGCGCCCGTGAGCCGGATGCGGCCTGCGCCGGCCGGGATGATGGCAGGGGATACCGCAGCAGCAGCGACTGGCCGGGCCAGCGCGCCGAAGCTCACGCCGGCTCCGGCGAGTGCGAGGAGGCGTCGCCGGGTCACGGTTCGCGGGGGGCGGGCGACAGCGTGCTCGGCAGGGGCGGACGTCTGTACCATGCTAGACCCAGTCTCGCAGGAGAGATAGCGTAGCCGGTACCTGTACGGCCGAAATCACTCGAATTCGAGGGGTTCGAGGCTGTTCCGAGGCGGCGTCAGTCTGCGCCGGTCTCCTCGCCGGTCGGACCCGTGTTCCCGAGCCGGGAGGCGGCCCGCTTTCGGCTGCCGGTCGCGGGCCGACGCTCGCCCGCCTCCCTCAGTCCGATGGCCGGCATGTTGTGGTAGACGGACTCGTGTTCGCCCTCGCGCACGCAGTAGGTCTCGTGCCAGATGCCGACCGATCCCGACGCGCCGGCCTGCTGGGTGTAGTCGGCCCAGGCCGGACGGTGTGCCTGTTCGTCGTCCCGGGCGTACTCCTCCAGCGAGTCGAAGGCGTCCCAGTACTGCACCATCGTCACGGACCGCCACGACAGCAGGGTCCGGTAGGCGAGCAGTCCCGACTCCGGGTCGGCCTCGAGTTCGCGGAGCATCCGCGGCATCGCGAGGAAGACCGGGAGCCACTCGTG
This sequence comes from Haloarchaeobius amylolyticus, assembly GCF_026616195.1. Lineage (NCBI taxonomy): Archaea > Methanobacteriati > Methanobacteriota > Halobacteria > Halobacteriales > Halorubellaceae > Haloarchaeobius > Haloarchaeobius amylolyticus. The sequence continues at coordinate 847,623 of NZ_JANHDH010000002.1, forward strand.
GACCCGCCAGAGGGCGTTGACGCGCATCCCGATGAGGAAGACCACGAGGTCGCCGTCGTACTCGGCGGTGAGTCGTCGCTCGTCGACGGGCACGGCTCACTCCCGCCCGCGCTTCGGCCCGATGCCGGCGTCGCTGTCGATACCCTGGTCTATCCCGTCTTCGGTGGCCAGCAGGCGTTCCAGCCGGCGCTCGAACGCCGCGTCGGAGAGCTCGCCCGCGGCGTAGCGTTCGCGGAGCCGGTGCAGGGCCCGGTCGGACCCGGTCCCGGACTCGGCGGCCCCGGCCCGGTTGCGACCGTCTGCGTCTTCCCGGCGCTTCGCCAGCCCGACCGCGAGCGGGAGGACGCCCCCGAAGCCGATGGGGAACGCGACCCAGAAGAACGGGACCCCGAGCGCGAGCAGGCCGAAGGCGACGGTCAGGACGCCGACCGTGACCAGCCCGGCGACGACCCCCGGCAGCGATTCCACATCCTGGTACCGCGAGTGTGACGTGTGCATCTCGTGTGGACCGTGGGGCCGCAGGGAGATAAAACTACTGAGTGAACACTCACTAAGTACGCTCGGCTTCCACCGAGTATTTACTCACTCCCTCGCAATCGGGTGACATGCCCACGGGCGAGGCCGGCAGTGACGAGGAGACGGACCTGAGCGAGACGCAGGTCGACATCATGGAGGCGGTCCTGCGGGCGCTGGCGAAGCACGGCTACGCGGGCCTGACGACCAAGAAGGTCGCCGCGGAGGCGTCGGTCTCCGAGGCCGGCCTCTACTACCACTACGACTCGAAGGACGACCTCGTGGTCGCCTTCCTCGAGTGGAGCGTCGAACGCGACTCGAAGCGCCTCTCGGCGGCGGCCGACGCCGACCCTGTCACCCGGCTGTTCGCCCTGTGCGACGCGCTGCTCGGCGACCCCGAGGACGAGGTGGACCGCGGTATCAACGTCGCCATCATGGAGTTGCTGGCACACGCGCCCTTCAACGACCGGTTCCACGACCTGCTGCGCTCGTACGAGGAGCGCGTCCACGAGACGCTCGCCTCGGTCATCCGCGAGGGGGTCGAGGCCGGTGTGTTCCGCGAGGACCTCGACCCCGAGGCGACCGCGGCGTACCTGCTCGTGACCACGGACGGCAGCGCCGGCGCGGTCATGGCGCTCGGGATGGGCGACCTCGGCGAGCAGGTGCGCGAGCGCCTGTTCGCGTACCTGCGCGAGAACGTGCTCGCCGAGGGGGTCGACGCGCCGGCGTCCTATCAGCCCGCCTGACCGTCGGGACTCCCCAGCCGGGTGGGGCGTCGGGGCGAGGTCGCCGCCGGATGCGTCAAATGGCGCTTTCATACTTGACAACCCAGTTATCTGTTCGTGCCCTCTGTACAGATGCGATGAACCACCGATTCAGATTCGTATCGTTCCTCACGGTCGCCCTGGTCTGTGCACTCGCGCTGAGTGCCAGCCCGGTTGCGGCCGACGGGGACCAGACAGTCGGCATCTGCGTCGTCGGCGTGGACAGCCCCTGTAACGGGGACCACGACGAGAACGCGACCGACGGTGAGAAAGACGGCGGCGAGGCCGAGCCGGTGAACCCGGACGCCTTCCCGACCGACCCGGACGGGACCGACCCGGTCCGACCGACCGACCCCGAACCCGACTGGCGTGAGGGTCCCGTCGAGGAGTCCATCAACGAGTTCGTCGACGACGTGCCCCTGATGCAACAGTCCGGCGTCCGTGGCGGCGACGAACCCATCCCGACCGAACCGGACATCGTCTGCATCCGCGCCCCGTGTGAACTGCCCACCGCGGAACCGCTGCCCGAGAAGCTCCCGCCCGCGATGGACGGTGACGTCGGCATCGAGATCCTCGTGCCCGCCGACGACCACGCGACGGCCGCCGTCTCCGGCGCGGGTGCACCCGAGCACGCCGCCTGGTACGACTTCGACGTCGCGCCGAGCCGGTTCGACCTCAACCCGTTCCACCTGTTCGCACGCCTCTTCGGGTTCTTCTTCTAGGACCTGGGGCGTGACCAGTCCCCTGCAACCCGATTCCACCCAGACAGTCTGCCAATCCACCCCGAGTCATCTGCCGAGTCAACCCAACCTGAACCGTCTGCCGAGTCGACCCGAACCAGTCACCAGCCCCATCCACCCGACACCTCCCCGTTCAGTGCGCGTTTGATGCAACGAAATCCGAATACCCCTCCACGACGTATCTTCCAGCCAATGGGTCGCATCTTCCCGATAAAGCGTCCGGTCGTCCACGAGCCGGACCAGTCCAAGCTCGTCGGGCTGACGGACGAGACAGCCGACGAGGTGTTCGCCACGCTCTCCAGTGCCACCGCCCGGTCCATCCTCGAAGCACTCTACGAGGAACCCCACACACCTGCCGACCTCCGCGAGGTCACCGGAACCACGCTCCAGAACGTCCACTACCACCTGACGAACATGGAGAACGCCGGCCTCATCGAGGTCGTCGACACCTGGTACTCCGAGAAGGGCTCCGCGATGAACGTCTACGCGCCCTGCGCCCGCGCCGTGCTCGTCATGGCCAGCTCGCCCTCGGACCGCTCCATCTTCCGCGACCTGCTGGCCCGCGTCCTGGCGGTCGCACTCGTCCTCGGTGGTGCGACCCTCGTGCTGGCGCGGCTACTCGACGACCTCGCCCGGTCCGAGCCGGTCACGGAGGTGGCCGGCATCGCCGCGACCGACGCGAGCCAGCCCGCGGGGTCGGCGGCCAGCCAGCCGCTCCTCGCCCCCGAGCTCGCGTTCCTCGCCGGTGGTCTCCTCGCGCTGACCCTGCTCACCGTGCTGGTCGTCCTCTACGTTAGGCCGTTCTCCCGACCGAGATAGCTGCGAAACCCGTCAGAACCCCAATCCCTTTTTCTCTCTAATTACATCTCATTACATACGATGCGACGAGCCGACGTCGTCCTCACGACCATCCCGACCCTGGTCCTCTCGGGACTCCTGCTGGAGCGTGGACTCCGAGCCATCACCCTGCCGGCGGCGGCCGCGCCCGTCGAATGGGTCCAGTTCACCGTCCTCGGACTCTGTCTGGCGTTCTGTCTCATCGTCTACGAGGTCGTCGCGGCCCCGGCGCTCGAGTGAGCCCGGTGCGAACTCAACAGGTTTATTTGCACGCTGGCGGTACGAACGGGTATCATGGCCAAGAAGAAAGGAAAGACGGGGAGCGCCGGCCGATTCGGCGCTCGCTACGGGCGTGTCTCCCGACGCCGCGTCGCGGAGATCGAAGACGAGATGCGCAACTCCAAGGTCGACGGCGACAACGTCAAGCGCCTCGGCACGGGTATCTGGGTGAACGAGGAGACCGGTGAGAAGTTCACCGGCGGTACCTACCGCCCCGAGACGCCCGCAGGCCGTACCGTCCGCCGGTCGATCCGCGCCGCGCTCTCCGAAGAAGACGAATGAGCTACAAGTGCTCGCGGTGCAAGCGTGACGTGACGCTCGACTCCTACGGCGGCGTCCGCTGTCCGTACTGCGGACACCGCGTGCTGCTGAAAGAGCGCAGTACCGACATCAAGACCGTCGACGTCGAGTAACGTCGACGACGATGCCCTCGTTCTCGCACGAGACCACCCTCGAATTCACCTACGACAGCGACGCCGTCGCGCGCATCGTCGAGCGCAGCGTCGCCCAGGAGGTCGGCGAGATAGAGGGCGACCGGTCGACGACGACGCTCTCCCGGACCGGCGACACCGTCACCGTCGTCGTCGAGGCCGCCGACCTCGTCGCACTGCGGGCCGGCGTGAACACCTGGATCCGCCTCGTCGAAGTCGCGGAGACGGTACACGACTGCGGCGTCGCCGCCTCGTCCTGAGTCTATTCTGTTCCGACCCCTACTCCGTGAGCGTCGGGTCCGGGTCGTGGCTCTCGACCGCCCGGGCCAGTTGCGAGGACCGCGTATCCGACAGGGGCCCGTCCGCGTCGACGTGCAGGTTCCTCGCCCTGACGATGTCGTGGTCGCCCCGCAGCCGGAACACCGGCCGGTTGTTTCGCTGGGTGACGTGGACGTCCTCGACGACGAGCTCGACCGGGCGGCGGTCGTGTGGGTCCAGCTCGAACGTGGGCCACGACGGGTGCTGGTTGTTGATTCGCAGGCCGCTGAGTTCGATGCGTCTCGGTGGCGGGTAGCAGACGAGGGGCTGGCCGGACTGGTCGGCGGCGGTCGACTCCCAGAGGAACTCGCAGTTCCGGATGGTCGTCGTCCCGTCGGGGTGGGCGGACTTGCCGCCCTCGATCCAGATGCCGCGCTGGCGGCGGGCGCCGCTCCAGCCCTGGGCCGGGACCGACCCGTCCCGGACGAACACGGAGTCCTCGACGAGCGTGTCGCCGGAGGTCCGGATGCCGATGTTCGTGTTCTGGCAGGTCACGTTCCGGTAGATAGAGCGGGCGTTCGCGTCCTGGCCGTTGGCGTACGTCCCGTAGACCGTGTTCTCGGCCCAGCCGGCGAGGGTCACGTCGCGCAACTCGACGGTACCGTCGTTGCCCGAGAGGTACCAGCCGCGGCGGGCGTCCCGTTTCCGCCCGACCCCATCACCCATGTAGATGGACTCGGCGAGGAACGTCGAACCGGCGGGGACGTCCTTGACGTTGAACATCGAGACGGCGTCACGGCCCTGGTCCGACGGCTCGTAGTGCGGGCTGACGCCTGCGGGCCCACGCACCGCGAAGTTCCGGATGGTCGCGTCGCTCCGGACGTGGACCGCCGGGGCCACCCGGCAGTCCTCGACCTCGTAGTCGAACCCCTCGAGGCGCTGTTCGCGCCCGGCGAGGGTGACGAGCCGCTCCGGGGCGGTCCGGTCCCGGGGCACGAGCGTCGCCCCCTCGGGCGCGACGAGTTCGAGGCGGTCTGCGGTCAGTTCGCCGAGCGAGCCGACGAGGTATCGCCCGGGCGGGAAGACGAGTCGCGTGTTCGGGGCGGCGCGGTTCCGGACGACGGGGTCGATCTCCGTCTCGCCGTCCGGGTCCGCACCGGCGTCGGTGATGTCGATAGTTCGCATTGGCGTAGGACCTCGAGTCAGGGCCAGCGGGGGCGGCCAGCGACGTGACGGCTGTGACTGCGCGAGCGGGAGCGACCGAAGCGTCGGCCGGGTACTCGTGTTAGATGTCCGACGCCAGCCGCAAGAGGGCACGGCCTATTCGGCAAGGCTCTGGCGCCGGCCGGCGGAGGGCGCGAGGGGTCGCGAACCGGGAGCGAACCGCGGTGCCGACCGGTGCAGCGCGGTCCCGCATCCGGTGTGACAGGCGTTCTCACGGCGATTGTGTGGGGTGGCGGGGGGCGAGTTCGAAAGCGGGGGTTTTTCAGGCCGGAAACCGTCGGTCGGTGTATGCAAGGAAATCTGCCGCCGGAGGCACAGGAGAAGATCGAGGAACTCCAGGACCTGCAGGAGACCGCACAGCAGGTCGCCCAGCAGAAGCAGTCCGCGGACTCGCAGCTGACAGAGGCCCAGACCGCGCTCGACGAGCTCGAGAACATCGACGAGGACACGCAGATGTTCCGCGAGGTCGGTGAGCTCTTCGTCGCCACCGACTACGAGGAGGCCAAGGAGGCCCTCGACGAGAAGGTCTCCAGCCTCGAGATCCGCGTCGAGACCCTCGAGAAGCAGGAAGAGCGCGTCCAGCAGCAGTTCGAGTCGCTCCAGCAGGAACTGCAGGAGATGCTCGGCGGCATGGGCGGCGGTATGGGCGGCGCAGGCGGCGCGTAAGCGCATGCCCACCGACGAAGAGGTCGTGCGTACGGCCGCGGAAGCGGCCGAGGGACTCATCCTCTCGCGATTCAAGCAGTCGGACGTCGAAGACATGGACGTGACCGTCACGTTCGAGGAGGGCGTCCTTGACGTGGACGTCTACCTGAACGTGCCGGGCGAGGAGGCGAAGTCGGAGCAGGTCGCCGAGGACGCCGCACTCGCGGCACGCAGTGCGGTCGACGAGCTGTTCGCCGAGGACGAGGCCTAGGAGAGCAGGAAGACGATCATACTCAGGCCCATCGCGGCCATCGCCATCAACACCGCGAGCGCCCCGCCCATCGACACCATCGCGTTGGCGTGACTCGCCAGCGTCTCCGTTCTATCGTTGCCGAACACGGTGACGCGGGCGCGCTCCGATTCCATCCCGACGGAGACCAGTTCACGGTCGGCGAGCGCCTGTCCAGTCAGGTCGGTGACGAGGTCGACCAGGTCGTCCTGGTCGAGCGCCTCGCCGACCTGGTTCGAGGACTCCACCTTGTTCACGATGTGGGTGTCGGTCGTCATCACCTCGGCCGCGTCCACCTCGTCGGGGAGCGCCTCGATGAGTCGCTCGCGCAGCCCCGGTTCCATGTTGTTCCCGTCGACCAGCACGTAGGCAGTGGTCTGGTCGGCGACCGTGACACAGGCGATTCTGACGCCGAGGGGGCCGATGCCGTCCGTGGGTTCCCAGTCGGTCTCCGTCCAGGCCGTCCCGACCTCGACGGGGTGCTGTGGCGCGTCGCGGAGCTGCTCGGCCGCCCGCGCGGCGGCCTGCATCATGTCGAACGAGCGCTCGCTACCGGGCGTGACGTGCCCGAGGTCGTCGCCCTTCAGCCCGTTGTTGCAGTTGTGGGCGTCCACGAGGAGCACCTCGTCGAACCCGCCCGACCGGGCCTCGGCGGCGGCCGAGAGGCCGACCGCGTAGTCCACGTCGTCGGCGAACCGGGGCGAGTGCGTGCTCACGAGCAGGATGTCGTCGTCGAACGCCTGCGCCAGCATCTTCGCGTCGCCGACCTGGGTGCGGACGCTCTCGCTGGCGGTGGTCCCGAACTCGAGACGGTCGTGGGCGTCGGCAGCGGCGTCGAGGATGGTGTCGACCTCGCGCTCGGTGACGAGGTTGAAGTCGTGACCCGCGGTCGCGTGCGGGGGGAACGCGAGGCCGTCTGCGGACTGGGCGACGCGCTGTGGCAGGTTCCCGCCGCCGATCTCGCCCATCGGCCCGGGGTGGATCATCGGCAGGACGAACCGGGCCTTCTCGGTGCCGTCCTCGCGCTCGAAGGCGAGGACGGTGACAGGCACCAGGGCCTCCTCGCCCAGCTCCTCGAAGAAGTCCTCCAGTTCGCGGGTCCCGTCGGCGATGTGGCCGATGAACCCGCCGAGGAAGTCCAGCACGGAGACGCCGAGGCTGCGCTTCCACGGGCGGTCGATGATGACGAGGAAGAGCCAGACCGCGGCGCCGTAGAGGAGACAGAGCAGCGCGAGGATGACGAAGTCGCCGGGGAGGATGGCCCCGAGCGTCGTCGGGCCCTGCTCGGGCCGGGAGAGGTAGGCGTCGAGGATGGGCCCGCCGGCGTCCATGTACCGGAGCGTCCCGCTGTAGACGAACAGGAGGACCGCGGCCGCGGCGGTCTGGATGCTCGCCGGGATGGCCGCCTTCGGGATGGAGTGCTGGGAGATGGCCGCGACGATGAGCAGCCGGAACGCGAAGATGGACGCGAGACCGACGTAGAGCACGTCGAAGACGAAGTTCTGGCCGAGGTCGGTCGCCAGCGCGACCGCGCCCCCGACCGCGAGTATCGCGACGACCATGATCTCACAGAGCAGGGCGAGCAGGGACGCCCGGTTGGCGGTGAGTTGCCCGCCCAGGCGCTGGTCGACGACGCTCGTCAGCACCGACGCCGCGAACGTGGGGATACCGATGAAGAAGACGCCCTGCCAGAGGTCCTCCAGCCAGAAGGTGTTCTCGAACACGCCGATGCCCGTCACGGCTGCCACCACCATCGCGAAGGCCAGACTCTTGTACCAGCGGGGTGCCCGGAAGATGTACCGCGACATGCTGGCCAGGTCGCCCTGGGTCGCCGTCATTATGGATTACAGGTTCACGTGGTGTATTAAAAGGACTCCGACTACGTTCGACAGGGGAGCGCTACTGTTCGCCGGCGAGACCGCGCCACGCTCGGGCTCGCGGCCGCCTCGGCGCTCGCACGATGTGCCCTCTAGCGCTCGTACCTGCGTCCCCTCAGCGCTCGCACAACGCCACGAAGTTCTCGAAGACCTCCTCACCCTCGGCGGTGTGGGAGACCTCCGGGTGCCACTGGACGCCGTAGAGGTCGCGCTCGGGGTCGGACATGGCCTCGACGCCGCAGACGTCGCTCTTCGCCGTGATGGAGAAGCCCTCGGGGACCTCCTTCACCTCGTCGGCGTGGCTCGCCCAGACGCGGGTCTCGGGGTAGAGCGACCCGATGAGGGGGTCGTCTTCGTCGAGCACGTCCACGGTCACGTCGGCGTAGCCGCCGTAGTCGCCGGAGCCGACCTCGCCGTCGAGCTCGTGCGCGATTATCTGCATGCCCAGACAGATGCCGAGCACCGGAACGTCTGCCTCGAGGTACTCGCCGGACTTCCCGCGGCGGTCCATCTCCGGCCCCCCGGAGAGGACGATACCGTCCGCCTCGACCTCGCTCGGCGGCGTCTCGTTGTCTACGACCTCGCTGTCGACACCCATGTCGCGGAGCGCGCGGTGCTCCAGGTGGGTGAACTGCCCGTGGTTGTCCACGACGACGATTCGCGTCATTAGCGCCGGGTTACGTGCCCGTGCTCAAAAACGGTCCGAAACAGGTCGCGGATGTACACGAACGGGCAGGTTCCCGGGCAGGATGGCGGGTCGGCTGGTGGGTTGGTAGCCGCGATAGCTTCAACACCTCCCGGGCGCAACCCAGACCGCAATGACCGACGAGGACGTGGCCGGGACGGACGACCCGGTCGGAGACGACGAGCCGACCACCAGCGACCCCGACGACCGGACCGAGTTCGTCCGCCGGGCACCGGCCTCGACCGACCACGACGAACTGCTGTCGCTGCTGTCGCGTCACGACCTCGCGTTCGCCCGCGACCCGCAGGAGCCAGACGACCCGAGCGTCTTCGAGTTCGACCCCGACGAGCCGGCGGACGGGACGTTCCCGCAGTCGGTCGCCAGCGGCGGCCCGACCAGCGAGGGCGTCATCCTCTGGACGCGCATCGACCCCGAGGTGTTCGACAACGACCGCCCGCTGGCGGTCGAGGTGGCGGAAGACGAAGGCTTCACCGAGGTCGTCCACCGCGGCGTCCTCGAGGACAGCGCGGCCATCGAGGCCCACGACTACACGGTGAAGGTCGACCTCGACGGCGTACTCGACTCCTTCAGCGTCTACTACTACCGGTTCGTCTACGGCGACACCGCGAGCAACGTCGGGCGGTGTCGGACCCTCCCGGCAGCCGACGACTCGCCCGACGAACTCTCGCTCGCGGTCCTCACCTGCCAGAACTACCTGAACGGCTACTACCCGGCGTACCACTACATCGCCCAGGCGGACATCGACTTCATCGTCCACGTCGGCGACTTCATCTACGAGTCCGCCGACGGGCACTTCAGGAGCCCGTTCGCCCCGGAGTACCCCGGGCGCGAGAAGGACTTCCCGAGCGGCTACAGCCTCGTCGAGTCGCTCGACGACTACCGCTATCTCTACCGGGTGTACAAGTCCGACCGCTTCCTCCAGCAGGCTCTCGAACAGCACACCATCATCCCGGCGTGGGACGACCACGAGATCGCCAACGACGTCCACTGGGACTACGAGGCCGACGCCCCGGCCGCCGACCACCCCCGCGGCGACGACCCAGAGTTCATGACCCGGCTCGCGGCCGACGCGATGCACGCCTGGTGGGAGTACATGCCCGCCCGCATCGAGTACGACCACGAGGCCGACCGGCTGCAGGACCGGTTCCGGCTCTGGCGACGGTTCGACTTCGGCGACCTCGTCTCGCTCGTCATGACCGACGAGCGCCTGTTCCGGACCGCAGAGCGCGACCTGCTGTTGCCGACCGAGCGCGCGACCGCGCCCGAGCGCGAACCGCCGGACCGGACCATGCTCGGGCCGTCCCAGCTGCAGTGGTTCCTCGAGCAGGTCGAGGAGACACAGGAGAAGACGACCTGGACGGTCTGGTCCGACGAGGTCCTCACCCTCCCGTTCAAGGTCGGGGCCGGCCCGGCGACGCTCTACCCGGTCCAGGGCGGCTGGGACGGCTATCGCCGGGAGCGCCAGTACCTGATGAACGCGCTCGCGGCCCGCGACGTGGAGAACTTCGTCACCATCACCGGGGACATGCACTGCTACATCGCGGGCTACCAGCAGACCGAGTACCGCGACGCCCTCGACCACAAACTCGTCGGGCCGGTCGACGAGGACAAGCGCGTCGGCGTCGAGTTCATGACGCCCGCGCTCACCAGCCTGAACGTCGCCGAGGCCGTCGGGCTGACGGAGGGGCCGCTGGCCAAGCCCACGGAGCGCATCCTCCGGAAGGCCGTCACCCTCCAGAACCCCCACATCGAGTTCTTCGACAGCCACCACTGGGGCTACTCGGTCGTCACGTTCACCGAGGACGACTGCACCTACGTCGGCTACAGCGTCGACAAGTCGGTCGACTCGCCCGATGCACCGCGAGAACTCATCACGGCCCAGCGCGTGCCCGCCGGCGAGGTCCGGCTGGAGGACGTGACCGACGAGTACCGGCGCGGGAAGAGCTGACCGTCGTCGGGGGGTCACGACCGGTGAAACTAAGCACCCTGCGAAAGTTCATGGCAGTATGGAACTCCCCATCGACTACGAGCACCCGTCGTGGCTCTCGGCGGCCGGCGTGCTGGGCGGCTACGGTGCCATCCTCGCCGTGATGACGGTCCTCCTGTTCGGCCTGCCGCTGGCCCTGTTCGTCCTGCTCGGTTAACCCGACAGCCACGAGCAGACGTCACCGCGTGACTCGACGAGGACCGACAGGTGGTCCTCGTCGGCCACGCGTTCGATTCTCGCGTCCGGTACCGCCCCGGAGAGCCACTGCGCCGTCTCGATGGGCACGTTCTCGTCGGCGGTGCCGTACCAGCCCCTGACCGGGCAGGAGATGTCTCCGTATCGGATGTCCCACGACGAGTGGACGGCCCGGCTGTCCGCGACGGCCCCCGCGGGACCGTGGTCGAAGGCGGCCCGGTACTCGGTCGCCAGCACCGCCTCGACCGTCCGGGAGCCGTGGACAGACACGTCCCCGATGGGCTGGTCGGTGACGAACGAGAGGAACGCCTCGTCGTCCTGCCGGTTCATGAGCCACGCCTGCGCCCGGAAGATGAGCCCGAGCAGCCGCGGCGTCCGCCGGGAGAGGGTGGCCATGACCTGGATGAACCGGCTGGCGTCGATGTCCGCGGCGGGTGGGGCCATCCCGGCCACGATGGCGGCGCGGGAGACGCGGTCGGACTCGGCGGCGACCGCGAGGGCGTGCGGGCCGCCGGCGGAGAAGCCACAGACGGCGAACGACTCGAATCCGAGGTGGTCCGCGAGGTCGACCACGTCGTCGGCCCAGTCGGCCAGGGTCCGGTCGCGCTTCGGGCTCGACTCGCCGTAGCCGGGTCGGTCGGGGACGACGACCCGGAGTCCCGCGGCGGCTGCGGTGTCCGCGAGGAAGCCGCCGAAGTGGCGCGACCCGGGGAGGCCGTGGAAGGCGAGGACCGGTTCGCCGTCGGGGTCGCCGTACTCGGCGAACGCGAGGGTCCGACCGTCGGCGAGGGTCACCGTCTGGGGGGCGTCGCTGGTGGGAGGGGCGGTGCCGGCAGGGGCGGCGGAACGTTCCTGCATACGCGAGGCTCGGTCGTGCGGGGGCAAAAAACCGGGTGTGGTGTGTCAGCCTACGACCGCCAGTACGCTCGCGTCAGCAACACGAGCACGGGGAATATCTCCAGGCGACCGATCCACATCAGCGCGACCATGAACAGTTTCGCCTCCGGGGTGAAGTTCAGGTAGCTCCCCATCGGCCCGACCATCTGGAGGCCCGGCCCGATGTTCCCTAGGGTCGCCGCCACCGCGGTCATCGCCTCGATGACGCTCAGGGTCTCCGGGCCGAACACCGCGGCGTCGGCCACGAGCACCAGCGTCGAGAGGAAGAAGAGTGCGAGGTACAGCAGCGTGAACGCGTAGATGCCACGCAGGGCGCGCTCGTCCAGCGACCGCCCGCGCAGCCGGACCGGCCGGACCGCGTTGGGGTGGACCGTCGAGAACAGCTCGCGCTTGATGGACTTCAGGATGACGAGCCAGCGGATGATCTTGATGGCCCCACCGGTCGACCCGGCCGAGCCGCCGATGAACATCGCGATGACGAGGACGTACTGCGAGGGGCCGCCCCACGCGTTGAAGTCCATCGTCGCGTACCCGGTCGTGGTGACGATGGAGACCACCTGGAACACGGCGTGCCGGAGCGAGGCCTCGAGGTCGCCCGTGATGGGGAACGTGTAGCCGAGGAAGGTCTGGTTCACGCCGTCGTACAGGCCGGTCTGGGCCGCGGTCGACAGGCCGGGGTCGACGTAGAGGAAGCCGGTCAGCACGGCCGAGAGGACGGCGATGATGCCGGCGTAGAAGCGGAACTCGACGTCCTCGAGCAGCGGCCGTATCTCGCCGTTCGAGACGTGCCAGAACAGCGCGAAGTTGGTCCCCGCGGCCATCATGAACGGGACGAACACCCACTGGACGATCTCGGCGAACGCCTCGATGGAGCGCGCCTCCGGCGAGAACCCGCCGGTCGCCATCGTCGTGAAGCCGTGGGCGATGGCGTTGTAGGCGGTCATGTTCGGGGCCATCCCGACGACGTGCAGGCCGTACAGCAGGACCATCTCCAGCACCGTGATGCCGGCGTAGATGACCCACAGGGCACGGGCCGTCTCGGCGATGCGGGGCGTGAGCTTCTCGATGCCCGGCCCCGGCGCCTCGGCGTCCATCAGCTGGGCGCCACCGACGGAGAGTTCGGGCAGGATGGCGACCGCGAGGACGACGATACCCATGCCGCCGAGCCACTGGGTCTGCTGGCGCCACATCATCAGCCCGCGCGAGTGGGTCTGGAAGGAGATGTCGCCCATCACCGTCGCCCCGGTCGTCGTGAACCCACTCATCGTCTCGAAGATGGCGTTCTCGGGCCGGTGGAGCGTCGTCTCGACGAGGTAGACGAACTGGCCGTTCTGGTAGGTCAGCCCCTCCAGCATGTACGGGATGGCGCCGACGAGGGAGACGGCGACCCACGTCATGGCGACCATCAGGAACCCCTCGCGGGCCCCGAGGTCGGGGTCGGGGTCGAGGCGCTCCATCGCCGTTCCCGCGACCACTGCCACGGTCGCGGTCACGAAGAACGGGAGGATGTACGGGACGAACTCGTCACCGTAGAGGAACCCCGTGACGATGGGGACGACGAGGGCCACCGCGAGGTACTTCACCACGCGGCCGACGAGGCTCGTGCTCGCGCGCCAGTCTACCTTGAGTCTCATAGTCTGGGGGCCACGTCGTCGAGGACGGTCGCGTCGAGGAAGACGACGATGTGGTCACCCGGCTCGACGACGGTGTTCCCACGCGGCGTGATGAGGGTGTCGTCGCGGGTGATGGCGCCGATGACGACCCCGCGGGGGAGTTCACCCGCCACGTCCCGGATGGAACGCCCGGCGAGCAGGCTGTCGCCGTCGATCTCGATCTCGAGTACCTCCGCCCGGTCGGACTCGATGATGGCGACGTTCTCGGTGTGCTCCTCGCGGGTGAACCGGGTGATCTCCTCGGCGGTCACCTCGCGCGGGTTGACCGCCACGTCGACGCCGACCGCCTCGAACAGCTCGACGTAGTTGCCGTTCTCGACGATGGCGACGGTCCGGCGCGCGCCCAGGCGCTTCGTGAGCAGGGAGACGAGCAGGTTCTTCTCGTCCGATTCGAGGGCGGCCACGACGAGGTCCGCGTCGTCGATGTGCTCCTCGACGAGGAAGTCCATGTTCGTCGCGTCGTTCTCGAGGACGATACTCCCGGGGAGCTGGTCCGCGAGCAGGCGGGCCCGCTCCGGGTCGTGCTCGATGAGCCGGGGCGTCACCCCGCGGGCCTCGAACAGCCGCGCGACCTGGTAGCCGATCTCGCCGCCGCCGATGATGAACACCTCGTCGGCGGAGTCGAGCGTGCTCGCGGGCGTGAGCGAGGTCGCGAACTTGCGGACGCTCTCGGGGCTCCCGATGACGATGACCTGGTCGCCGGGGTCGATGACCGTCTCCCCACGTGGGATGGTCACGTCGCCGTTGCGGATGATGGCCGCGAACGTCAGGGACTCGAAGCGGTCGGCGTTCTGGACGGTCTGGTTCGCGACCGTCGAGTCCTCGGTGATCTCGAACTGGGCCATCCGGACCCGGCCGTTCGCGAAGGAGTCCACGTCCTGTGCGCCGGGCAGGCCGGCGATGCGGACGACCGACTGGGCGGTCAGCAGGTCGGTACAGACCATGAAGTCGACGCCGAAGGCCCCCTTCGACCCCTGCCAGGTGTTGAGGAAGTCGGTCTTCTTCACCCGGGCGATGGTGAAGGGGTCGCCACAGGTCTTGGCGGTCGAACACGCGACGATGTTCGCCTCGTCGCGGTCCGTGCTGGCGATGAGCATATCCGTCTCTCCGATGCCCGCCTCCTCAAGCGTCGAGAGCGAGGTCCCGTCGCCTTCGATGGGCAACACGTCGAGTTCGTAGGTGAGCGATTCCACGCGGTCGCCGTCGGTGTCGATGACGACGACCTCGTGACTTTCGGACAGGCTCGCGGCGATGTTCGAGCCCACCTCTCCGGCTCCGATGACGATTACACGCATAGAGACTGGTCTCGCTAGATAGTCCGCGCTTGACAGGGGGAGGACAAGAGGATTGTTATTCGGTCAGTCCACGGCAGTCGTTATCTCGAGGTCGACCGAGCGGCGCTGTCCCTCGAGGTCGGCGACGATGCGCTCGACGATGCGCTGGGCCTCCTTCTTGACCTTCGGTTTCACCTTCTCGATGACCCAGGCGAGCGAGACGAACCGCGGGATGTCGATGTTGCCGGCGTGGGCCGACTCCGGGTCGTAGGTGACGAGGAAGGTGACCTCCGAGGCCGGCGTGTCCTCGTCGGGTGCCTGCTCGGGGACGGACTCGACGTGCCACTGGCCGGTCGCGTCGATGTCCTTGATGATCTTCCAGTCGATGACGTTCGGCGGTTCCACGCCGGTCACCTCCGAGCGTGCCGTGTAGGTCAGTTTCCACCACGCGAAGTGGAGGTCGTAGCGCGTGCCCGGCCCGCCGTCGCCGTCCTGGCCGACGTCCTTCAGGTACTTCGAGTAGCGGGCGTACCGGGGGAAGTCGAGCAGGAACTCGTAGACTTCCTCGGGCGGCAGATAGACGACCGTCGTGACCTCGATACGTTCCACAGCCGTGTTACTCTCACTCACCACGTAAGCCTTTCCGTCGGCACACCGTCGTCCGGTCTCACCACGGCTGAACGGTGCGATTCGGCCCTCTGGACGCCCGGAAGAGCACGACTTTTGTCCGGTCCCGGCCGAGAGTCGCGCATGGACTGCGACGTCTGCATCGTCGGCGGCGGTGTCGCCGGCCTCTCCGCGGGTATCTTCACCGCCCGCGCCGGCCTCGACACGCTGGTCGTCAACGACGGCGAATCGATCCTCTACCGCAACGCGCACCTGGAGAACTTCCCGGGCTTCCCCGAGGGCGTCGACGCGCGCCGGTTCCACCAGCAGACCCGCGCCCAGGCCGGGAACGCCGGCTGCGAGTTCCTCACCGGCCGGGTGACCGACG
The DNA here is from genome assembly GCF_026616195.1 of Haloarchaeobius amylolyticus. Taxonomy (NCBI): domain Archaea; kingdom Methanobacteriati; phylum Methanobacteriota; class Halobacteria; order Halobacteriales; family Halorubellaceae; genus Haloarchaeobius; species Haloarchaeobius amylolyticus. The sequence goes on from NZ_JANHDH010000002.1 coordinate 863,206, forward strand.
TGGCCGGCGACCTCGAATCGGGCTTCACCGTGACGGTGGACGACGACGCCGAACTCACCGCGGGGAGAATCGTCGCCGCCTCCTGGTCCGACGCCTCCTACCTCGACGGCCTCGGCGTCGACACCGAGGACCGCGGGAGCAAGACGTTCCTGGAGGTCGACCACGCGGGCCGGACGAACGTCGAGGGCATCTACGCCGCGGGCCGCCTCGCCGACCAGTACCACCAGGCAATCGTCTGTGCCGGCCACGGTGCGACCGTCGGGCTGACCATCGTCCACGAGTCCGACGTGAACTTCTACCACGACTGGGTGACGCCGAAGGGGTACTTCACCGGGCGGGGCCGCGACGTGCCGCCGGGCTGTGCGGAGATAGACGACGAGGAACGCCTGGTGCGGGACGAGGCTGCCCGCGAGGCGAACCGCGCCTACGCCGAACCCCTGGAAGACGAGCCGCGGATGCACCCGAGCGTCGACCCGGACGACATCGACTGATTCTTCGACCGCTTTCGACACGCGACCGACACACCCGTAACCCATGCGCCCGAACCGGGTGCCATGAGCATGCTCGACGGTGTGAACGTCGCCCTCGGCGTGACCGGCTCCATCGCGGCCGTGAAGACGGTCGAGCTGGCCCACGAGTTGCGCCGCCGGGGGGCCGAGGTCCGGGCGGTGATGACGAACAGCGCGCAGGGCATCATCCACCCGTGGTCGGTCGAGTTCGCGACCGACACCGAGGTCGTCACCGAGATTACGGGCAAGGTCGAACACGTCGAACTCTGCGGGCGCGACGAGTGGGCAGACGTGCTGCTGGTGGCGCCGGCGACGGCGAACACGGTCGGGAAGATCGCCCACGCCGTCGACGACACGCCCGTCACGACCTGCGCCACGACCGCCATCGGGGCCGGGATCCCGGTCGTCGTCGCACCCGCGATGCACGAGCCGATGTACGACCACCCCGGCGTCCTCGAAGCCATCGAGAAACTCGAGGGCTGGGGCGTGGACTTCGTCGACCCGAGAATCGAGGAGGAGAAGGCCAAGATAGCCACAGAGGACGCCATCGCCCTCGCGGTCGCCCGCGCGACCGGCGAGTCGCCCCTCGCCGGAAAGGAGGTCGTCGTCACCAGCGGCGCGACCGCGGAGTCGGTCGACCCAGTCCGGCTACTGACGAACCGCTCCTCGGGCAAGATGGGCCGGGCGGTCGCCCGGGCCGCCCACGTCCTCGGGGCCGACGTGACGCTGGTCCACGCGACCGTCGGGCCGCATCCCCTGACCGGTGGCGCCGGGGTCTCGGACGTGCCCTACGCCGACCTCGTCTCGGTCGAGAGCGCGGGCGAGATGCTGGAGGCGACCCTCGACGCCTGCGAGGGTGCCGACGCGCTGGTTTCCGTCGCTGCCATCAGCGACTACACGGTCGAGGCGAGCGACGAGAAGATACGCTCCGGACAGGAGGAACTCACGCTCTCGTTGTCGCCCACGCCGAAACTCATCGACACGGTCCGCGAGGCGTACCCGGACCTCCGCATCGTCGGCTTCAAGACCGAGACCAGCGGCGAGGACGAGCAGATGGTCGAGGCCGCCCGGAAGACGCTGGACCGGGCCGGACTGGCCTTCGTCGTCGCCAACGACGCCAGCGTCATGGGCAGCGACGAGACGCGGGCGTTGCTGGTGCACCAGCAGGCGTATTCGGAGTACAGGGGGCCGAAGGACGACCTCGGGCTGGAGGTCGCGCAGGCACTGGCGGCGACGTTGCCGTGAGTCGGGTTCGAGCGCGGTGAAATCCGCGTTGCAGTCTGGGGAGTCTTTTTGACAGTTCTGATAGAATTCGATGGTGTGAATCGACGCAGGGTCCTCGCAGGTGTCGGCGGTTTCGTGACGCTTGGCGCTGGCTGTGTCTCGATTAGCGACGATTCCCACCCGGAGTTCACCGTCGAGGACCCGCCGGAGTGGCTCCGGACGGCCGACGCCTGTTCTCCCGAGGAGCGTGTCGCAGTGCTCGACGTGGGTGGCCCGCGAGGTTCGGTCGCCGATTCCACCGCGGTGGTCACGTACGGCGAGTTGCGCGAACAGTCGAGGCTCGTCTTCAGGTTCGGGGTCCAGCACGGGCGTGCAGTCACGTGTCGCGATGCAGGCGCGGAGGCGTTCATGGCGCTGCTGGGTGACGTGATGGAGGATGCGCTGGGACCGTATCGTGAGGAACAGATGTACGGCGCCGATGCTGTCGCAGTCCGAGCGAAGCGGGGGTTCTACCGGATAGACCTGTGGGTGTACGACCAGGTGGTTCCGTGAGGCACGCAGCAGAGGTGGTCTTTCAGGGACCTGACCCCTGCCCGACGACCCGGAAGCCCCCGAGTTCGCCGTCTATCCAGACGACGACCCCACGAACGCTCGCCCGCCGTCTCGGCTCGAACACGTACTCGTCGGTCGTCCCATCGGGAAGCGTCGCCTCGATCCGGTACCGGCCGAGTCGCGTGACGGCGTCCTCGATGCTGACGGATTCGCCGGCTCCCAGCCGTATCGTCTCCGCGGAGACCGTCGTCTCGTCTGTCGTATCGACGACCCTGACCGTGACCTCGTGGGCGGACTCGCCGTCGTTCTCTATCTGAATCGGCAGCGAATGCGAGAGCGGGAGCACACGCCAGAGTGGGAGGGCGACGGACAGGCCGACGCCGACCATCGCCGCGAACAGCGTCCCCACCAGTATGTCCCTCGCCGTCGCCGCCAGTGGTGGGGCGCCGGCGACCAGCAGTAACGACCCGTACTCGACGATACCGAAGACGCCGAACAGGACGACGTACGCGGGCCAGCCGAGCAGGACGAACGGCCCCCTGGTGTCACCGCCCCCGTGTGGGTCGGCGACGAACAGGAGGTAGTCGAGCGCGAGGAGGCCGACCGGGAGAATCGCGCCGACCCCGAGGAACAGCGACGAGGCGACGAACCCCGTGAACCAGAGACCGCCGGCGAGGGAGGCGATTCTGCGGCGGTCGGCAGTCTGTGGCGACAGCCAGTCGGTCAGGCGCTCGTCCGGATAGACACGAGTCATGGACCCCACGACGAGCCCGAGGTAGGCCAGCCCGCCGAGCGAGCCGAGGAGGAGCGTCCGGACGACCTCGGGTGAGAGGAGAGCCATACCTCGCCGGTTCGGCCATCGCGTGGAAAACAGTTGTCACGGGCCCGGGGGTCCCAGTCGTGGGGGTCGTCAGTCGTCGTCCGTCTCTGCCGAGTCAGTGGACTGGCCGGGTTGGCCGGGCTGGCCCGTCGTGTCGATGCCGGCGCCCTGGATGGGCCACCGGACCTCCTCGAGGAAGTCGATGCCCATCTTCCGGGCCGACCGGGAGATCATGTGCGCGCCGGTCGGCGCCGTGAGGAACAGGAACAGGATGCCCACGAGCGACTCCAGGCCGACGCCCTGGCCGCCGAAGTAGACGAACCCGGCGAGGAACATCGAGGCCGCGCCGAGGGTGGTCGCCTTGCTGGTCGCGTGCATCCGGTTGTACACGTTGGGCAGGCGGATGAGGCCGATGGTCCCCACGAGCAGGAAGAAACTGCCCACGAGGACGAGCGCTGCGACGACCGCGTACTGGATGGTAGCTGCGAGTGCCATGGTTACTCGATGATGTCCCCTTCGGTCACGTAGCGTGCCACCGCGATGGTGCTGATGAACCCGATGATGGCGAGCACGAGGCTCACGTCGATGAACAGGCCGCGGTTCGTGGCCATCGCCCAGAGGACGGCGATGGCGACGACGTTGGTCCCGATGGTGTCGAGTGCGACCACGCGGTCGGGCGTCGACGGCCCGCGGATGACCCGGTAGGCACACAGCAGGGTCACCGTGCTGGCGAGGACGAGTGCCAGCTGGACGACGAGGCCGAGCCACGCGGGGCCGGCGGCTCCGGCGGCCGCGGTCATTGTTCACCTCCGGACCGCTGTTTCGAGGCGACGGGTGATTCCCCGGCCGGCGTCTCCGGGTCCGGGACCGGCGAGCCGGGACTACGGCGCTCGTCGAAGATGACGAGCGCGTAGTCCTCCCAGCGCCGGATGGGTTCGACGATCGATTCCTCGTCCCGCGCCGCGATGGCGTGGACGTACAGCGCGTTCCGGTCTTCGTCGTAGTCCATGGTGAGCGTCCCTGGCGTGAGCGTGATGGAGTTCGCGATGGTGGTGACGGCCACGTCGGTCTCGACGCGCAGTGGCACCTCGATGACGTCCGGGTGGATGGGCATGCTCGGCGAGAGCACGCGCTTTGCCACGTCGTAGTTCGCCGTGATGAGCTCCCAGACGAACAGGCCGACGTAGGCCACCGCCGCCGGCAGTATCTGGACCGTGCGGCTCAGGCCGTAGGTGCGGGCGTAGAACCGCCGGAAGACGAAGGCGATTGGCAGCCCGACCACCAGACCGAGGATGAACTCGCCGACCGCGAGCCACGGTTCGTCGATGAAGTGGACGCCGCGGACGAACAGCCAGAGGACCGCCAGTGCGACCCCGATGCTCGGCCACTTGCGCGTCCGTCCGGTCGATTCGTGCGCCTCGGGCTGTGTCGAGTCGGTCTCGGACATCAGTGACCACCTCCGTTCCCGCTGGTGAGGCCGTCGGTGAGGTGGACGGCCTCGATGTAGGCGTCGGTGTTCGTCGCCGCCTGCGCCGCGTCGATGGCGGCCGCGACGACCGGGTCGAACACTGCCCCGACCACGAGCACCGAGACGGCCAGGAACAGCACGATGGCGACCTGTCCGGTCGGGCGCGTCGCCACGTCGACGGCCTCCGAGGAGACGCCCCAGAAGGCCCGGTTCCAGGCCCGCGTGAAGTACGCGATGGTGAGGATGGCACCGGCGAGCGCCAGTGCGACCCCCGCGCCGGAGCCGGCGTTGACCGCCGCGTCGAACACGAGGAACTTCCCGAAGAACCCGAGCAGCGGCGGGATGCCGACCAGCCCGAGCCCGGCGATGAAGAACGCCGCCGAGAGGTACGGCAGCCGGTTCGCCATGCCACCGAGCCGGTCGAACTCGATGGAGCCGACGGCCGAGTTGATGGCGCCGCTGACGAGGAACAGCGCGCCCTTGGCCAGCGCGTGGTTCAGCGAGTAGACCAGCGCGGCCGCGATACCGAGCACCGCGAGGTCACCGTACGGCTCGGGGGCCGTGAGTGGCTGGCCCGCGGACCCGCCGGCGATGGCCGTCGCGGCGAACGCGAGGCCGAGCACGATGAACCCGACCTGGCCGATGCTGGAGTACGCGAGCAGGTCGTCGACGTTGTCGCGGTTGACCGCGCCGAGCCCGCCGACGAGGATGCTCGCGCCGGCCATCACGAACAGGACCGGCCCGAAGAACGCGAGCATCGAGTCGCCCGCGAGGCCGGGCAGGCCGAGGTCGAGCGCGCTCGTGTCCGCGTTCGCGAAGATGGTGAAGTACAGCCGGATGATGGCGTAGACGCCGACCTTCTTCACGACGCCGGCGAGCACCGCCGCGACCGGGGCGGGGGCGGCGCGGTACGCCGCGGGCACCCACCACTGGAACGGGACGATGCCGGCCTTGAGCGCGAAGACGACGAACAGGACCGCCGAGAGGCCGAGCACCGGCGCGATGCTGGCGATGTCGAACGCGGCCGGGTCCGCCAGTCGGCGCGCCAGGTCGGCCATGTTGAGCGTCCCGGTCGTCGCGTAGAGGCCGCCGATGGCGACCAGCATCAGCGCGCTCCCGACGAGGTTCAGCGTGACGTACTGGAGTGCGGCCTTGGTGTGTTGCGGGCCGGAGTAGAACACGACCAGCACGTAACTCGACATGAGCATCACCTCGAACCAGACGAACAGGTTGAAGATGTCGCCGGTGAGGAACGACCCGCTCACGCCCACCAGCATGAAGTGGAACAGCGGGTGGTAGGAGACGCGCTCTGCGGCCCCGTCGATGTACAGTATCGAGAACGCCAGCGCGGCGATGGAGACCACCGCGGCCAGCGCGAGCATGAACACCGCGAGGTCGTCGGCGACCAGCGAGATGCCGAAGGGCGCGTCCCAGTTCGACACCTGGTAGGTGATGATGGCGTCGGAGTCGGCCTGGACCTGCTGGAACAGGTACGCCACCGCGGCGACGTAGCCGACGCCGCCGCCGAGGCTGATGGCCTGCTGGGGGCGCTTCGTCCGGTGGGCGACCAGCGCGAGGATGGCGGTCACCAGCGGGACGAGGACCGGTGCGATGACGGCGACCGGGTATTCAGACATCGTCTGGCTCACCTCCGTTGCCGAGTTCGACGAGGTCGATGGTCCCGTTCTCCTGATAGACGCGGTAGGTCAGCACGAGCGCGAACGCGGTCGTCCCGAACCCGATGACGATGGCGGTCAGGACGAGCGCCTGCACCAGCGGGTCCGTGACCTGGGCCGCGCCCTCGCCGTGGTGGCCGAGGACCGGCACGGCTCCCTCCATCACGCCCATCGTGACGAGGTACATGTTCGCGGCCTGGGAGATGATGCTCACGCCCCAGACGACGCGGACGATGTCGCGCCGGAGCACGAGGAACGTCCCGAGCGCGAACAGGAGGCCGAGCACGGTCGCGAGGACGAACTCCGTCATTCGCCACCCACCACCGAGAGGATCGTGAGGAGGCCACCGACGACCACGAGGTACACCCCGAGGTCGAACGCGAAGGCGGTCGCCCAGTGTATCTGGAAGAGCGTGTCGAAGACGAAGTCCCCGACGACGCCGAGGCCCGCACCGTAGTAGGTGTCGTCGACCTGGTTGAGGAAGGCGTCGCCGAAGGCGATGGCCGCCAGGCCACTCATCGAGGCGATGAGCAGCCCGATGCCGAACATGCTCCGGAAGTCGGTCACGATGGCCGGGCGGTCGATGCCCAGCGAGGCCTCCACGTCGCGGTCGAACAACGTCTCCTGCAGGTAGTCGAGCCCGAAGATGACGTAGACGAGGGCGAACGCGGCGGCCGTGAGGACGCCCGCGATGAAGCCCCCGCCGGGGAGGTTGTGACCCTGGAACAGCAGGGCGACGGCCGTCACCAGGATGAGGGGCACGACGATGCGCGCCACCGTCCGGGCGATGACCGTCGTGTCGTCGCTGTAGCTCATTCGGTCCCACCTCGTTCGCGCAGGGCGACCAGTGTCACGACCGACAGCGCTGCCATCGCGACGACCGCTATCTCTCCCATCGTATCGAATGCCCGGAAGTCGACCAAGATGACGTTGACGATGTTCGTCCCACCGGCCTCGGGGTAGGAGGCCGCCGCCAGCGTGGTCGCGATGGTGTCCGGCTTGTCCGCGGTCGTCAGCAGGACGGTGACGAACACCGTCGCGCCGACGACCAGCGAGAGCGCCCCGTCGCGGAGCACCCGCATCCGGTCCCACCGGCCGTAGAACGCCGGCAACTTGTCGAGGACGAGCAGGAAGATGACCAGCACGAGCGTCTCGACGACCAGTTGCGTGAGCGCGAGGTCGGGCGCGTTGGCGAGGATGAAGAATATCGCCACCATGAACCCGAGGATGGAGAGCGTGAGCACGCCCGCGATGTGCGAGGGTGCCCGGCTCACCGCGAGCGCGGCCACGACGGCCAGCGAGAGCACGAGCACGACCGGCACCGAGGTCGTCAGGCTCACGTCCTGGAGCAACACCGCCCAGGCGAAGACGGCCACGACGGCCGCGACGAGGACGCCCGCGACGCCGGTCGCGGTCTCCAGCGAGGCGTTGCTGAACAGGACCGCCGTCACCACGAGGACGGTCCCGACCAGCACGAGCGGGAGTGCCGACCCGAGAGAGGTCGGGAGGTCGGGCGAGACGCCGGCGGTGACGTAGCCGAGGATGGTCAGCGTGGCGAACGCCGCGACGGTCCAGGTCGCGTACGTGCGAAGCAGGCCGTTCTGGACCAGCCCGCGGAGGCGGTCACTGCCGGGGTTGAGCGCCTCGGTCCCGTTGTCGTACCACCAGTTCGCCCGGACCGGCCCGCGCAGGAGCGACCGGATACCGTCGTGGAGCCGGTCGTACTGCGGGTAGGCCGCGACGCCCAGGACGATGGTGAGCGCGCTCATGCCGGCCCACGGCTTGGGCGAGGTCGGCAGGTAGTAGCTGAAGGCCTCGCCCTCGGCGCCGACCGGTTCGACCGCGTGGATGACCTCACCGACGAAGTGGTTGAGCGGGCCGAGGTGGACGCCGAACGTCGAGGTGATGCCGACGACGCCGACGACGCCAGCGAGGGTCGCCAGCACCGCGGGCGGGGCGAGCATCGGCAGCGGCGGGGAGTGGACGTGCCCCAGTTCGTCCGGTTTCTCCCCGAAGAACAGCATCAGGAAGCGGATGGAGTAGAGGAACGTGAAGACGCTCCCGAAGACTGCGACGGCCGGGATGAGCCAGTAGATACCGCCCGAGGCCGCACCCGTCTCCCACGCCGCGTGGAACAGGAACTCCTTGGAGTAGAAGCCGTTGAACGGCGGGACGCCGGCCATCCCGAGCGCGGCGACCGCGGCGATGACCGCCGTGACGGGCAGGTCCTCGCGCAGGCCGCCCAGTTCGGCTATCTTCCGGGTGCCTGCCTCGTGCGCGATGATACCCGCGACGAGGAACAGGGTCGCCTTGAACAGCGCGTGGTTCAGGATGTGGAACGCGCCCGTCTCCGCGCCGAGGTGGCCCGCGAAGCCGAAGCCGGCGACGATGAGGCCGAGGTGGGAGGCGGTCGAGTACGCGAGCAGCTCCTTGATGTCGGTCGCCGACACCGCGAGGATGGCCGTGACGGTCATCGTCAGCAGGCCGAGGCTCGCGAACGCGAGCGTCCACAGTTCGAGGCTCCCGGGGTGTGCCCCCTCCGGCAGGAACAGCGGACGCACGCGGCCGACGAGGTAGACGCCGGCCTTGACCATCGTCGCGGAGTGCAGGAACGCCGAGACCGGCGTCGGTGCCTCCATCGCGTTCGGCAGCCAGATGTGCAGCGGGACCTGTGCGGACTTCGCGGCCGCGCCGACCCCGACGAGCGCGAGGACGAGCCAGAAGACGCCCTGCTCCTCCATCGCGGCGCGCATCGCTTCGGCGTTCTCCGCGCTGCCGAGCATGGCGTTCTCGCCACCGAACAGCGCCCACGTCGCCTGGCCGAGCGCGTCCGCGCTGACGGTGTGCAGGATGACGAAGCCGACCAGCATGAACAGCCCACCCGCGACCGTGATGAGCATGGACTTGCGCGCGGCGTACTGCGAGGAGTCCTGGTCGGTGTAGTGCCCGATGAGCAGGAACGAGGTCAGGCTCGTCAGCTCCCAGAACAGGAACAGGGTGATGAGGTCGGCCGCGAGCGCGACCCCCAGCATCGACCCCATGAACGCCAGCAGCGTGGCGTAGTACTTCGGCTGCCCCGGCTCGCCGTGCATGTACCCACCCGAGTAGGTGAGGATGGCGACGCCGACCCCGGTGGCCAGCGTGGCGATGAGCAGCGACAGTCCGTCGACGTAGAACCGCAGCGAGACGTCGAGTGTCGGTATCCATTCTACCCCGGCGGCGCCGTGTGTCCCGTAGAGCTGGGAGACGAGTCCCAGACAGACGAGCGCGACCGCGGCGGCGAAGTACGCCGTCCGCTCCCCGAGGCCACGATAGACCACGGGGACGGCAGCCGCGCCCAGGAACGGCAGGCCAACGAGGGCGAGGAGGACCGCAAGGTCCGGTGTCATTGCTACTCGAAACGTGCGAGGACCCGGACTTATGTCTTCTTAAAGCGGACGTGTCGGCATCCGACAGTACGAAACGTTATGTACGACCCCGATGCACGATAGGGTACGATGCACCGCGGCTGTGATTACAGATGGGCAAGCGCGACTCCGGTGTGTCGAGGTGGCCATGAGTAGCCAGACGACTGTCGTCGATGGCAAGCTCTCGAAAGGTGAGATATTCGACGTCCTCCGCAACCAGCGACGCCGGTTCGTCCTCCAGTACCTGAAACGGGTCGGCGAACCCGTCGAGCTGGGCGAACTCGCGACCCAGGTCGCCGCCTGGGAGTACCGGACACCATGCGACGAGGTCACCTCCGAACAGCGAAAGCGCGTGTACACGACCCTCCAGCAGACCCACCTCCCCCGGATGGCCGAGGCCAACATCATCGAGTACGACTCCGACGACGGCCTCATCCAGCCGACGACGCGTACCAAGGACCTCTCCATCTACCTGGAGATCGTCCCGGGGAGCGAACTCCCCTGGCGCGAGTACTACCTCTCGCTCGGCGCGGTCAGCTGTGCGCTCTGTGCGGCCGTCTGGGGCAACGTCTACCCCTTCACCGTCCTCCCCGACGTGGCCTGGGCGATGCTCATCTCGGTGTCGTTCACCGTCTCCGCGGCGATCCACATCTACTACGAGCAGAACATGCGTCTGGGCGACCTCGAGATTCCGCCGGAACTGGAGCTCGAGTGAGCCGCCTCGACCGGGTCTCCCGAATACACGAGTCGCACGCACTCGCGCGCCTCGCCCACCCACTTGGCCGTTCTATTTATACAAGCGTACCCCCAACTCGCACCAGATGCAACTCCGGGCCCTCGTAACCGACGACGACGCGCTCTCGCCGGTCATCGGTGTCGTACTCATGGTGGCCGTGACGGTCGTGCTCTCCGCCGCCGTCGGGGCGTTCGTCCTCGACATCGGGTCGCAGGTGACCCAGAAGTCCCCGAACGTCGTCGTCGGATACGACTTCGCCGTCGACGGGGCCGGTGACGAGTACGTGAACCTCACCCACGGCGGCGGCGACGATGTCGAGTCCGGGAACGTCGAGGTGTTCATCAACGGGACGGTGGCGTGGAACGAAGGCGCCCAGAACTCGTGGGCGGTCGAAGGCTCCGACGGGTGGAACGACGGTGGCGAGATACGTGGCGGCAACCGGGTCGCGCTGAATGGCTCGACCAGCCTGGTCTCCTCGGGCGACACGGTCCAGGTCGTCTGGCGCAAGGGCGACAGTTCCTCGATACTCGGGACGAAGACCGTCCCGTGACCCCGGCGGCACAATCGTCAGTTTTTAACGCTGCTTCGCCCGACCTACGACATGGACCAACTCAAGGAGTCCCTCCTCGACGCGCCGATCATCGAGAAGAACGGGTACCACTACTTCGTCCATCCCATCAGCGACGGGGTCCCGCAGCTCGACCCCGGACTCCTCCGGGAGATCGTCATCCGCATCATCCGCAAGGCCGACCTCGAAGAGGTCGACAAAATCGTCACACCGGCCGCGATGGGCATCCACATCTCGACGGCCGTCTCCCTGATGACCGACATCCCCCTGACGGTCATCCGCAAGCGCGAGTACGGCCTGGAGGGTGAGGTCTCGCTCGCCCAGCAGACCGGCTACTCCGAGAACGAGATGTTCATCAACGACGTCCACGAGGGCGACCGCGTGCTCGTCCTCGACGACGTGCTCTCGACCGGCGGCACGCTCGCGGCGGTCCTCGGCGCACTCGACGACATCGGGGCCGACGTGGTCGACTGCGTCGCGGTCATCAAGAAGGTCGGCGGCGAGAACAAGATCGACGACTCGCCCTACGACGTGAAGACGCTCATCAACGTCGACGTGATCGACGGCGAGGTCGTCATCGTCGACGAGGACGGCGACGACTGACCGGGCCTCCGGACCTCGTTCTTCGCGGCGCAATCGCACCTAGCGCTGGCGCCAGCTCCACCCGGGTTCCCAGCCGAGGAGTTCCGTTGCTTTCGTGGTATCGACCAGCGGTGCGTAGTCGCCGTCCCCGAGCCCTCGGAGTTCCGCGTCCGGGAACAACTCGGCGGCGATCTCGCGGGTGGGCGTCTCGGCGCTCGTGTCCGGGGCCGACACCCAGACCGGTTCGTGGCCGTCGAAGTCGGCCTCGACGGCGCGCCGGACGAGGTCGACCGCGTCCGAGACGTGGACGTAGGTGAACAGCGTGTTGCGCTGGGTGTGGAAGTTCTCCGAGTCGCGCAGGCCGGACAGCGTCCGGTCGGCCTCGACGAACGTCTCCCGGGCCATCTCGTCGTCGACGACCCAGGGGAACCGGACCGAGGTGATGGTCCGGGGGCGGTCCGCGGGGCGACGCGCGAACCCGTCGGCGATGACCTCCAGCGTCTGCTTCCCGAGGGCGTATGGGTTCGAGGGGGTGAGGCGGTGGGCCTCGTCGACGGGCAGGTAGTCCACGGTGATGGGGTGTGGTTCGAAGCCGCCGCCGATGGCGCTGAAGCTCGACGCCAGGACCGCCGTCTCGAGGCCGAGTTCGCCGGCGGCCTCCAGCACGTGGTAGCTGGACATCGCGTTGCTCTCGAAGGTCCGGTACCCCGGCGTCACGTCGGGCGTCGGGAGCATCCCGAGGTGGACGACGGCGTCGGCGTCGGCCTTCGCGAGCGACCCGTAGACCTCGCCCGCGTCGAGCAGGTCCGTCGTGAGGTAGGCGTCCGAGTGCTCCTCGTCGCGTTTCCCCCGCGAGAGGTCGACGGTCCGGTACCCTGCCTCGTTCAGGTGCCGGAGGATGTTGCGTCCGACCCGGCCGTTGCCACCGGTGACTGCGACGGTCTCGGTCATGGGTCACACGTCCGCGCCGGGACGGATAAGGAGCGGTGTCATCGGCGAGACGACCCGAGGGATGGGGCGGGACGGGGTCAGTCCGCGTCGTTTCCGACGCGCGGGTCCAGCACCGTGTAGGCGAGGTCCTGGACGAAGTTGCCCGCGATGCCGACGAACGCGACGACCATCGTCACGCCGAGGATGAGTGGCATGTCGCGGGCGCTCACCGCCTCGAGCATGAGGGCGGCGAGGCCGTCGATGTTGAACACCGATTCGATGACGAAGACGCTGAGGACGAGGACGCTGAGCATGTCCGTGAAGAACAGCGAGACCAGCGGGATGGCCGCGTTCCGGAGGACGTGCCTGGCGACGCGGATGGGGCCGGCGCCCTTGGCGCGGGCGATCTTCACGAACTCGGTGTCGATGTACTCCAGCGACTCCGCGCGGGCGTAGCGCAACTGCCCGGCGAACAGGGCGGTCGTCAGGGTCGCGATGGGGAGCAGGAAGTACGCCTGCGTGGTCGTGACCTCGGGACCGGGGAGCAGTCCCCAGTGCATCGTGAACCCGAGGTGGAACAGTTCGCTGGTCTGTATCGGGTAGGGGAAGCCGATGACGCTGTGCTGGTTGACGATGGCGTCGACGAGGATGTACGCCAGCCAGAAGTTCGGTACCCCCAGCCCGAGGTAGGCGACCGTGGTGACGAGCCTGTCGCTGAAGGTGTGCTGGCGGAACGCGGCGAACAGGCCGAAACTGATGCCGAAGAAGGCGGCGAGGACGATGGAGGGGACGAGGTACGCCAGTGTCATGCCCGCCCGGTCACCGATGACGTCGAGGACCGGTTCGCCGGTGGTGTAGGAGATCCCCCAGTCGCCGGTCGAGATGCCGACGATCCAGTTCGCCCATCGCTGGACGAGGGGGTCGTTCAGGTTCCTCGCCTCGCGGTAGGCCTCGATGGCCTCGTTGACGTCTCCCCCGGTCGTCATCGCGCCGTAGGCGACCGACCCGACGTTCGGGTCGTTGGTGAGGGCGATGACGCCGAAGGCGACGCTGATGACGAGGTACACCGAGAAGATGGCGAACAGCCCCCGGCGGAGGAGCTTCCGGCGCATGCTCACGGCCGGACACCTCCTGTCGGGGTGGGGCCCGTCGCGTATCGTGTAGATCTGGAGCGCATCTGTTGTCTCTCGTCACCCAGCGAACCCTTAAATGGGGGTGCCGTTCCGGCCCGGATGGCCCGAAACCGACCGACGGGGGCGGGGTCGAATGTCAAAAGCTCGTTTGACATTTTGGTAGTTATTTACGATGAGGGACTGACGTATGGCCCAAGAATGACCTTCCGTCCTCTCGTTGCGACCCTGGAGGTGCCCACGGATGGCGACACGTAGCAGTTCCGACCGCGCCCGGTTCGAGACCATCGACTGGGACGCAGTCGAGTCGTCCGGTGGGCTGGTGACCCGCCGGACGGCGCTGTTCCTGCTGAGCGTGACCGCGGTCTTCGCTCTCCTGCTCTACGACGCCTTCGTCGTCGCGCCCGAACCCCTGTTCCACAACGTCGGGCTGCAGGAGGGCCTGCAGGACCCCTTCACGTGGGACGTCCGCGGCATCGACTGGCTGTTCGTCCTGTCGTTGCTGGTGTTCGGGTTCTACGTCCTCCTGCCCCTCGCGACCGACCTCGACCGGGCGAAACGGTACGCGGCCGAACTGCGCAAGAACAAGTCGGCGACGTTCGCGCTCGGCTATCTCGTCTTCTTCTTCGTGTTCGGTGTCGTCGGGACGATAATCGTCGGGCGCCCGTCCACGCGCGTCTCGAAGACCTCGCAACCGCCGGTCTCGTTCGCCACGCCGCTGGGCCGCATCGACCTGTTCACGCTGCTCGTCCTCGCGAGCGTGTCCCTGCTGGCGGCCTGGGTGTTGCTGGCGAAGTTCGACCGCGACCGCGAGCTGGCGGCCATCGCACCCATCACCGGTGCCATCGCCCGGTTCGGCCTCGTCGCGCTCCTCGTGGCGACCCCGCTGGCGGTGCTGTTCTCGGTCTTCCCGGTCGCCTCGCCCACGGTCGCGGCCGGTGCCGGCGTCCTCGCGGGCGTCCTCGCCGTCGGCCGGTGGGCCGCCTCTACCGACCTCGGCCTCGGCGGCGAGACCCTCCGTGGCCTCGGCGTGGTCGGGGCGGCCGTCGCGGTGCTGTTCCTCGCCGGGTTCGGCCTCGTCCAGACCGTCCTCTACGGCTTCCTCGGGTTCGACCCGCTGGCGACCGGCGTGGTCGCCACCACCTGCAAGGGCGCGGCGGCCGTCTCCGGGGGCTGCTACGGCTCGTGGGCCGAACCCCTCGGCACGAACCGCTGGGGCAAGAGCATGCTCAAGTTGGTGTTCGACGGGATGCGCATCGCCCTGCAGGTCGCGCTCATCTCGTCGGTCCTCATCGTCCCCATCGCGACCCTCACCGGCACGGTCGCGGGCTACGTCGGGGGCGTCGTCGACGACCTCCTGATGAGCTACGTCGACATCCAGCAGACGGTGCCCGCCATCGTGGTCTACATGATCACCGTCCACGTGTTCGGGCGCAGCCTGTTCGTCCTCGTCCTCGTCTTCGGTCTGCTCTCGTGGGGCGGGGCGGCCCGCCTCGTGCGCTCGGAGGTACTCCAGCGACGCGAGGAGGACTACATCACCGCGGCAGAGAGCGCCGGTGCCGGTACCTTCCGAATCATGTTCCATCACATCCTCCCCAACGTCTCGAACACCGTCCTCACGTCGGTGACGCGCCAGATCCCCCAGCTCATCCTCGCGGAGGCGGCCATCGCCTTCCTGAACCTGAACAACATCATGCTCATCTCCTGGGGTGAGACCATCAACATCGCGCTGAAGTTCCTCCCCGACGGCTGGTGGATGTCGACCATCCCGGTCGTCTTCCTCGCCGTGACGGTGCTCTCGTTCAGCGTGCTGGGAGACGCACTTCGCGACGTGCTGGACCCGCGAGGTGGTGCCTGATGTCGCTGCTCGAGGTGCGTGACCTCTCGGTCACGTTCGACACCGACGGCGGCACGGTCCACGCGGTCGATGGCGTCTCCTTCGACGTGGACCGCGGCGAGACGGTCTGCATCGTCGGCGAGTCCGGGTCCGGGAAGACCGTCACCAGCGAGTCCATCACGCGACTCGTCCGGGAGCCACCGGGAAAGGTCGAGGCGTCCCGCGTAAGCTTCGAGGGCGAGGACCTCTCGCGGCTGTCGGCGAAGCGACTCCGCACGCTCCGCGGCGACCGCATCGCCCACGTGTTCCAGAACCCGCAGGGGTCGCTCAACCCGGTCTACACGGTCGGGAAACAGATAATCGAGGCCATCCGGCTGCACGAGGACGTCTCGAAAGCGGATGCCCGGACGCGGGCCATCGACCTGCTCGACCGGGTCGGCATCCCGAAGGCCGGCGAGCGCATCGACGACTACCCCCACGAGTTCTCCGGCGGGCAGAAACAGCGCGTCGTCATCGCGATGGCCATCGCGGCCAGCCCGGACCTGCTCATCGCCGACGAGCCCACGACCGCGCTCGACGTGACCATCCAGGCCCAGATACTCCGCCTGCTGCGCGACCTGCAGGACGAGTACGGGATGGCGATGCTGCTCATCACGCACGACCTCGGCGTCGTCGCGGAGATCGCCGACCGCGTCGTCGTGATGTACGCCGGGAAGGTCATGGAGACCGGCGACGTGTACGAGATATTCGAGAGCCCGTCCCATCCCTACACGAAGGCGCTGCTGGAGTGCCTGCCCGGCCGACGGAGCGGCGCGGAGGGCATCCCCGGTACCCTGCCGGACCCGAAGCACCCGCCCGACGGCTGCCGGTTCGCGAACCGCTGTCCGCACGCCATCGACGACTGCCGCGAGGGCGACCACCCGCCGCTGGTCCCGGTCGCCGACGGCAGCCAGAGCCACGAGGCGGCCTGCATCTACTACCAGGCCGGCTACGACGCCAGCACCGTCCGGAACGGCCCGGTCGGCGAGACCGGCGGCGCCGAGGGCTGGGACGACGAGGCCACGACCGGCTGGGGGTCCGGCCGGACCGACGGCGGGACGGACACCGCAGAGGGCGGCGCACCCGCCGAACCGGCCGCGGACGACGGAGGTGAGTCGCGATGAGCGACGACACGCCATCCACGCCCGAGGACCGCGAGCCCCTGCTCACCGTCCGCGGGCTGAAGAAGCACTACCCCATCACGAAGGGGCTGCTGCGTCGCGAGGTGGGCCGCGTGAAGGCCGTCGACGGCATCGACTTCACGCTCTACCGCGGCGAGACCCTCGGGCTGGTCGGCGAGTCCGGCTGCGGGAAGTCCACCGCCGCCACCTCCCTGCTCCGGCTGGAGGAGCCGATCGACGGCGAGGTGCTCTACCACGGCGACGTGCCGGCGGCCGGTGGCGACCGGTCCTCGCTGGGCGGCCTGCTCGGCGGCGGCAAGAGCGACGCCGACCGCGACGAGCGCGACGTGCTCGGCTTCTCGGACACCCAGCTCAAGCGGTTCCGGCGCTCCGCCCAGATGATCTTCCAGGACCCGACGAGCTCGTTCGACCCGCGGATGTCCGTCGGCGAGTCCGTCGCCGAACCGCTCATCGTCCACGGCATGGACGACGCAGAGCGCCGCCGTGACATCGTCGAGGACCTGCTCGACCGCGTCGGGCTCGACGCGGTCGACTACGACCGCTACCCACACGAGTTCTCCGGCGGGCAGAAACAGCGCATCGCTCTCGCCCGCGCGCTCGTGGTCAACCCCGAGGTCGTCGTCGCCGACGAACCCGTCTCTGCGCTCGACGTGTCCATCCAGGCCGAGATCCTCTCGCTCATGCGCGACCTGCAGGACCGCTTCGGCCTGTCGATGCTGTTCATCAGCCACGACATGGGCGTCATCCGGGAGATCTGCGACCGCGTCGCCGTGATGTACCTCGGCGAGATCGTCGAGGTCGCCCCCACCGAGGAGCTGTTCCAGAACCCACAGCACCCCTACACGAAGGCCCTGCTCGGCTCGATTCCGGAACCCGACCCGCGCAAGCGCGGCCTCGGGATGGAACTCACCGGCGACGTGCCCAGCCCGGAGAACCCGCCCTCCGGCTGCCGGTTCCACACCCGCTGCCCCGTCGTCATCCAGCCCGACGACGTGGACCTCCCCCAGGAGCAGTGGCGCCGCGTCCTCGACTTCCGCCAGCAGGTCGAGAGCGGCGGCATCGACCGCGAGGGCGTGGTCGAACTGGCCGTCGCCCGCACCGGCGCAGACTCCGAGGACGGCCTCTCGCAGGCCGAACTCCAGGACGCGCTGCGAAACGAGTTCGACCTCCCCGACGAACTCGGCGACGGCGAGGCCGAAGCGACGGTCTCTGAGGCTATCGACCTCGTGCTCGCGGAGGACACCGACGCTGCGACCGACCTTCTGGCCGATGAGTTCTGGACGCCCTGCGAGGAGGACTCGCCGGCGACCGAACGCGTCGGCGCGGCTCACACCGCGGCCTGCCACCTCGTCGAGGGCGAGCGGACGGTCGAGAACGAGGTCTCGGCGGACGACTGACCGAGGCCGGGAAAGTAGCGGGAGAGATTTGGACCTCGCTCGCTGGTTCAAACTACGGTGACGACTTCACGACTCACGGACTCGTCGCTTCGCTCCTCGTCGTTGTTCGTCGTAGAAGTAGCGGGAGGTAGATTTGAACTACCGATCTGCGGGTTATGAGCCCGCCGGAATCTCCTGGCTATCCCATCCCGCTACCTCTTCGTACCGCCGTCCCACTGATAAGGGTTATGAGTTCGAAGTCCGTTCCATCAGCGACATTCGTGAGGGACTGGCCCGACACCCGGATTTATGTCTCTCGAGAGACCAATCTCGAGTATGCAAGCCAGCGTCACGAGTACGGTCCGGGCGGTCGCCGGCTGGCTGCGCGTCGCCGTGATACTCGGGCTGAGTCTCGCCCTGATCGCCCACGGCCTCGCCCTCTGGAGCGGTGTCGTGGACTGGACCTTGCCGGCAGGCGTCGACTTCGCCATCGCCCTCGTCTTCATCGCGTACGCCGTGTCGATGCTGGGCGAGGAGTGACCGGCTCTGTGGACTGGTCAGCATCGGGAAAAATTGGTGTGAGAACTGAACCTCTCCAGCTGAACAGAATGCCTGCTCGGCAGTCGCCGCACTCCTCTGTTGCAGCTCGATGGAAGGAAAGGAGGTAGATTTGAACCTCGCTCGCGCCACGTAGCGGCGCTCGCTGGTTCAAACTACCACAGTTCTACTTTCAGAATGCAGGGTTCGCTCGACGTACGTCTCGCTCACCGTTTGAATTCTGAAAAGTAGCGGGAGGTAGATTTGAACTACCGATCTGCGGGTTATGAGCCCGCCGGAATCTCCTGGCTATCCCATCCCGCTACCAACACGTAGCCCGGTGCACTAGTTAAGGGTTGTGATTACAGCGCCGTGTGTGAGTTTCTCCCTGCCGCTCTGCGGTGATTTCCGGGCGTTCGACACCGAAAAATACGGCCGGTTCAGTCGTGCTGAACCCGCCAGGTGAACAGGCTCTCGGCGACGTAGTTCACGAGCATCCCGACGCCGATGCCGGTGACCTTCGCGAAGACGAACCAGAGGTCGAGCCCGAGGAGGTCGACGTCCAGTGCGACGACCCGGAAGACGACCCAGAAGGTACCGAGCTGGACGAGGATACCGCCGGCCCGGACGACGTTCGAGCGCGCGAGTCGCTTCAGGGTCGGGACCACCCCGGCCGCACCCTGCTCGGCGAACGTCCAGTTGTCGTTGAGCAGGAACATGACGACGACGGCGACCTCGATGCCGATGAAGACGGCGAGTTCGGGGAAGACGTTCAACTCGTTGAGGACGGTCGCGGTCGTCACGTCGAACATGGCCCCGATGACGCCGACGGAGGCGAACTTGCCGAAGCGGACGCCCGAGGTCAGCGAGTCGACGTGGTCGTCGACGGTGTCCCGGAGGTCGGCGTCGTCACTCATCGGACTCCGTGGCGAGGCGCTCCACCAGCGGGTGGGTGTTCGAGCGACGGTTCGAGATGAACGAGTGGATGGGGTTCCCCGTGAGCCGTTTCGCGCGGTGGCGCGACTTCACGAGCGAGACCGCGAGTTCGATGGTCGTCCCGACCGGCGAG
Organism: Haloarchaeobius amylolyticus; assembly: GCF_026616195.1. NCBI lineage: Archaea > Methanobacteriati > Methanobacteriota > Halobacteria > Halobacteriales > Halorubellaceae > Haloarchaeobius > Haloarchaeobius amylolyticus. The sequence goes on from NZ_JANHDH010000002.1 coordinate 882,808, forward strand.
ACCGTCGATTCTGGCTGGTCCTCCCAGGTGACCGGGACCTCCGCGATGCGGAAGCCGCGGGCGTTCGTCATCGCGACGAGTTCGAGGTCCCACGCGAAGCCGGCCTCGTAGAGGTGGCCGCGGACCTGCTGCCAGGCCTCGCGGTCGATGGCCTTCGCACCGCACTGGAAGTCGTAGAGGTCGACGTCGAGGAGGGTGCGGGCGAGGAAGGCGAACCCGTCGCCGAGGTAGCGACGGGCGACCGTCTGGTGGGACCGGACGTCCGCGTCGGGGTGGCGTCGCGAGCCGACCGCGAGGGCGGCGCGCTCGGCCACCACCGGGTCGACCACGTCCACGATGGAGGCGGCGGGCGTGGCCCCGTCGGCGTCGGCGAACGCGAGCACGTCGGTATCGAGGTGCTCGAAGCCGCAGGTGATGGCCGCGCCCTTGCCACGTCGCGCGTCGACCGCGTGGACGGTGCAGGGGGCGTCCTCGAGGGCGGCGAGCGTCGCGTCGTCGGGCGAGTCGAGTTCGACGAGGAGGGCGTCGGGGTCCAGTCGGTCCTGGAGGGCATGGAGGTAGTCGACGAGTCTGTCGACAACGGGGTCGTAGGCGGGGACGACGACTCCGACTGACCGTTGCATTACTTCGTGAAGGGTCGCCGGGGGGAGTAAAAGGGTTCGCTTCGCCACAGCGACCGAAGGGAAAAGTCCTTAGCCGGCGCACCCGCGACTCACCGGTATGGAAATTGGGCTGGTCGTCCTCTGGCTCGCGGCGATGGCGGGCCTGACAGTCGTCGCCGCCCCGTTCTCCGCGCTCCTCCTCTCGCCACTCTCGGACCGCGGCGGAACTCTCGCCCTCCCGGTCGCGCTCGCGGTGCTCGGGGTCACGAGCTACTGGGTCGGGCAGGTGGCGTTCGGCTGGCCCGGCGTCGTCGCGACCCTGGTCGTCCTCGGCGGCGGCTCGGCGGTCGCGCTCTCGCGCGGGTTCGAGCCCGACTGGCGCCGGGTCGCGACCGGCCTCGCCGTCTTCACGGTCGGCTTCGGCCTCGTCGTGCTCGTCCGGAACGCCCAGCCGGCGGTGGTCGCCGGCGGCGGCGAGAAGTACCTCGACTTCGGCCTGCTGAAGACGCTCGTCCGGTCGACCGAACTCCCGCCGGAGGACTTCTGGTACGCGGGCGACCGCGTCCAGTACTACTACGGCGGGCACCTCGTCAGCGCCCAGCTGGCGACCCTGACCGGTATCGCGGCACGGTACGCGTACAACCTCGCGCTCGCGACGTTCTACGGTGCGCTCGTCACGGCGGCCTTCGGGCTGGCGTGGAACGTCGCGGCCGAGCGCGACCTGCCCCGGCTCGCGGCCGGGACACTGGCCCTGTTCTTCGTCGGCTTCGCGAGCAACCTCACCCCCCTCGCCCGGCTCGTGGTCTGGCTGCTCCCCGAGAGCATGAAGACCCCCGTCGACACGAACCCGGACCGGCCCGGGATGGAGGGCATCGAGGCGCTGGGTGCGACCTGGAGCAAGTTCAGCCTCGCCTCGGGTCCGGACAGTTTCAACTACTGGCCGGCCTCGCGGGTCATCCCGAACACCATCAACGAGTTCCCGCTGTTCTCGTTCCTCAACGGCGACCTCCACGCGCACATGACGAGTACGCACCTGCTCATGCTCGCGGCCGCCGTCGCCTTCGCCTACTGGCTCACGCCGGCGGCGCAGGTCTGGCGCCGACGCGTGTACCTCTTCGTGTGCGCGCCCGTCCTCGCGGGCTGGCTCGCCATCGTGAACACCTGGAGCTATCCCTCGGTCGCGGGCGTCACGACGCTCGCGGTCATCTTCGCCGCCCCGCACCCGGCGAGCGTCTACCCGGCCCGCGTCTGGGACCGGGTCGAGGCGGCCGTCGAGGGGTCGTCCGTCGCGGCCGAGGCGACCCGGCTGCTGGCCGCGGGGACCGTCGGCATCGCGGTCGGGGTCGGCGGCTTCCTGTTCGCGCTCCCGTTCTTCACCGGCGCGACGAGCGGCCAGTCGCTCGCGCTGTTCCCCGAGCGCAGTGGGCTCGCCGGCCTGTTGCTCGTCCACGGCGCGTTCCTGCTCGTGACGGTCTCGTACCTCGCGCCGCGCATCAGGCCGGGCCGGTCGCTGGACCTCGGCTTCGGCGCGCCGGTCGCCCTGCTCGCGCTGGCGGCGGTCGCCAACGCCCTCGTCGGCTGGGTCCCGGTGCCGACGGTGGCCGTCGCCCTCGTCGGCGTCGCCGCCCTCACGCAACTCCGCGACGGCGACCTGCTGCCGGGTGGCGTCCTGTTCGGGCTCGCGGTCGTCCTCGCCTTCGCCGCGGGCGACGCCGCCATGCGACTCGGCGTCTACGGGGCGACCCTGTTCGTCGCGGTCGGGGCGGTCGTCGCCGACCTCGACGAGGAGACCCGGATGGTCGCACTCACCGCGGTCGGCTTCGCGGTCTTCGCCGGCATCGCGTGGCTGCTCGACGCCGTGGTGCTCGCCGCGGTCACCCCGGCACTGGTGCTGGGCTGGATACTGCTCCGGCTCGACCGCGACCTCGGCTACGAGACGGTGCTCGTCGTCGCGGCCATCGGGCTGGTCACGATGGTCGAGTTCGTCTACGTCTCCGAGCGCGCCGGGAGCGGCCGGTTCAACACCGTGTTCAAGTTCTACATGCAGGTGTGGATCCTGTGGGGGACCGCGGTCGGCGTCATGCTGACCGACGTGGTCGCCCGGCAGTGGCCCGAGTGGAGCATCGGCGACCGCCTCGCGGCACGACGGGGTTCGGACAAGGCACGGCTCCTCCGGGCCGGCGCGGTCCTCTTCGCCGTCGTCCTCGTGGTCTCGACGAGTCTCTACGGGGGGCTCGCGCTCGCCTCGCACTTCGACCGCCACGACGCGAACACGCTCGACGCCAAGCAGTGGACCCAGGAGAACTACCCGGACCAGTACGCCGCCATCGAGTGGCTGGACGAGAAGGAGGGTCGGCCGGTCGTCGTCGAGCGCCCGACCACGGTCCACATCTACAGCATCAACTCGCCCGCGACGCCGCTCGTGAGTGGCGTGTCGAGCCTGACCGGGCTCCCGACCATCGCGGGCTGGGGCCACGCCTCGAACTACCACACCGAGGCGGGGTGGCAGCTCCGGATGGCCGAGGTCGAGGCGGTGTACGAGGGGCAGGTCGAGTACCAGGGTGAGACCATCACCCGCGCTGCGGTGCTGGCGAAGTACGACGCCCAGTACGTCTACGTCGGCCCGCACGAGCGCCAGCACTACGACGTGTCGGGGCTGTCAGAGGCGCAGGGACTCACGCTCGTGCAGACGTTCGACGACGTGCGCATCTACGCGGTCGACCAGTCGGCGCTGGACAGGTCGGCACAGAAGCAATCGGCACAGCAACAGTCGGCACTGAACCGGTCGTCGCTGGCGGTCGGCGCAGAAGAATCGCGGCTGCGTCGCTGATTCAGACGGAGAGCTTGCCCTTCGCCTTGATGACGTCGACCGTCTCGGCGTCGACGCGGTCGACCTCGAGGTGGTGCGGGATGTAGTTCTGCTCGTCGAAGTCCTGTCTCTCGGATTCGTCGCCGACGATGCACCACAGCTGGACCTCGTCCGGGCCGTGCCATTCGCCGTTGCGGCTGATGGAGAAACAACGGACCTCCTCCCCACCGTCGTAGCTGATGATGGCGTCCTTCCGGATGCCGGGGTCCCCGTGGATGATGAGGCGCTTCATGCTCGGGCGTTTGCACACCGTCCAATTAAGCGTATCGAAGCCGCCGATGCGGGCCCTCGGGCGGTTCCCGGCAGACATGTTGACGTTCCAACCGTAGTGAAATTAAAGTGGGTCCGCGTCGAATCGACGCCAACCACGGGGTTGGGAATGACGCACACAGATGGGCTGAGCAACACCACGACGGCTGTACAGGACGGGATCGAGGTCGAGAAGGGCATCGAACCGGGGGACGAGACGATGACGGTGCGATACCGCGTCACGTCGACGCGCGAGGGGGCGGCCGCGGTCCGGCTGGTCGAGTCGCTCGGGCCGGGGTTCCCGCTGGAGTCCCTGAACCTCGACGGGGCGGGCCACGGCGACTGGCTACTGGAGGAGGGCGGCAGGCGGGTCGCCCTCGTCGACATCGTCCAGGGGGGCGAGAGCGTGACGACGAGCTACGTCGTCACCACCGCGGACCCGCGGTCGGTCGAGTCCGTGTTCGAACCGCCGGTCATCGACATGGTCGACCCGGTCGAACCGACGGGGTCGCACGACGCTGCGGCCGAGGCGGCGGCCTCGCGGCCCGGTCCGGTTCGCCCGACAGATGCCGACGAGGAGGCCGTCGTCGACGCGCTCGTGACCGCTCTGGAGTCGGGCGCGGTCGACGCCGAGCAGCTCGAGACGCTCCGGGACCACATCGCGCCGGCCATCGCGCGGAGCGACGAGGTCCGGTTTCGCCACCTGCAGTCCCGACTCGAGGACTTCGCCGCGTACGCGGACGGACTGGAGGCGCTCATCGACGAGCACGGGACCGCCAGCGACGTGGTGGTCGAACTCAAGGCGGACATCAGCCGGGTGCGCGACGACCTCGCGGCGGCCTCGGACGAACTGGCCGAGACCGCGGACCGGCTGGACCGGACGGCGGGCCGCGTCCGCGACGCGGAAGAGCGACTCGACGACACGGCGGACAGGGTCGACGACGTGGAGGGAGAACTCGACCACGCCAGCGGCGGCCACGCCGACGTGGCGGCGCGCTTCGACGCACTGGAGGACCAGTTCGCGACCGTCACGAGCCGGCTGGACGCCGTCGAGGAGCGGCTTCAGACCGTCGACGGGCGGCTGAGTACGGTCGACGACCGGCTGGGTTCGATGGAGGACCAGCTGGTGGGCGTCGCCGGCGACCTCGAACGGGTGCAGGGACGCCTCGACGCCGTGGACGACGACGTCGAGGAGACGGCCACCGCGCTCGCCGAGGAGATCGACGCCCTGGACGAGCGCCTCGACGACCTCGCGGCGGGGCTCGAAGAGACGAAGGCCTGGCGCGCACAGCTCGGCGAGGCGTTCCAGGGCCGGGCGTCGGCGTCGGCCGGCCAGACGGACGATACCGACGGCGAGTCACCCGACGGCGACGCGGCCGGGTCGGCCGAGTGAGACCCATCCACGGCTCCGACCGGCCCGAACCAAATGCGTTTTAAAGGACCGTGGCCAAATCGACCGTAAGGCCGATATCTATGCAGATGCCACGACGCTTCAACACGTACTGCCCACATTGTAACGAGCACCACGAACACGAGGTCGAGAAGGTCCGTACCGGTCGCACCACCGGTATGAAGCGGGACCAGCGCAAGCAGCGCGAGGGGAAGAAGACCATCGGTAACGCCGGTCGCTTCTCGAAGGTCCCCGGTGGCGACAAGCCCACCAAGAAGACGGACCTGAAGTACCGCTGCGGCGAGTGCGGCAAGGCGCACCTCCGCGAGGGATGGCGCACCGGTCGACTGGAGTTCCAGGAGTAGAACCATGGCAGGAAGCTTCTACAAGGTCAAGTGCAGCGATTGTGAGAACGAACAGGTCGTGTTCGGGAAGGCCTCGACCGACGTCAACTGTGCGGTCTGTGGCACGACGCTGGCCACGCCCACGGGCGGCAAGGCCGACATCCCGCACGACGTCATCGAGACGGTCGAAGCACGATGAAGTACAGCGGCTGGCCCGACTCCGGTGAACTCGTCGTCGGCAAGGTCGACGAGATAGAGGACTTCGGCGTCTTCGTCGACCTCGAGGAGTACGAGGACAAGCGTGGCCTCGTCCACATCAGCGAGGTCGCCAGCGGATGGATCAAGAACGTCCGCGACCACGTCCGCGAGGGCCAGACCGTCGTCTGCAAGGTACTCGACGTCGACGAGGGGTCCCAGCAGATCGACCTCTCCATCAAGGACGTCAACAACCACCAGCGCTCCGACAAGATCCAGGAGTGGAAGAACGAGCAGAAGGCCGACAACTGGATGCTGCTGGCGTTCGGCGAGGACGTGAGCGACGAGCAGTACGCCTCCGTCGCGAACGAACTCCTGAGCGAGTACGGCAGCCTCTACGAGGGCTTCGAGCAGGCGGCCATCCACGGCCCGAACGCGCTGGCGGACGCCGACCTGACCGACGAGGAGATCGAGAAGGTCGTCGAGACGGCCCGCGAGAACGTCTCCGTGCCCTACGTCAACGTCACCGGCTACATCGACCTGCGCTGTCCGAACCCGGACGGGGTCGACGACGTGAAGGAGGCCCTGCAGGCCGCCGAGGGCAACGGCGAGGTCCCCGACGAGGTCGAACTCGACGTGACCTACGTCGGCTCGCCGGAGTACCGCATCAAGGTCAAGGCGCCGAACTACAAGACGGCCGAATCCGAACTCGAGGAGGCCGCAGCACGCGCCAGAGCGGAGATCGAGAGTCGCGGCGGCACGGGCGAGTACCACCGCGAGCGACGGTCCGACGACGAATGAAATCGGACATCCGGGTGTGTGCGGCGTGGCGCGACAGCCACGAACGCCCGGTGTACACGCTTTCTGACACCTGTCCCGACTGCGGAGCCGACGCCGTCAACAGCGCGCCGGCCCCGTTCGACCCCGCGGACCCATACGGCGAGTACCGACGCGCTCTTAAGCGCGCCGCCCGCGAGTAGGCCGTATGGAGCCACTCGACATCGAGCACGTCGCTGAAGCGGAGCTTTCGGACCCGGTGTTCGTCGAGGGACTGCCCGGCGTCGGCCACGTCGGCAAGCTCGCGGCCGAGCACATCCTCGACCAGCACGACGGCGAACTCGTCCGCCGCGTCTACTCGCACGACCTGCCGCCGCAGGTCGACGTCGACGAGGAGGGCATCGCCGAACTCACCCACCTGGAGTTCCACGCGGTCGAGACGGACGGGCGCGACCTGCTCGTCCTGACCGGCGACCACCAGGCCCAGAGCAACGACGGCCACTACCGGCTCGCCTCGGCCGTCCTTGACCTCGCCGAGGAGTTCGGCTGCGAGTCGGCGTACGCCCTCGGCGGCGTCCCGACCGGCGAACTCATCGAGGAGTACGCGGTGCTCGGCGCCGCGACGGACGAGTCGCTGAAGGGCGACCTCGAGGACCTCGGCGTCGAGTTCCGCGAGGACGAACCCGCCGGCGGCATCGTCGGCGTCTCCGGGCTCGTCCTCGGGCTGGGCCGCCGCCGCGACCTCGATGCAGCCTGCCTGATGGGCGAGACCTCGGGCTACCTCGTCGACCCCAAGAGCGCGCAGGCGGTCCTCGAGATCCTCGAGGAGCGCTTCGAGATGGACCTCGACTACGCCTCGCTGGAGGAGCGCGCCGACGAGATGGAGGAGGTCATCGGGAAGATACAGGAGATGGAGCAACAACAGCAGGCGAGCGTGCCGAGCGACGACGACCTGCGCTACATCGGGTAGCGTCGGCCCGGCTCGCGAACCGCGCACACAGCGACGGCCCAGTCACTTTGTTACTCAGTCGGCGGCGGGGTCCGACTCGCCCTCGGGTGCCGCCTCGAGCGCCGGTGGGGCCGCGGTCGCGGCCTCCCGGCTGTTCCGGATGTACAGCGCCAGCAGCGCCAGCCCTGCCGAGACGAGGACCGCCTGGAGCAACAGCCCGTCGACCAGTTCGGTCGCGGCGAAGGCGGTCCAGAGGACGGTGCCAACGAGGCCGACGCGGATGTCGGTCCAGGCCCAGCTGCCCCGCTGGTAGGCGAACAGGCCGTACAGGGCGAACGCGAGCCAGGCCACCAGCAGGAGCGAGTAGAGCTGTTCGGCGAGCGTCATCAGTGAGGGTACGGTCGCGACGACGATAACGGCGGGAGTAACCGGGGACTCGGTTACCCGAGGAAGGCCCGGACCCGGTCCGCGAACGACTCGGGTCGCTCCCGGGGCGGCATGTGGCCACAGCCGGGGAGGACGAACAGCTCCGCATCGGGGAGCATGGCGTGGGCGCGGATGGCCCAGTCGACCGGCACGAGGGGGTCGCGCTCGCCGTGGACGACCAGCGTCGGCACGTCGAGGTCGGGGAGTCGGTCGAGGAAGGCGGTCCGCAGCCCGGTCGGCGTCACCTCGTGGCGCTGGAAGGCGTGCCAGGCCTCGCCCACGTCGGGGCGCTGGAGGGCGGCCAGGGCGTCGGCCTCGAGGTCGTCGTCGCCCTCGACGACCATGCTCCGGATGGAGCGCCGGCCCAGACGGTCGCTGTGGCTGAAGAGCCACCAGAGGGCCCGGTTCAGCCGCTCGGCGCGGGTGAACCAGTAGGCGAGCCGGCCACCCGGGACGCTCGTCCCGAGGCCGTAGCTGTCGACGAGGACCAGTCTCTCGACGCGGTCGGTGTGGTCGGTCGCGAACTGGAGGGCGATGCCGCCCCCCATCGAGATGCCGACCAGCGAGACGCGCTCCAGCCCGAGTTCGTCGCAGAACTCGGCGAGCACGTCGGCGTAGTACCGGAGCGACGGCTGCCGGCTGGCGGGGCCGCTCGACCCGTAGCCCGGCCAGTCGGGGGCGAGGACGTGGTGCTCGTCGGCGAGGGCGGGCAGGAGGTGACGCCACGAGAGGCGCGCCTCGTCGAGGCCGCCGCCGTGGAGGAGGACGACGGGCGGGTCGGTCTCCTCGCCGGCCGCGAGGTAGTGCAGGCGGACGTGTGCGAGGTCGAGGTACCGCGACCGGGGACGCGTCTCGGTGGCTGTTCCGGTGGCCCGGTCGGTCGACGCGGTGCCGTGTTCGGTCGTGGTGGTCGGTTCGTCGGCGGTCGTGGCGGCGTCGGGGGCGGCTGAATCCATATCTAGCTGATAGGTCGCCGGTGAAGAAGTCGCTTGCTCCAACGAACTCTTTACCGACCACGACATACTCTGGCCCGTGGCACTGCCAGTGGTAGACGCCGGGTTCGGCTGGGTGACGACGCTCCCGTCGTGGTTGCTCGCCGGCCTGTCGCTCGGGGCGCTGTTCGCGGTGCTCTCGGCGACGATGTTCGTCGCGGGCGAGTACCTCTTCCCCGAGCCAGCCGAGACCGCGCGCGAGGCCGGCCGGCGCGTCTCGAGCGAGACGCGTCGCCGCCAGGAGATCCGCTGGTACCTCGACGCCATCGGCGAGCAGTACGCCGAGGACCACCCCGTCGCCGGCGACACCGTCGCCTTCTACCTGCCGTCGCGGGACGTGGCCGTGACCTTCGACGCCCACGCCTTCTTCCGCATCCAGCAGACCGACACCTACGCCGTGCTCTGCGAGCACGAGATGCACGGCCACCACCTCGGCGCGCGCCTCCCCTTCGAGGTACCCGAACTCGACTGGGAGGTCGAGGCGGACGAGGACGACGTCATCGAGCAGGCGTTCCGGGCGCTGGGCCTGCCACCGTCGGCGTCGAGCGACGAGGTCCGGTCGGCCTACCGCGAGCAGGTCATGGAGGTCCACCCGGACCACGGCGGGAGCGAGGAGTCGTTCAGGCGCGTCCGCGAGGCGTACACGACGGCCAAAGAGCACGCCGCCGATTGACGACGAACCGGTGAAGACTGCCGAGAAACGACCGTAGCGACGGTAACGCACCGGTAACTGCGCGACAGGATGGCAACAAGATTTTATGCGTTCTCTCCGTTCTCCCGGACATGTTCCCCCATCTCGCCGCACTCCCGACCGTGTTCGGGATGTCCACGCCGGACCTGCTCGCGTGGGTCGTCATCGCGGCGTTCCTCGTCGGTGCGGTCGCAGACCGGTTCGACCGTCGGGTCGCCACGTACTGGCTCGCCGGGACGTGGGTCCTCTTCGGCGTGTTCTGGCTCGCCGTCTTCCCCCACTTCGCGTTCGAGGTGCGCAGTTTCGTCGAGGGCGGTCTCGCGCTGTTCGCGGTCCCCGCGTCGATCTACACCGGCTACCTGCTCCTCCAGGGCCGCGAACGGCTCGTGACCCTCTCGAAGGCCGTCGGCGTCATGGGCCTCATCTACCACCCGACGCAGGCCATCCCGTTCGTCCGGCGCGCCCTCATCGAGGAGGTCGCGCGGGAGACGCTGTGGGGTATCCAGCTCCTGGGTTACAACCCCGAGTTCACCACCGGGCCGGAGTACGGCTACCTCAACATGTTCGTCTTCTCGGAGTTCTCGACGTACATCGTCTACGCCTGCACCGGCATCGGTTCGATGGCCATCTTCGCGGGCCTCATCGTCGCGGTCGAGGCACCGCTCCGGCGCAAGCTCCAGTCCTTCGCGCTGGCCATCGGCGTCATCTGGGTGCTCAACTTCGTCCGGAACGTGTTCGTCGCCATCGCCGCCGGGAAGGGCTGGTTCACCCAGGGGCCCATCCTCTGGCTGGCGACGACGGCCGGCGTCCCCGAGAACCACACCTCGTTCTGGTTCGCCCACAGCGTGCTCTCCCAGACGCTCTCGGTGTTCGCTCTCGTCGGCATCACGTGGGCCGTCGTCCACGTCCTGCCGGAACTCCTCGGCGTGCTGGAGGAGGTGCTGTTCGTCGCGACCGGCGAGGAGTACGACCTCGCCGACGCCCTCGACCTGAACGACCCGGTCCGCGCCGACGGCGGGCAGGTCGATGGCGGCGACTGACTGCTCGTTCGCCGACCGGGCGGCGTACCTCCCCGCCGCCGACGCCCTCGTCCTCGCGGACCTCCACCTCGGCAAGGCTCACGCCTCCAGCGTCGAGTTCCCCCTGAACGAGGGCGCCGGGATGGCCGACCGGCTCGGTGGCCTGCTCGACCGGTTCGACCCCGCGACGGTCGTCTTCGCCGGCGACGTGCTCCACTCGTTCACCACGGTCCCGGTCCCGGCACGCGAGGCGCTCGCCGACCTCGCCGACCGCGTGACGGCACAGGCCGACCTCCGGCTGGTGTCTGGGAACCACGACACGCAACTCGAACGCGTCGCGGAGCGGGTCGCCGACCTGCCGGTCGCGGACGCCGTCGAACTCGACGACGGGACCGTGGTGTGTCACGGCCACGAGGAACCTCAGCCGGGTGCGGACCGGTACGTCGTCGGCCACGACCACCCGACCATCGACATCGAGGGGCGGACCCACCCCTGCTTCCTGTACGGGCCGGGCGCCTACCGGGGGAGCGACGTGCTCGTCCTCCCCGCCTTCACCACCCTCGCCGCGGGGATGACGGTCAACCGGATGCGCGGCTCGGACTTCCAGACGCCACTGGTCACGGACCCGGACCGGTTCCACCCCATCGTCCGCGACGAGTCGGGCGACGAGACCCTGCGGTTCCCGCCGCTGGGCGAGTTCAGGCGACTGCTGTAGAACGGTATTCGAGGAATCAGCCGAGGTCCGCCCGGACCGCGTCGGCCGCGTCAGTCCCGCTCTCCATGGCACCCTGGATCGACGACCAGCGGGTGTAGTCGCCAGCGAGGTAGACGGGCCCGGCAGGGTCGCGCACGTCCGGCAGCGTCTCGGAGAAGCCCGGTGGCTGCTGGAACTGCGCGAACGGGATGCGGTCGGTGTGGCGCAACTCGAAGCCGCCGAACTGGCGCTCGGGGTACCACGAGGCCAGCGTCTCGTGGGCGATGCGGGCGAGTTCCTCGTCGGACTCCTCGCGCTCGCCGAGGAAGGTCCCACTCAGGAGCCGGGTGCCGTCGGGCGCGTACTCCGGAGCGACGATGGTGTGGTCGACCAGCTGGTTCGGTCCCTCGGGTTCGGCGTTGAGCATCAGGCGCTTGCCGGCGTCGAGGTCACCGGTATCCTCGATGGCGTACCACTGCGTGACGCAGCTGTGGGCGTCGGTCGGGATGGCCTCGACGCCGGTGAGCGACCGGGCCTCGGCGGGGTCGGTGGCGACGACGACGGCGTCGGCCGAGACGGTCTCGCCGCCGAGGTCGACGGTCGCGCCCTCCCCGTCGTGCTGGACGGTCTCGACCTGCTGTCCCGTCTGGACGGTCGCGCCGGCCGCCGTCGCGTGCTCGGCCAGCTGGGCCGTTATCTCGCCCATCCCGCTGGCCGGGACGGCGGTCTTGCCGGCCGAGAGCATCTTGAACGTGTACTCGAAGACCCGCTTCGAGGTCGATAGCGAGCGGTCGAGCGTGATGCCGCCGTAGAAGGGGGCGGCGAAGTTGTCGAGGTACTTCCGGGAGAACCCGCGGGACTGCAGGTACTCCCGGATGGACATGTCCGGGCCCTGGAAGAGGGCCTCGGTCGGACGGTTCGTCAGCTCGCGCTTGAGTCGCAGGGTGTTGACCTTGTCCGTGACCGTCACGTCGCGGTTGAAGATGGACTCGGTGAGCGACCCGGGGTCGCGGAACGGGTCCGAGAGGATGGAGCGGTGGCCGGGCCGGCAGATGCAGGCCCCGGCGGTGAACGCCCGGAGGTCGAGGGCGTCGTAGTCGAGTTCCCGGCGAGCCGCCGGGTAGGCGGTGAACATGACCTGGAACCCCCGGTCGTAGATGAACCCCTCCTCGTGCGTGGACCGGACCCGGCCACCCACCGAGTCGGCTCGCTCGAACAGCCGAACTGACGCGCCGGCGTCGGCCAGGTGACGGGCCGCCACCAGTCCGGCGAGGCCCCCACCGACCACGATAACCTCGTCGTCGTCTTCCATACGCGTTCCTAGGGGGGTGGGGGGTCAAAACCCCCGGGGACTCAGTATTTTGGCTCGCCGTCGGCGGGCGATGGACAGCGATTAGTCACCCGCCCCCCAAGCCGGGCGTATGGAGACGACCGACGCCTTCGTCGGGCTGGACTGTGTGTCGTGTGGCGAGCGCTTCGACGCCGAGACCGCCACCCACCGGTGCCCCGACTGCGGCGGCATCCTCGACCCGGCCTACGACTACGACTCGCTCGAACTCTGGCGGGACGACCTCGACTCCCGCCGGTTCGACTCGCTGTGGCGCTACGAGGAACTGCTCCCGTTCCCGCGCTCGGCGGCCGTCTCGATGGACGAGGGCGCGACCCCGCTCGTCGAGTGTCCTGACCTCGCGGACGAACTCGGCGTCGGCATGGTCTACATCAAGGACGAGGGCCGCAACCCCACGGGGACGTTCAAGGACCGCGGCCAGACGGTCGCGGTCACCGCGGCCGCCCAGCACGGGGCGACCGACGTGGCACTCGCCTCCGCGGGGAACGCCGGGCAGGCCGCCTCGGCCTACGCGGCCCGGGCGGACATGGACTCGCACGTCTTCCTCCCGGCCCGCGCCGGCTTCACGAACAAGGCGATGGTGAACGTCCACGGCGGCGACATGACGGTCGTCGGCGGGCGCATCTCCGACGCCGGTGAGGCCTTCGAGGCCGCCATGGACGACGAGGAGAACGACCACTGGTACTCCCTGCAGACGTTCGAGACGCCCTACCGCCACGAGGGCAAGAAGACGATGTACTACGAACTCGTCGAGCAACTCGACTGGGACGTGCCGGACGCGGTGGTCTACCCGACCGGCGGCGGCGTCGGCCTCGTCGGGATGTACAAGGCCGCGACGGAGTTCCACGACCTCGAGCTGACCGACGAGGTGCCCGGCTTCTACGCCGCCCAGGCCGAGGGCTGTGCGCCCATCGTCACCGCCTACGAGGACGGCCGGGACGAACACGAGCCGTGGGAGCACCCGGACACCATCTGTGGCGGCATCGAGATCCCGAACCCGGGCGCGAGCCCGTGGATCCTGGAGGCCATCCGCGAGTCCGACGGTGGGGCGGTCGCCACGAGCGACCCGGACATCCTCGACTCGGCCATCACGGTCGCCCAGAACGAGGGCCTCGAGATGGGCGCGACGTGTGCCGCCGCGGCCTCGGGCGCCTGGGAACTCTCCCGGCGCGGCGAGTTCGGCGAGGACGACACCATCGTCCTGATGAACACGGGCACCGGGAACAAGGACGACGACGTGCTGCGCTCGCACCTGATGGGCAAGGGCATCTGAGGCGACGAACCCCTTCTCTGCAGAATCAGTCCGCAGCAGCCGGCTCGACCGCGACCCCGTCCTCGTCGTCGAAGCCGACCGAGAGGGTGAGGTTCTCGAACCGGGGTTCGTACTCCTTGGCGTGGGCACCGTCGGCCCGGATGCGCGTCTGCTCACGGAGGATGGCCCCGTCGGTCATGAGTTCGAGCTTGCGGTACGTCGTCGAGAGCGGCAGGTCACACGACTCCGACAGTTCGCTGGCCGACAGCGGCTCCTCGCGAACCGCCTTGAGGATGGCGCGGCAGTCGGCGTCGTTGAGCGCCGACAGGAGCGAGTCGGCGTCGACGTTCATCGGGTCTGCGCTACCGGCGGCACGGGCATCTTCGAACGTGGAAGTCTCGACGGACATGGGGTGTCTCTCTACCAGTGTATACCTGCTGGAGGGGTACGGATAGCTACCCACGATATGAGGGGTGGTTTAAGTACCCTCGGATAGCTGGAATCCGACCCGCGACCCGAATCAGTGGGACATAGACATTAAGAGGGCCCCCACCCAGAGGGAATGCATGGGTGAAGGCATCCGTGCGGAGGTCCGAATCGAGTCACCCGATGGGTGCCCCGTCGCGGGTGCGACCGAGGCGACTGGCAGCGCCAGTTACTCGGTCTCGAAGTCGGTGAACCCGGTCGACGGTGGGGGGGTCACCGAGGAGTTCATGCTCGACGACGAGGCGACACTCGACGACGTGGCCCTCACGGACGAGGTGACCGAGGTGTTCGCGTACGGATCCAAGAGTGCGTACCGGTTCCAGCGCGAGCTCGGACGGTTCTGTCCGTGCGAGTGCATCGAGCGCTTCGACTGTCCGGTCGTCGACGTGCACGCACGCGAGGAATCACTGTTCGTCACGTTCCACGCGCCGGACATGGAGACGCTACAGGACGTCGTCGGCGACCTGCGCGGGACCTACCCGAGCCTCGACGTCCAGCGACTGCTCCGGTCGGAGGGGGACGCCTCGGACGAGAACCTGATCTTCGTCGACCGCGGCGAGTTGACGGCGCGCCAGCAGGAGGTGCTGGAGACGGCCCACGAGATGGGCTACTTCGAGCACCCGAAACGAGCCAACGGCGGCGAGGTCGCCGACGAACTCGGGATCTCCCGGTCGACGCTGTCGGAACACCTCTCGGCCGCACAGTCGAAGCTCCTCGGCACCATCCTGGCGAACTGACCGCAGGCGCCGCAGTCCCGCACATTTACGTAGTCGTCTCCCCGAGTTAGCGACGAGAGCGATGGCAGACAAACGTACCGTCGATATGACGCGCGACGAGATGGACGCCTTCCTCGGGCCCGAGGGAACGGGCGTCCTCTCCGTCGCTGACGATGACGTCCCGTACTCATTTCCTGTCTCGTACGGCTACGACGCCGAGGCGTGCGAGTTCTATCTCAGGCTCGGGTTCCGCGAGGGCAGCACCAAGACCGACTACCTCGACGAGCCGTGTCCGGCACGGCTGGTCGTCTACGACGAGGACGGCGAGCGCTCGGAGAGCGTCATCGCCACGGGTGACCTCGTCGAGATCCCCCGTGCGGACCTGACGCCAGAGGTCGTCGAGCAGCTGGGCGAGTCCCGGACGCCGGAGTTCGACATCTGGGACGAATCGAAGGAGGAACTGGAGTTCCACATCAATCGGTTGGAGTCGATACGGCTCACCGGGAAGCGGACGCGAACGGTCGAGGGCTAAAGAGCGACGGCTCGGCGGCTTACTGGTCGAACTCCTGGTCGGAGACCGAGGTCCCACAGATGATGCAGCCGCTGGCCTGGATGGCCTCCTTCATGGACTCGTTGACCTCGATGTTCTCGGCGCACTCCGGACACTCGAACCGGTAGTTGCCGGTGCTACTCATTACCTGTACGTTGGCGACCGGCCCCCAATAAAAGGTACCCATCATATCGAGGGTATAGGAACGCTCCGGCCACCCGGCGAAAACGACGAGGAGAGCCCCGTGAACCTCGTTTCTCGCGCTCTCGATGGTGGCTTCCTACCAGTAGCCTACCGCAGAACTTTAGGTTTAGACGCTTCTAATCCCGGGTAGGAATGCTCAGCGACGTCATGGAGGACTACCTGAAGGCCATCTATCACCTCCAGGAACACGAGGGGACGCCCGTCACGACCTCGCAGATCGCGGAGTACCTCGGCGTGACGTCGCCGACGGTCACGAGCATGATCGAGAAGCTCGACGACCGTGGGCTCGTCGACCGCGAGAAGTACAAGGGCGTCGAACTCACCGAGGAGGGCGAGACCGTCGCCCTCGAGGTCCTCCGGCACCACCGCCTGCTCGAGGCCTACCTCACCGAGCACCTCGACTACGACTGGTCCGAGGTCCACGAGGAGGCGGACGTGCTCGAACACCACATCTCCGAGGAGTTCGAGCGCCGGGTCGCCGAGGTGCTCGGCAACCCGTCCGTCGACCCCCACGGCGACCCCATCCCCGGCGCCGACCTCTCGCCGCCCGAGGAGGGGACCCTGACCGCACTCTCGGAACACGAGGAGGGGGCCCGAGTCGAGATCGCCCGCGTCAGCGACCGCGACGAGGAGGAACTGCGGTACCTCAAGGAGGCCGGCATCGTGCCGGGGACCGTCGTCGAGGTCGTCGACGTGGCGCCCTTCGGTATGGTGACCGTCGCGGTCGAGGGCCACGAGCAGAGCCTGCCCGACGCCGTCGCGAGTTCTATCCGGGTCAAACCGGTCGGGCAGGAGCCGGAACGCGCCACCGGCGGCGCCTGAGCACCGACACGGAGAGGCCCACCAGAGTCATCGATACAGATGGAATACCTCGAGATCGTCGCCATCGCGTTCGTCGCACAGCTCGCCGTCCTGCCGGGTGAGAAGGTCCAGTTCATCATCGCCGGGCTCTCGACGCGCTATCACCCCGCCGTCGTCGTCTCGGCGGCCGGGACCGCCTTCGCGGGCTGGACAGCCCTGGAGATCGCGTTCGGGAACGCGGTGAAGCAGGCGCTCCCGCCGGTCGTGTTGACCGTCATCAGCGGCCTGCTGTTCTGCCTGTTCGCCGTGTTGCTCTACCGGTCGATGCCGGCCAGCGACGAGGCCGCCGGGTCGCCGGCGGACCCCGAGAGCGTCGAGACCGACGGCGGCTTCGCCGGCATGGACGATGACGAGACGTTCGACGTCTTCGGCCACGAGGTGCCCCAGTACTTCGGCGGCTGGCTCCCCATCTTCGGGATGATGGCCGTCGGCGAGTTCGGCGACAAGACCCAGCTCGTCACCATCGGGCTGGCCATCGAGTACGGCGCCACCTCGGCCATCTGGGTCGGCGAGATGCTCGCCATCATCCCGGTCAGCATCGCCAACGCCCTGCTGTTCTACCGGTTCTCGAACGCCTTC